>CANCCF010000016.1 GCA_947374485.1 Comamonadaceae bacterium | reverse complement strand
TTCAACCAGTTCGAGCAGTTCGGCGTCATCCACCATGTCGCACTTGTTCAGGAACACGATGATGTAGGGAACACCCACCTGACGGGCCAGCAGGATGTGCTCGCGGGTCTGGGGCATGGGGCCGTCGGCGGCGGAACACACCAGGATGGCGCCGTCCATTTGGGCAGCACCGGTGATCATGTTCTTCACATAGTCAGCGTGGCCGGGGCAATCAACGTGGGCGTAATGGCGGTTGGCCGTTTCGTATTCCACGTGGGCGGTGTTGATGGTAATGCCGCGGGCTTTTTCTTCCGGTGCTGCATCGATCTGGTCATAGGCCTTGGCCTGGCCGCCGAACTTGGCTGCCAGCACGGTGGTGATGGCGGCAGTCAGCGTGGTCTTGCCGTGGTCAACGTGGCCAATGGTGCCCACATTGACGTGAGGCTTGGTACGTGTGAATTTTTCTTTACCCATGATCGAACTCCGAGAAGTAGTGAGATAAAAACATCAAAAGCCGCGTAGCCTCACAACCAGAGCGGAAGTGAGGCTACAAAACTGGTGCCCTTTGCGGGAATCGGACCCGCGACCTCTCCCTTACCAAGGGAGTGCTCTACCACTGAGCCAAAAGGGCGAAATTCATCACTGTCGTAACACATCAACTGTGGAGCGGGGTAGGAGAATCGAACTCCTCGCTTTAGCTTGGAAGGCTAAGGTATTACCACTATACGAACCCCGCACATCTCTTGGGCACGCGCTCAACAGTCAACACATCACTGGTGGAGAGGGCTGGATTCGAACCAGCGTACTCGTAAGAGGGCAGATTTACAGTCTGCTGCCATTAACCACTCGGCCACCTCTCCTAGGTGAGCCACAGATTATGCCACGGAATTATGCGCGCCCGGCATTCCAGCCCTGGGCTTGTGAAAAATGTCCACATCCAATAAAGGGCAGTGGTGGCCGCAGGGCCGACAGCGGCGAGGGGTGGTTGGCCATCAACACCCGATGCCGGCTGGCATCGATGAGGGGCAGCTTGCTCTGGGCATGTGCGCCCCAGAGCATGAAAACCAGGGAGTGCGGCTGCGCTGACACCTGGCGAATGACGCTGTCGGTGAAAGCCTCCCAGCCGCGTTTGGCATGGCTGGCAGGCTCGCCCTCCTCCACCGTCAGGCAGGTATTGAGCAGAAGCGTGCCGTTTTGCGCCCACGGCGCCAGACTGCCGCCCGGATAAGGGAACGCGGGTGGAGGTGTGCCCAAATCGCGCTGCAATTCCTTGAAGATATTGCGCAGGGATGGCGGGCAGGCCACGCCGGAGGCCACCGAAAATGCCAGCCCTTCGGCCTGGCCACGCCCATGGTAGGGGTCCTGGCCCAGAATGACGGTGCGAACCGCCTCTGGAGGTGTCAGCAGCAAGGCACGTAGGGGCTGCGGCGGAAAAATGACGGCGCCGGCATTCAGCCGTTCTTGCAGAAAATGCTGCAGCGCCTGGCCCTGGCTGGACTGAAAGAAATCTTCGACCAACCGCTGCCAGCCAGACGCCACCGGCCAGTCGGCGGGATTGGCGCTTCGGAGCTGATCACTAAGCGGGTCCACTCCGCGTTCGTGCGCCTCCTGCGCAAAGAGACTGTCCTGCCCCACAGTCACCGCTTTCTGTCGAGGCATGGCCGGACCTTGCAGCGACGTCGGCTCAGCCGAACAACTGGGCCAGCGCCTCACCCGGCTCGGGCGCACGCATAAAGGCCTCGCCGACCAGAAAGGCGTTGATACCTGCCGCACCCATGCGCAGCACATCGTCCCGCGTATGAATGCCACTCTCGGTGACCAGAATGCGCTCGGCGGGCACCAAATGGCGCAGCGAGAGCGTGGTGTCCAGCGACACGTCAAAGGTTTTCAAATTGCGGTTGTTGATGCCCAGCAGTGGCGTTTTCAATCGCAAAGCGCGTTCCAGTTCGGTCTGGTCATGCACCTCGACCAGCACCGCCATGTCCAGACCTAGAGCAATGGCTTCCATGTCCTGCATTTCGGCATCGTCCAGGCAGGCGGCAATCAGCAACACCGCATCGGCACCCATGGCGCGCGACTCGTAGATTTGGTAAGCGTCGACCATGAAATCCTTGCGCAGCACCGGCAGCTGGCAGGAAGCCCGCGCCTGCTTGAGGAAATCGGCGCTGCCCTGGAAGAACTGCGCATCGGTCAGCACCGACAGGCACGCGGCGCCAAACTCGGCATAGCTTTGTGCGATGTCGGCGGGAATGAAGTCTTCGCGCAGCACGCCCTTGGACGGGCTGGCCTTTTTCACCTCGGCAATCACGGCCGGCTGGCCTGCCGCAATCTTGGCGCGTATGGCACCAACAAAGTCGCGTGTCAGCACGCGCGACTCGGCATCTGCACGGACCAGGTCCAGGGGTTTGCGCTTGCTGGCAGCCGCAATTTCTTGCCGCTTGACCGCCACAATTTTGTCCAGAATATCGCTCATGTGTTCCTTAGCTTGCCAGGCGGGCCGACAGGGCCACCAGCGTTTCGAGTTTGGCTTTGGCAGCGCCGGATGCAAGCGCCGCATAGGCTTGGGCAATGCCCTCTTGCATGCTGGGCGCCACATTGGCGGCGTAGAGCGCCACACCCGCATTGAGCGCCACAATGTCGCGCGCCGCGCTAGGCTGGTTGTCGAGCACACCCAACAACATCGCCCGGGAAGACGCCGCATCTTCCACCTTCAAAGCCCGGTTGCTGGCCATGACCATGCCAAAGTCTTCGGGGTGGATTTCGTATTCGCGGATTTCGCCGCCCTTGAGCTCGCCTACCAGCGTGGCGGCACCCAAAGACACTTCGTCCATGCCGTCGCGGCCATAGACCACCAACGCATGCTCGGCGCCCAGGCGCTGCAGGGCACGCACCTGGATGCCCACCAGATCGGCGTGGAACACGCCCATCAGGATATTCGGCGCACCGGCCGGGTTGGTCAGCGGCCCCAGCAAATTGAAGATGGTCTTGATGCCCATTTCACGGCGCACCGGCGCCACATTCTTCATGGCGGGATGGTGGTTGGGCGCGAACATGAAACCCACGCCGCATTCGCTCAGGCACTGGGCAATCTGGGCGGGCGTGAGGTTGATGCTCACCCCCAGCGCCTCCATCACATCGGCACTGCCGCTCTTGCTGCTGACGCTGCGCCCGCCGTGCTTGCTGACCCGGGCCCCTGCGGCTGCGGCCACAAACATGGCGCAAGTGGAAATGTTGAAGGTGTGGGAGCCGTCGCCGCCGGTGCCCACTATGTCCACCAAATGGGTCTTGTCGGCCACCTCCACCTTGGTGGAGAACTCGCGCATGATTTGCGCGGCAGCGGTGATCTCGCCAATGGTTTCTTTTTTGACGCGCAGACCTGCTGTGATGGCCGCGATCATCAACTGGGAAACTTCACCGGACATGATCTGGCGCATCAGGTGCAGCATCTCGTCGTGAAAGATCTCGCGGTGCTCGATGGTGCGCTGCAGGGCTTGCTGCGGGGTGATGAGGCCTGTGCTGTGGGGCATGAATGGCTCCTTAGGATGCGGGGTTGTCGGTGAACGCGAGCTTGCAGCCAAACGCAATGAACAGCGAACCGGCCACGCGGTCCAGCCAGTGCATGCGCGCCTGCAGGCCGCCAGCTTTTTGCGCCAGCCAGACGGCGGCCAGGGCCCAGCCCATGTTGACCCAGACCGCGTTGAAATTGAACAAGAGACCCAACAGCAAAAAGGCCAGCGGCTTGTGCTCTACCGTGGGCGCAATGAACTGGGGCAAAAAGGCCAGGAAGAACACGGCCACCTTGGGGTTCAAGGCATTGGTCCAGAAGCCGCGCAGAAAGATGGTTTTCAGCACGGCGGGATTGGCAGACATCTTGTCCTGAGCAGCCACCATCGGGCCATCCGTCAACATGGCGGCCGGTGCCTGCGCGCCCTCCCCCGCCACACCCTGCACGGCCGGAGCGCGCGAAAACAGCATGTTCACGCCCACATACACCAGGTACGCCGCACCCAGCCACTTGAGCACGGTAAACGCCGTGCTGGAGGCGAGCATGAGCGCGCTCACGCCCACAGCGGCTGCAAAGATGTGCACAAAGCAACCGGCAGTGATGCCAAGGGCTGCCACCAGCCCGGCGCGCAGCCCGTGGCGCAGGGACTGGCTGATGATGTAGAGCACATCCGGCCCGGGCGTGAGGTTGAGCAGCAGCCCGGCGGCGATGAACAGCAGCAACTGGTCCAGCGGCATGGTCTTGCCTTAGCTCGCAAAGAAGCTGCGCACGGCCGCCACGGCGCGGTCCACACCCGCTGCGTTCACGTCCAGATGCGTGACAAAGCGCAGGCGGTACAAGCCGGTGATCTGCACGCCCTGCACCTTCAGGTGTTCCAACAGGGCCGCCGAGCGCTCGCGCGCTGCGCCCACGAGGTCGACGAAGACGATGTTGGTTTGCGGTGCTTCGACCTCCAGGCCGCTGATGCCCCGCAGGCCCTCGGCCAGGCGCTGGGCCAAGGCGTGGTCTTCGGCCAGACGCAGCACATGGTGGTCCAGCGCATAAGAGGCTGCCGCCGCCAGCATGCCCGCCTGGCGCATGCCGCCACCGGCCATCTTGCGGATGCGGTGGGCGCGGGCAATGAAGTCTTTGCTGCCGCACAGGGCCGAGCCAATCGGCGCGCCCAGGCCCTTGCTGAAGCACACCGACGCGCTGTCAAAACAGCCTGCGATGGCGCGGGCTTCCGCGTAGACATCGCCCCCACGCTCGCCACTGCGTGTGCTTCGCTGCCCCCCAAGGGGGCCGTTACCGACTTGGGGCGGCCCGGCGTCGATGTAGCCGCTTCCGTTCTGAGCCGCCTGTGCGGTGGCCGCGTTGAACAGCCGCGCACCATCCAGATGGCGGCTCAGGCCCTTGTCACGCGCCAAGGCCGTGGCCGCTTGCACATAGGAAAACGGCAAGAGCTTTCCGCCCCAGGTGTTCTCCAAGGTCAGCAAGCGGGTCTTGGCGAAGTGCGCGTCGTCGGGCTTGATGGCGGCCTCGATGTCGGCCAGCAGCAAAGTGCCATCCGGCTGGTGAGTCAGTGGCTGCGGCTGCACGCTGCCCAGCACGGCCGCACCGCCGCCCTCCCAGCGGTAGGTGTGGGCCAGCTGGCCGACGATGTACTCGTCGCCGCGCTGGCAGTGGGCCAGGATGCCGCACAGATTGCTTTGGGTGCCGGTGGGCATGAAGAGCGCTGCCTCAAAGCCCAGTAGCGCCGCGATCTTCTCCTGCAGGGCGTTGACGCTGGGGTCGTCGGAAAACACGTCGTCGCCCAACGGCGCATCGGCCATGGCCGCGCGCATAGCCGCCGTGGGTTGCGTGACGGTGTCACTTCGAAAGTCGGCCTTGGCTTGCATGGGGTTCACTCCAAAAAGTTCTTCAGCATGGCGTGGCCATGCTCGGTCAATATGCTTTCCGGGTGGAACTGCACGCCTTCCATGCGCACCCCAAACGGCAGGCCTGAGTGGCGCACACCCATGATTTCGCCATCCTCGGTCCAGGCGGTAATCGCCAGTTCCTTGGGACAAGTGCTGCGCTCAATGGCCAGCGAGTGGTAGCGGTTCACCGTGAAGGTCTCGGGCAGTCCGGCAAACACGCCTTCTTGCGTCGTCGTGATCACCGAGGTCTTGCCGTGCATGAGCTGCTGCGCACGGATGATGTTGCCGCCCAGCGCCGCACCAATGCTTTGGTGGCCCAGGCAGACGCCCAGTATCGGCAGCTTGCCCATGAAGTGACGAATGGCGGGCACCGAGATACCGGCTTCGTTCGGGGAGCAAGGGCCGGGCGACACCACCAGGCGGTCGGGCCGGCGTGCGGCAATTTCTTCCAGCGTGATTTCGTCGTTGCGAAAGACTTCGACGTCAGCCCCCAGCTCGCCAAAATACTGGACGATGTTGTAGGTGAAACTGTCGTAGTTGTCGATCATGAGCAACCGGGTTTTGTGGGTCATGGTGCTTACTCCAGTCCTTCTTCCACCAGCTCGCTGGCGCGCAGCAAGGCGCGGGCCTTGGCTTCGGTTTCTTTCCATTCCAGTTCGGGCACGCTGTCGGCCACCACCCCGGCGGCGGCCTGCACGTACAGGGTCTGGTTCTTGATGATGCCGGTGCGGATGGCAATGGCCACGTCCATGTCACCGGCATAGCTGAGATACCCGCAGGCGCCGCCGTAGATGCCGCGCTTGATGGGCTCGAGCTGGTCAATCAGCTCCATGGCGTGCACCTTCGGTGCGCCGGTCAAGGTGCCGGCCGGGAAGGTGGCTTTGAGCACATCCATGCTGGTCATGCCGTCCAGGAGCGTGCCCTCGACGTTGCTGACGATGTGCATCACATGGCTGTAGCGCTCCACGCAAAAGGCGTCGGTGACCTGCACCGTGCCGGTCTTGGCAATGCGGCCTATGTCGTTGCGCGCGAGGTCGATCAGCATCACGTGCTCGGCGCGCTCCTTGGGGTCGTTCACCAACTCGTGCTCGGCCGCCCTGTCCAGCTCGGGGGTGGCGCCGCGCGGGCGGGTTCCGGCCAGCGGGCGGATGGTGACCTTTTGCTCGGTCACGCCTTCCGTAATCACTTGCTCCTGGCGCACCAGAATTTCTGGCGAGGCACCGACCACATGGAAGTCACTAGCCTGTCCGTCCGCGCCGCTGAAGTTGTAGTAATACATGTAGGGGCTGGGGTTGAGCGCACGCAGCGCCCGGTACAGGCTCAGCGGTGACTCGGTGTAGCGCTTCTTGATGCGCTGGCCCACCTGCACCTGCATGAAGTCGCCACCGGCAATCAATTCTTTCGCCCGCTCCACGGCGGCGATGTAGTCGGCCTTGGCGAAGTCGCGCACCGCCTCATGGCTCTGGCTGGGTCGGATCTCGGGCGCCACTACCGCCTGCGCCAGCTGCGCGCGCAAAGTGGCCAGGCGGGCGCGGCCCATGGCAAAGGCATCGGGCAGCTCCGGGTCCACATACACAATCAGGTGCAGCTTGCCCGACAGGTTGTCAATCACCGCCAGTTCTTCGGTTTGCAAGAGCAGGATGTCGGGCGTACCCAGTTCATCGGGCGGGCAACTGTGCTCCAGCTTCTTCTCGATGTAGCGCACCGCGTCGTAGCCAAAGTAGCCCGCCAGGCCGCCGCAAAAGCGCGGCAGGCCGGGCTGCAGGGCCACCTTGAAGCGGCCCTGGTACTGGGCAATGAAGTCCAGGGGATTCATGCGGGAGGTTTCCACCACCACACCGTCCGTCACCACCTCGGTGCGGGCCGCCTCGCCAAAGCCGCTGGCGCGCAGCAGGGTGTGCGCGGGCAGGCCGATAAAGCTGTAGCGGCCAAAACGCTCGCCGCCCACCACCGACTCCAGCAAAAAGCTAAACGGTGCGGGCTCGCTCTCACCGGGCTTGCGCGCCAGCTTGAGGTACAGGGACAGTGGGGTTTCCAGGTCCGCAAAGGCTTGCGCCATCAGCGGGATGCGGTTGTAGCCTTGGCCCTGCAGGGCTTGGAATTGGGTTTCAGTCATCACGGTGCTCGTGCCTTTATCCAGAATTGCAAACGGGGTCCCCAAGAGGGACAGGGGGCGCGTTGCTCAGGCACAGCGGATTATCAGATTCCGGTGCGAGAAATGGGCGCGCAGTGCGAGCCCATCCACCCGGCATGCGTCGCAATCTCAGGAGAAGGACGCGGGGACGCGCTCAGCCAATGCAGGCGAGGTCCGCCAGGGCCAGGCCCCCCGGTCGCTACAACCCGTGATGGTGATGCGGTGAATAAACATGGCACCAGTGTAGCAAATGCCCCGGCGGTAGCCGTGGCCGGGCGCTCTGCAGCCCGTCAGGCCGCCAACTCGCGCCGCATGGCATCCACCACCGCCTTGTAGTCGCTCTTGCCGAAGATCGCGCTGCCCGCCACAAAGGTGTCGGCGCCCGCCTCGGCCACGCGGCGGATGTTGTCGGTCTTGATGCCGCCGTCCACCTCCAGGCGGATGTCCTTGCCGCAGGCGGTGATGCGGCCGCGCACATCCTCGATCTTGCGCAGCGCCGAATCAATGAAGCTCTGGCCGCCAAAACCGGGGTTGACGCTCATGATCAGCACCAGGTCGATGTCGTCAATCACCCAGTCCAGCACGTCCAGCGGCTCAGCCGGGTTGAACACCAGACCGGCCTTCACCCCTTTTGACTTGATGGCCTGGATGCTGCGGTGCACGTGGCCACTGGCGTCCGGATGAAAACTGATCAGGTCGGCACCGGCCTCGGCAAACCCTGCAGCCAGCGCGTCCACCGGCGAGATCATCAGGTGCACGTCAATCGGCACGGCCACACCGGCGGCCGTTTTGGCGTGGGGCTTCAAGGCGGCGCAGACCATGGGGCCGAAGGTCAGGTTGGGCACATAGTGGTTGTCCATCACGTCGAAGTGGATCCAGTCGGCACCGGCTTCGATAACGCTGCGTACCTCCTCGCCCAGGCGGGCAAAGTCGGCGGAGAGAATGGAGGGGGCAATGCGGTAGGTCATGGTGGTGGTCCGGTAGTGTTCCGTAGTGGGCTTTGGGCACAGGATAACTGCAGCGCTATTTTCGCAGTTAGCATTGCGCCATGCCCAAATATGAATTTTTGGTGGAAGTGGCACCCCAGTACCTTCCCGACCAAAGCAACCCGGATGAGGATCTTTACGTCTTCGCCTACACCATCACCGTGACCAATACCGGTGAGGTGGCGGCCCAGTTGATATCGCGCACCTGGAACGTGAACGACGCCAATGGCCACACCGAACGCGTCAAGGGCCTGGGCGTGGTGGGCCAGCAGCCCCTGCTCAAACCCGGCCAGTCGTTTGAATACACCAGCGGCACGCGCCTGCGCACGCCCACCGGCACCATGCATGGCATCTTTTTCTGCGTGGCCGAAGACGGCGAGAAATTCGACGCCGATGTGCCCATGTTCGTGCTCGACGCGCTGAGCGGCGACCACGGCCTGGGCAAGTCGCGCACCCTGCACTAAAAGCCCCAAGCCACCCGCATTCTGCACACTCAATGACACAACCCGCCCGCGACCTGCCTGCCCTGCTGGAGGCACTGGATCCGGAGGCGGACCTGGTGCACCGCCACCTCTGGCTGATTGAACTGCTGGACTGGATTCGCGGGCCCCAGGCAAGAGCTGCCACCGCCATCGGCCACACCGAGATGCTGCTCGACGTGCTGGAGGCCAGGCCCGACACCCGCGAACGCTTTCAACACTGGTGGCGCCAGTTGCTGACCTCGGTGGACCTGGGCAGTCTGCTCTCCGACTACGGTTTCTCAGCGCGCAACGCCTTTGTCAGCGAGTTGGTACAGCGCCTGCACCACCGCTGGCTGCCCGCCTCGCCCCAGACCACGGATGCGGCCGAACTCTTTGCCCTGGTGCTGTCGCACCCGCAGGACGCGCACTGGCTCGCGGCCCTGCCGCCGCCACTGCTGCAGCGCCTGTCGCACATGCTGAGCATGCCCTCGGACGGCCACCATGTGAAGGAAAACCCAGGCCTGACCCACTGGCAAGACACCTTGCTCGACGCCTTGACCTTTTGCACCAGCCAGATCCGCGCCACCGGCTTTTCGCCCGAGGTGCGCCTGCGCATGGACAGCACGGCGCGCGCGCACAGCCCGTTTCGCGAGCTCACCGCCAGCTTGGACCAGATGCGCGACGCCTGGCTGCTGGGCCAGGGTGCAGGGCAGGCCCTGGCAGACGCGGCCTTGGCCTACCGGCAGCAGCTCGACGCCTGCAACCTGGCTGCCTCCAGCGTCTACCAGCACCTCGATGCGCATGGCATTTCGGTAGACCTGGTGTTCCGCCTGCGCCAGCTGCGCGACCGCATTGCGCGGGCCCGCTCCCTGCTGACCTGCCTGCTCGACGACGCCCAGCACCAGCACACGGCGCAGTTGCTCTCGCACCTGGCCACGCGCGAGCAGGACCTCAAGAGTGTGGGCGCACTCATCCAGTCCAGCTCCTCGCTGCTGGCGGCCAAGGTGGCCCAGCGCAACTCGGAAACCGGTGAGCACTACATCACCCGCTCTTCGGAAGAGTACCGCACCATGCTCAACCAGGCCGCCGGCGGCGGCCTGCTGACGGCCCTGACCACGGCCCTTAAATTCGCCGTGATGGCGCTGGGCCTGGGTGCCTTCTGGTACGGCTTTTGGGCCGGTGTGGTGTATGCCGCCAGCTTCGTGCTGATCCAGCTGCTGCACTTCACCCTGGCCACCAAACAGCCCGCCATGACAGCCCCGGCCATGGCGGCCAAGCTCAAGGATGTCTCCACCCCACAGGCGCTGGACGCGTTTGTGGACGAGGTGGCGCACCTGGTACGCTCGCAAACGGCGGCCGTCATTGGCAATGTGGCGCTGGTGTTCCCCGCCACCATTTTGCTGGCGCTGGGTGTGCAGCAAGTGCGGGGCGCGCCCATGATCGATGCGGCCACCGCCAACTACGTGCTGCACTCGCTCACCTTGCAAGGCCCCAGCGTCCTGTATGCCGCCTTCACCGGTGTGCTGCTGTTTTCCAGCAGCATCCTGGCGGGTTGGGTGGAGAACTGGTTTGTGCTGCACCGGCTGGACTCGGCCATGCGCTACAACCCGCGCTTCACCGCAGTGCTGGGCGCCAAACGCGCGGCGCGCTGGGCGCGTTTCTGGCGCCACAACATCTCGGGCCTGGCCGCCAATATTTCGCTGGGTTTCATCATGGGCCTCACGCCCTCCATCATGGGTTTCTTTGCCATTCCACTGGATGTGCGCCACGTCACCCTCTCGGCCGGGCAGCTCGGTGCGGCCTGTGCCAGCCTGGGCACCGAGGTGCTGCAGCACCCCGACTTCTGGTGGGCCGTGGCGGCCATTCCGCTGATTGGCCTGATGAACGTCACGGTGAGCTATTTCTTTGCCTTTCGCGTGGCCCTGCGCGCCCATGATGTGTCCGACATTGGCCGCAGCCTGATCTACAAGGCCATAGGACGGCGCCTGCGCACTGCCCCCTTGAGCTTTGTCTGGCCGGTGCGCGCCACGGCGCCATAGGCTGGGTGGCATGGGCGAGTTCGACCTGATCCAGCGCTTCTTCACCCGCCCCACGCCGCGTGCCGTGCTGGGGGTGGGCGACGACTGTGCCCTGCTGCACAGCGCCCCCGGCATGCAGATGGCCATCTCCACCGACATGCTGGTGAGCGGTCGCCATTTTTTCCCGGATGTGGACCCGTATGCCCTGGGCCACAAGGCACTGGCGGTGAACCTGAGTGACCTGGCCGCCTGTGGCGCGTCCCCCGTAGCCTTCACCCTGGCACTGTCGCTGCCGGATGCGAATGAGGCCTGGCTGGCGCCCTTTTCACAAGGCCTGCTGACGCTGGCCGACCTGCACGGCTGCGAGCTGATTGGCGGCGACACCACGCGCGGGCCGCTGAACATTTGCATCACCGTCTTTGGCGAGGTGCCGCAAGGGCAGGCCCTGCTGCGCAGCGGCGCGCAGGCGGGCGACGATGTGTATGTCAGCGGCACGCTGGGCGACGCCAGCCTGGCGCTGGCGCAGTTGCTGCACCAGCGCCAAAGCCTGGGGCAAGGCACTCCTTCCCGCGCAGCCACAGGAGGTTCAGGCACCGGTGCGGCGGACTCGGGCATCGCCGCCGCAGCGCCCTTGCAGCTGGCTGCGGCCGATTTCGCCCTGGCCCGCCAACGCCTGGAGCGACCCACGCCGCGCCTGGCGTTGGGGCTGGCCCTTCGCGGCATTGCCAGTGCTTGCGCCGACGTCAGCGACGGCCTGCTGGGCGACCTGGGCCACATCCTGGAGCATTCCGGCACAGGTGCCACGCTGGACACCTCGCTGGCTGTTCACCTGCTGGGCGCCCACCACTATTCAGCCCAGGCCGGCGCGCTGCTGGCCGACGCGGCACTGCGCCCGCAGGTGCTGCAGCACGTGCTCAGTGGTGGCGACGATTACGAGCTGGTGTTCACCGCCGCACCCGCACAGCGCAACGCCGTGCAGGCCGCTGCGGTGTCCAGCAACACAACGGTCACCCGCGTGGGTTGCATTGAGGCCGCACCGGGCCTGCGCCTGCTGGGCCCCGCTGGGCAGACCTTGCTCGACACAGACTTTCATTCTTTTGACCATTTCGCGCCTGCTGTTTAGCGCAGCTTTTCATCGGCACATTTGCTAAGCTGCAGATTTGGCTTGCAGTCGCAGGCCGCAGGAAAAAAGCCGTGACACAACCCTTCGTCATCCAGCGCCGCCTTGATGCCCCGCGCCAGCTCATGTGGGAGGTCTTGACGCAGCCCCAGCACCTGCCGCACTGGCTGGGCCCCAAGGGCAGCCGCATGGCACACAGCACGCTGGACTTCCGCGAAGGCGGCAGCTTTCTGTACTGCCTGCACATGCCGGGCGGCATGCAGATGTGGGGCCAGTGGAACCTGCGTGAAATCGAACCGCCGCACCGCCTGGCGCTGGTGCAGAATTTTTCCGATGCCCTGGGCGGCACCACCCGCCACCCCCTGTCCCCCACCTGGCCACTGCAGACCTGGTCGGTCACCACGCTGGAGGCCGATGGCGACCAGACCCTGATCACCATCCACTGGGAACCCTGGCAGGCCAGCGCTGAAGAGACCGCCACCTTTGAGGCAGGGTTCGAAGGCATGCAACAGGGCTGGAGCGGCAATCTGGATGTGCTGCAGGCCTACCTGGCCCAGCTGCAAAGCAAGACCTGAATCCACACACCCCAAAAAGGAGAAGCCCATGGCCAGCGTCAGCACCTACCTCAACTTCAACCGCACCACCGAAAACGCCTTTGTGTTTTACCGCTCGGTCTTTGGCGGCGACTTCGGCATGCTGCAGCGCTTTGGCGACGTGCCCCCAGGCCCCGAGCAGCCACCCATGGCAGAGGCCGACAAAAGCCTGGTCATGCACGTGGAGCTGACCATTCTGGGCTGCCACAAGCTGATGGGCACCGATGCGCCCGAAACCATGGGCTTCACCCTCACCCAGGGCAACAACATCCACATCAACCTGGAGCCCGACACCCGCGCCGAGACCCACCGCCTGTTCGACGCCCTGGCCCAGAACGGCAAGGTGGGCATGCCGCTGACCGACATGTTCTGGGGCGCCCTGTTCGGCCACCTGGTGGACCCGTACGGCATTTGCTGGATGTTCAACTGCACCAGCAAGGGCTGAGCCGGGCAGGGAGCTGGAGTCGGCGTCCCGGATAATCTGGCCATGCAAGACCTCCCGATGGCCGACCCTGTGACCGCCCCCGTGGCCGAACCCCTGGCACGCGCCATCACCCGCCCCAGTGTTCGCTTCATGCTCTCGCACCCGGCGCACTGGTTCGCGCTGGGCTTTGGCTCGGGCCTGTCGCGCGTGGCCCCCGGCACAGCGGGCACGCTGTGGGCGTGGGTGGCCTACGTGGTGCTTTCGCAGTGGCTGAGCCCCGCCGCCTGGGGCTGGGTGATTGCCGCCTCGCTGCCGCTGGGTTGGTGGGCCTGCACGGTGACGGCGCGCCACATGCGGGTGCTGGACCCGGGCAGCATCGTCTGGGACGAGGTGGTGGCCTTCTGGCTGGTGCTGTGGCTGCTGATGCCGGCCAGCCTGGCGGCGCAGACCATGGCCTTTGGCTTGTTCCGCTTTTTTGATGCGGTCAAGCCCGGGCCGGTGGGCTGGGCCGATGCCCTGTTCCATGGCGTGGACCCGCAGACCGACCGCCATGCCTGGAGCAAGGCGGGCTTTGGCATTCTGTTCGATGACCTGGTGGCTGCCGCCTGCACGCTGCTGGTGCTTGCGCTGTGGAAGTTCTTTTGATGGCCCACGCGCCGCAGGCAAGCACTGCCGAACTCTGCGCCCAGCTGGCGGGCCTGCTGCTGGCGCAACAGCACAAGCTGGCCACGGCCGAGAGTTGTACCGGCGGCCTGATCGCCGCGGCCTGCACCGATCTGGCCGGCTCCAGCGACTGGTTTGAGCGCGGCTTTGTGACCTATTCCAACGCCGCCAAGAGCACCATGCTGGGGGTGGATCCAGCCCTTATTGCCGCACACGGTGCGGTGAGCGAACGCGTGGCGCGGGCCATGGCCGAAGGCGCCTTGCGGCATGCACTGGCACAAGTGTCGGTAGCCGTGACCGGCATTGCCGGGCCAGGCGGTGGCAGCGCAGAAAAACCGGTTGGCACGGTGTGGCTGGCCTGGGGCCTGCCCTCAGGCATCCACGCGGAAGTGCAGCACTTTGCCGGTGACCGCGCCGCCGTGCGGGCCGCCACCGTGCAGCGCGCCCTGGCGCGTCTGGTCGAATTGCTCAGGCCCGCGCCAAGAGCGTAGCCAACTCGGCGCTGGAGCGCACACCCAACTTGGCATAGACGCGGGCGCGGTACACCTCCACCGTGCGCATGGAGACATTCATCTCGTCGGCAATCACCTTGTTGAGCTTGCCCGCGGCCACGCGCTGCATCACGTCCTGCTCGCGCGGGGTCAGGGCGGCCAGCAGGGCGCCGCGCGAGTCGCCGTCCTGCAGACGTTGCTGCTGCGCGGCGTCCACGGCCAGCGCGTCGCGCACACGCTCCACCAGGGCGGCATCGCCAAAGGGCTTTTCCACGAAATCAAAGGCACCCTTTTTGAGTGCCGCCACGGCCATTCGGATGTCGCCGTGGCCCGTCAAAAAAATCACCGGCGTGGCCACACCGCGCGCCACCAGTTCGTCATGCACCTGCAGGCCCGACAGCGGCTCCATGCGCACATCCAGCAGAATGCAGCCGGGCGCCAGTGGCCCGGCCTCCAGCTGCGCCAGAAAGGCGCTACCGCTGGCATAGCTGCACACCGCCAGGCCGTGGGAGGCGAGCAAAAATTCGAGCGCGGCGCGCACCGTGGCCTCGTCGTCCACCAGGTGCACCGTGGGTTGCACGGACGCAAGGCTCATGGCGCCCCCTCCAGCAGGGCCTGCGCATCTTCATCGTCCAGGCGGGCCTGCTGCATCTGCACATCAAACACCGGCAGGGTGAAGGAAAAGCGTGCGCCGCCCAGGCTGCTGCGGCCCGCGTCCATGCCGCCGTGGTGGACCTCGATGATGGAGCGGCAAATCGCCAGCCCCATGCCCATGCCGTCGGACTTGGTGGAATAAAAAGGCGCGCTCAGCTGCTCCACCGTGCGCCCTGCCAGGCCGGGGCCGTTGTCTTCCACATCCATGCGCACAAAGCGCTCACTACTGCGCTGGGCCGTGATGCGCAGCGTGTTGCCACCTTCCCTTGGCTGCGCGCCCCCGGCCATGGCGTCCGCCGCGTTGCGCATCAGGTTGATCAGCACCTGCTCGAGCAGGATGGGGTCGGCAAACACCTGCGGCAGGCTGCTGCCGAGTTGCCATTGCAGTTGCACGCCAGCGGGGCCCAGATCGCGTTGCAGCAAGGTAGCAGCGCGCTGCGCCACGGCTACCAGGTCGCAGGCCTCGCGCTGCGGGCCGCGGCGCGTCAGGAACTCGCGGATGCGGCGCACAATGCGCCCGGCCTCGGCCGCCTGCTCGCCCTGCTGCGCCAGCGCATGCAGCACCGCCTGGTTGTCATAGCCGGCGTCGGCCAGCATGCGCTGCAGACCGGCGTTGTAGCCCATGATGACGGTCAGCGGCTGGTTGAGCTGGTGCGCCAGGGCCGAGGCCACTTCGCCCAGCGTGGTCAGGCGTGATTGCTGGGCCATGGCCTCGGCACGGTGGCGTTCACGCTCTTCGAGCTGCTTGCGCGCGGTGATGTCGATGATGGAGCCCATCCAGCCGGTTTGCTGCCCTTGCGCATCGATCAGGGGCGACTCGAACACCATCACATTCAGGCGCCGTCCGTCCTGGTGGCACCACAGGGCTTCATAGCCGTCGCGCGGCGCGCGCCCCTCCAGGTTGCGCTTGTGGCGCAGCATCACCTCGTCGAGCGCATCGGGCGGCCAGTAGGGCATGGGCGGCGCAAGGCCCACCAGTTGCCCGGGCGTGAGACCCACCATGTGGCAGAAGGTGCGGTTGACGTAGAGAATGCGGCCCTCGGCGTCGCGAGCGCGCAGGCCCACCAGCGCCGAGTCCTCCATCGCCTGGCGCCATGCGGCCTCGGTGCGCCAAGCCCCCTCCGCGCGGCTGATGCGCGCCACCTGGCGGCGCAGCAACAGGGTGGCCACCAGCATCAGGCCCAGAAAACCAGCCATCAGCACCAGCGGCAGGCTGCGCCAAAACGGACTGGGTACTTCGCGCAGGCTGAGCTCCAGGTAGGCGCCCGGCATATCGTCGCCCACTACCACCATGTAACCCTCGCGCCCCTGGGAGGAGGTGCGCAGCGGCGCCTGGTCGACCGAGGCAATCACCTGCTCGTTGGAGTCGACCAGCTGCACATCGTATTTGCGCGTCAGCCACCAGGGGATGCCACGGCGCAGCAGCAAGGCCGGTGAATAGCGCAGCACCAGCCTGTCCGCACCTGAGGCTTGCGTCAGATGGGCCGACAGTCCGGGCCCGTCGGGCAGGTCCAGCATCGGGGCGCCAGCCTGGGGGCCCTGCTCGGGCACGTGGGCAACGATGCGGTTGTTGGCGTCCAGCCAGGTCACGCTGAGCCACAGGCGGCGCAGGCCATCCACCACCTCGGCACTGCGGGCCAGCCCCTGCGCATTGCGCGCCAGGCCGGGCAACTGGCGTGCCAGTTCGCGCAGGTGCGCCTGCTCCACCTGCAACTGGTAACGCAGCTGCGCCTCGCTGCTCAGGGCATCGGCAATCAGTGTCGCGCGCCGGTCTTCGCGCTCGGCGCTGTCGGAGCGCCAGGCCCAGATCAGCACCCCGGCCACAAACAGCAGCGAGGCCAGCAGGGGCAAGAGCCACAGGCTGCGCCGCAGCCAGGCCCAGCGGGTCTGCGTGGGCGACGCGAGTGCGGCGTTTTGGGTGGCAAGCATGGCCGCAGTCTAGCCCGGGGCGGCCCGCAGCACGTCCGGCTTGCCCCGGTTTTTGGGGGTAAACCCTTGGTTTTGGGTCGTGGCCTTGCAAGTATGTGGAAGTCCACAATGGCCGCGCACCAGGGCTTGCAGCACACTCGCGCCACCCTATTTCATAACGGAGACATAGCATGCACAACACCCTGCAAAAATTCACCCGCCGCACCCTCGTGCAAGCCACGGTTCTGGCCGCCACCGCACTCACCGGCGTGGCCGCACTGGCGCAAGCGCCCATCATCATCAAGTTCAGCCACGTGGTGGCCCCGGACACCCCCAAGGGCAAGGGCGCACTGCGCTTCAAGGAACTGGCCGAGCAACGCACCAATGGCCGCGTGAAGGTCGAGCTCTACCCCAACAGCCAGCTCTACAAGGACAAGGAAGAGCTCGAAGCCCTGCAGCTTGGCTCGGTGCAGATGCTGGCCCCCTCGCTGGCCAAGTTCGGCCCCTTGGGCGTGAAAGAGTTTGAAGTGTTTGACCTGCCCTTCCTGTTCAAGGACAGCGCTGCCTTCCGTGGCATCACCGAAGGCCCGCTGGGCGCCGAGTTGTTCAAGAAGCTCGAGCCCAAGGGCATCCAGGGCCTGGCCTATTGGGACAACGGTTTCCACATCATGAGCGCCAACAAGCCGCTGCATGCCGTGGCCGACTTCAAGGGCCTGAAGATGCGCATCCAGAGCTCCAAGGTGCTGGACGCGCAAATGCGTGCCCTGGGCGCCATTCCGCAGGTGATGGCCTTCTCCGAGCTCTACCAGGCGCTGCAAAGCGGCGTTGTCGACGGCACCGAGGGCGTGCCTTCCAACTTCTACACGCAAAAGATTTTTGAAGTGCAGAAGCACATGACCCTCTCCAACCACGGCCACCTGGCCTACGCGGTGATCGTCAACAAGCCCTTCTGGGACGGCCTGCCCGCCGACATCCGCACCACGCTGACAGGCGCCATCAAGGACTCCACCACCTACGCCAACGCCATTGCCGCCACCGAAAACGCACAGGCCCTGGAGAAGATCAAGGCCAACGGCAAGACCACCATCTACACCCCCACCGCAGCTGAACTGAACGAGTGGAAGAAGGCGCTGATGCCGGTGCACAAGGAAATGGAAGGCCGCGTGGGCAAGGCCACGATTGATGCGGCCTACAAGGCCACCGGCTTTGTGCCGGCCAAGTAAGCGCAGCGCCACCCAACGGGAGCTTGCGTGATCAACCGCATCTTGAACCACCTGGAGGAATGGCTGATTGCCTTCCTCATCGGTGCTGCCACTGTCGTCATCTTTTTGGCCGTGCTGCACCGCTTTCTGTCCGGGGTGCCTGTCATCCAGGACTACACCGTGCAGCTCAACGTCAGCTGGGCGCAGGAGTTGTGTATCTTCATGTTCGTCTGGATGGCCAAGTTTGGCGCCGCCTATGGCGTGCGCACCGGCATCCACGTGGGCGTGGACGTCATCATCCGCAAGCTCACTGGCAAACCGCAGCGCATGCTGATCCTGTTTGGCCTGCTGGCCGGCGCGCTGTTTACCGGCACAGTGGCCGCCCTGGGCGCCAACTTTGTCTGGCACATCGGGCACACCGACCAGACCTCGGCCGACCTGGAAGTGCCGATGTGGATGGTCTACCTGTGCGTGCCCCTGGGCTCCTCGCTGATGTGCTTTCGCTTTCTGCAGGTGGCCTGGAACTTCGGCCATGGCGGCGATCTGCCGCACCATGACCACAGCCATGTCGAAGGCATTGAGGACGACAGTGCCGACAAACTGCTCGACGTGAAAGGAGCCACCACATGAACGCCGCCATTATTTTTGTGCTGCTGATTGTGCTCATGCTCACCGGCATGCCCATCAGCATTTCGCTGGGCCTGACCGTGCTCACCTTCCTGTTCACCATGACGGATGTGCCGGTGCAGTCGGTGGCTTTGAAACTGTTTACCGGCATCGAGAAGTTCGAGATCATGGCGATTCCGTTCTTCATCCTGGCGGGCAACTTCCTGACCCACGGCGGTGTGGCGCGGCGCATGATCCGCTTTGCCACCAGCATGATTGGCCACTGGCACGGCGGCCTGGGCCTGGCCGGTGTGATGGCCTGCGCGCTGTTCGCGGCGGTGTCGGGCTCCTCGCCCGCCACGGTGGTGGCCATCGGCTCGGTGATTCTGCCGGCCATGGTCAAGCAGGGTTTCCCCAACAAGTTTGGCGCGGGCATTCTGACCACCTCGGGCTCGCTGGGCATCCTGATTCCGCCCTCGATTGCCATGGTGATGTTCTCGGTTTCCACCAACGTGTCGGTGGGCGCCATGTTCATCGCCGGTATCGTGCCGGGCGTTGCGCTGGCGGTGGCACTGGGCTTTACCACCTGGAACATTGCGCGCAAGAACAACTACCCGCGCATGCCCAAGGCGAGCTGGGGCGAGCGCTTCACCGCCTTCAAGGAAAGCGTGTGGGGCCTCTTGCTGATCGTGGTGGTGATGGGTGGCATTTACAGCGGCATCTTCACGCCCACGGAAGCGGCGGCCATGGCGGCGGTGTATGCCTTCATCGTGGCGGTGTTTGTCTACAAGGACATGTCGATCAAGCAAATCCCCAAGGTCTTGCTGGATTCGGCCAGCATGAGCGCGATGCTGCTCTACATCATCACCAACGCGGTGCTGTTCAGCTTCCTGATGACCAGCGAGAACATCCCGCAGGCCATGGCCGACTGGATGATCAACCAGGGCTTCGGACCGGTGGCCTTCCTGCTGGTGGTCAACGTATTGCTGCTGCTGGCGGGCAATGTGATGGAGCCCAGCTCCATCATCCTGATCCTCGCACCCATCCTGTTCCCGGTGGCCATCAAGCTGGGCATCAACCCTATCCACTTCGGCATCCTGATCGTGGTCAACATGGAGGTGGGCATGTGCCACCCGCCGGTGGGGCTGAACCTGTATGTGGCCTCGGGCATTACCAAGATGGGCATCAGCGAGCTGACCCTGGCTGTGATGCCGTGGCTGCTCACCATGCTGGTGTTCCTGGGTGTGGTGACCTATGTACCTGCGCTGACCTTGTGGTTGCCGCGCCTGTTGGGAATGACCCCTTGAGTGGCTAGCAACACCCTGCCAGTCTGATTTTTATCAAGGCCTGGCAGGACCGGCGCTCCAAGATGAGAGCCGCTGCAGGGGAATGCATGTCTCCTTGCAGCGTGTTCTCATTTTTTTGTTTCATAGGAGCGCCGCATGAGGAAAACATTGACGAAACCGTTGCTGGCCACTGCCGCCATCGCCGCATTGGCCACCCCGCTGGTCCATGCGCAGTCCAGCAGCTTTGAAGGCTTCAGCATCGGCTTGGGGGCCACCTCGGCCGATACCACCACCGAATACGTGCATGGGGGCTCACTCAGTTCCACGAATAACGACTACAACGGCGTGTTCCAGTTGCAGTACAACGCACCCGTCAGCGATGTGTTCGTGGTCGGCGTGGGCCTCACCGCCAATGCCAGCGATCTGAAAGCGGGCAGCATCGGTGCCAACCAGTACAAGGTGCGCGATGCCTATTCGCTGTACGTCACGCCCGGCTATGCCTTCAACCGCGACTGGATGGGCTACGCCAAGCTGGCCTACCTGAATGCCAACCTGAAAGACTCGCTGGGCAACAGCTACAACTTCGACAACGGCTGGGGCTACGGCCTGGGTGTGCAGGCCATGTTTGGCAAGAACTGGTTTGGCCAGTTGGAGTACATGGTGGACCAGTACAACGACCGCTCCGTCGGCGCGGGCGACACGCTCAAGCTGAAGTCCAACATCTACATGTTGACCGCCGGCTACAAATTCTAGAAGCCTGTCGGCAAAAACGGTGCCCGGCGCTCAAGCACCGTGGCACTTCTTGAACTTTTTACCGCTGCCGCAATGGCAGGGGTCGTTGCGGCCCGGTAGCGCTTCCTTGTGCAGCGTCTCCACCCGCGGGCCGATGTTGCGCCACATTTCACGCAGGTCGTAAATCGCCCACACCGCGTCTGCAAAGGCATTGAAGCGGGCAACGCTCACGGTGGGCACGCCTTCGTCGTCAAACACCGAGAGCGTGGGCTCGTCCTCGTCGTCTTCGGTCAGGGCCACCAGGCGCTGCAGGGCGTCGTCCAGCCACTTGCGGGCTTCCTTGTCGCGTGGGGGCTGCCATTCGTCGGGCCAGTTTTCCACGGCGTACATGAAGCCCACCGCCCAGACCTGGGCGAACGAGGGCAGCACCTCACCGGCCATCTCGGCGCGCTCGGCCTCGGGCAGGGCGGCCACGGCGCCGCGCACGTCCATCACCTCGGGGTGGTAGGCACGCTCATCGTCCAGGCTTTCGACTTCGGCGGCCAGGCCTTGCTCGATGTCGTCCCAGCGGCGCTGCCAGAGCGCCAGAAAACGCGCTTCCTGCGCGGCATTGGCAAAGGCACCCTGGGTCTTTTCGTTGCCTGCCACGTCATCAGCGCTGTCGAGCAGCACGGCCAGGTATTCGGGCTGCGGTATGGCGCGGCGGCAGACGATGAGCGCGGCCATGAAGCCCTCGCAAAACTCCCACTGCGGCGTTTCGTCAAAACGCTGGCGCAGGTCGTCCAGGATGCTGTCGATCTCGTCGAACTCTTCGGGGCTCAGAGTGGCTGCGGCTGCAGGGGCGGTATTTGTGGTCATGGGCTGGGCAAAACAGGGGGATGGCTGCTATTGTCGCGCCCTAGGAGAGACCGCATGATTGAAGCCCTGGATAAATTCTTCCCCACCCGCTATCTGGCCTTTGGCCTGTGCTGCCTGGGCTTTTTACTCAGCGGCTTTTCCCTGCTGGTGTTTGGTGTGGGTGGATGGCCGCTGTTTCTGTGTGGCGTGCTGGTGGCCGTGGGGGTCTACGACCTGCAGCAAAAGAAACGCTCCATCCTGCGCAATTACCCCGTCATCGGCCACATCCGCTTTGCGCTGGAGGCCATACGCCCGGAGATTCGCCAGTACTTCTTTGAGGCCGACAACGACGCACAGCCCTTTTCCCGCGCGCAGCGTTCGCTGGTCTACCAGCGCGCCAAGGCGCAGGTGGACAAGCGCCCGTTTGGCACGCAGATGGATGTGCATGCCGAAGGCTACGAGTGGATCAACCATTCGGTGGCGCCCACCCGCCTGGCCTCGCACGACTTCCGCCTCACCATCGGTGCCGACTGCGCCCAGCCCTACAGCGCCAGCGTCTTCAACATATCGGCCATGAGCTTTGGCGCCTTGAGTGCCAATGCCATCCAGTCGCTCAACGCGGGCGCCAAGCGCGGCGGCTTTGCGCACGACACGGGCGAAGGCTCCATCTCCACCCACCACCGCACACATGGCGGCGACCTGATCTGGGAAATTGCCTCCGGCTACTTTGGCTGCCGCAATGTGGATGGCAGCTTCAACGCCGAAAAATTCGCTGCCAATGCCTGCGACTCGCAGGTCAAGCTGATTGAACTCAAGCTCAGCCAGGGTGCCAAGCCGGGCCACGGCGGCGTGCTGCCCGGCCCCAAGGTCACGGCCGAAATTGCCGCGGCACGCGGTGTGCCAGAGGGCGTGGACTGCGTCTCACCGGCCTCGCACAGCGCCTTCTCCACGCCGGTGGAAATGATGCATTTCATCGACAAGCTGCGCCATCTCTCGGGCGGTAAGCCCACCGGCTTCAAGCTCTGCATAGGCCACCCCTGGGAGTGGTTTGCCATGGTCAAGGCCATGCTGGCCACCGGCATCACGCCGGACTTCATCGTCGTCGACGGGGCCGAGGGCGGCACCGGTGCAGCACCCGTGGAGTTCACCGACCACGTCGGCTCGCCCCTGCAGGAGGGCCTGCTGCTGGTGCACAACACGCTGCGCGGCGTGGGCCTGCGTGAGCGTGTCAAGATTGGCGCGGCTGGCAAGGTCACCAGCGCCTTTGACATTGCGCGGCTCATGGCGCTGGGCGCCGACTGGTGCAACAGCGCACGCGGCTTCATGTTCGCGCTGGGCTGCCTGCAGGCGCAGACCTGCCACACCGGGCGCTGCCCCACCGGTGTGGCCACGCAGGACCCGCAGCGCCAGCAGTCGCTGGTGGTGGAAGACAAGGCCACGCGCGTCTTCAACTTCCACCAGCAAACCCTGCACGCCCTGCAGGAGCTGGTGCAGGCCGCGGGCATTGAACACCCCAACCAGATCACCGCCCACCACATCGTGCGCCGCTCGCGCGACCAGACGGTGCGCTCGCTGGCGCAGCTGATACTCACGCAATTGCCCGATCGGGCGCTGCTGGAAAGTGACTTGCAGGCCCTGCCCCTGATCTACCGCATGAGCTGGCCGCGCGCTACCGCAGGCAGTTTCCTGTTGCAGGGGGAAGAGGTGCTGGCGCTGGCGGCTTGAAAGCGGCCTACGGTGTGAGGGCGGTACTGGCCTGCACACCAAAAGCCCGCAAGCGCTTGGCCAGGGCCAGCACCGCATGGTCCTTGCTCAGCAGCACGGCCTGGTGGGCGGCAGCCAGGTCGATGAACTTCTGGTCGTCGGCGTCCTTGCAGGTGAGCTGCACTTTGGGCGCTGCCGCGACGATCTGCACCATGGCATCAAAACGGGCCAGCACATCGGCAGCGCTGAGTTGGTAAAACGCCAGGCGCGGCGCGATGTGGGTGTAGGCCAGTACACGCTCCAGCTCATCGCGCATGGGCTGGCTGGCGATCCAGCACAAGCCCCCGCCGTTCAGTGCTGCCAACAGGGCCGGGGTAGCGGGGTCATTGAACACAAAAAGGTCCAGCACGATGTTGGTGTCGAGCAGAATGGCGCGCTTATTCGGCTCCATTGGCTGCGCCCTTGGTCATGCGCCCGGCCACCATCTCGAATTTAAAAAGGCGGCATTCCAGCGGGCCGTTCCATAGGGGCACGCGGCGCGATTCTTTCAGGCGCATCTTGCCCGGCAGTTTCAAATCGGGCGTGAGCATCCAGGCCTGCCAGCCGGAGAAATTCTTTTTCCAGTGGCTGGCCAGTTGCGTGAAAAATTCACCGCCGTCCTGCGTTTCGGCCAGCTCGCGTGCGCCGTAGCGGGCCTGCACGCCCTCGCCCGCCACACCGCCAATGCCGATTCGCTCGCCATAGGGCGGGTTCAGAATCATCACGCCGCCGCCTTCAATCGGCGGCATGCGCTGCAAGGCGTCGCCGCCGCGGAACTCGATCACATCGGCGACGCCTGCGCGCTGGGCATTACGCTCTGCAAAGTCCACCATGCGGTGCGATACATCGCTGCCGTAGATCAGCGCCTTCTGCCCAGGATCGGGTTTGACCACGGACTCGGCCGCTTCCTTCTTCATGTCGGCCCAGACCTGCTGGCGAAACGGCACGTATTTTTCAAAGGCAAAGCGGCGCAGCGAACCGGCGGCAATGTTGCAGGCAATCTGCGCCGCCTCGATGGCAATCGTGCCGCTGCCGCAGCAGGGGTCGTAGAGTGGCATCAGGTCGGCGTCACCCGCGGCCCAGCCGCTGGCGGCAATCATGGCGGCGGCCAGGGTTTCTTTCAGTGGGGCGTCGCCCTTGTCCTCGCGCCAGCCGCGCTTGAACAGCGGCTCGCCCGAGGTGTCGATGTAGAGCGAGCAGGCATCAGTGGTCAGGTGGGCGTAGATGCGCACATCGGGCCACTGGGTGTTGACATCCGGGCGCACGCCGTTTGCCACTTCGCGGAAGCGGTCGCACACCGCGTCCTTGACCTTGAGCGCGGCAAAGTTGAGCGAGGTGAGCGGGCTGTGCTGGGCCGTGACTTCGATCTTGATGCTCTCGCGCGGTGTGAACCAGCGCTCCCACGGCACGGCCATGGCGGCGCGGTACAGGTCGTTCTCGCTGCGGTATTCGGTGTAACTTAACAGCACCAACACGCGCTGCGCCAGGCGGCAGTACAGATTCAGGCGCATGGCATCGTCGAGCGAGGTGCGCACCGCCACACCGCCGCGCTGCTTGGTGATGCAGCCAGGAGGCAGGCCGCTGATCTGCAGGATCTCCGGCGCCAGATAATCCTCGACGCCCGCGGCGCAAGGTAAAAAGAGTTGCAGTTGGTTCATAGCGCTTTGCGTAGGGAGGCGGGGGCGATCTTCAGCCCCTCGCGGTATTTGGCCACGGTGCGCCGGGCGCATTCAATGCCCTGCTCCTTGAGCATCTCGGAAATCTGGTTGTCCGACAGCGGCTTTTTGGCGCTCTCGGCGCCGATGAATTGTTTGATCAAGGCGCGCACCGCCGTGCTCGACGCATTGCCGCCGGACTCGGTGCCAAGCCCTGAGCCAAAGAAATATTTCAGCTCAAAGGTGCCGAAGGGCGTGGCCATGTATTTGGCAGTGGTGACGCGGCTGATGGTGGACTCGTGCAGGCCCAGTTCATCGGCAATCTCGCGCAGTACCAGCGGGCGCATGGCCAGCTCGCCGTGGGTGAAAAAACTCTTTTGCCGCTCGACGATGGCGGTGCTCACGCGCAGGATGGTGTCAAAGCGCTGCTGGATGTTCTTGATGAACCAGCGCGCTTCCTGCAGGCGCTGCTGCAGGGCGGCGTGGCTGGCGCTGTCCCGTCCGCCACGGTGGTTGCGCAGCACGTTGGCATAGATGTCGTGTACCTTGAGGCGCGGCATCACCTCGGGGTTGAGCATCACGCGGAATTTGACTTGCGCTGCCTTGTTCGGGTTGCTCACCTGCGTTACCAGCACATCGGGCACCACGATGTTGCGCTCCACATCGACAAAGCGCCGCCCCGGCTTGGGCTCCAGCCGGGCGATGACTGCAATGGCTTCGCGCACCAGGGCGTCGCTGCCGACGCCGAGTTGCACCAGGCGCTTGATGTCCCGGCGCGCCAGGAGCTCCATGGGCTGCTGGCAGATGTGCAGGGCGACTTCCAGCACCGCACGGTCGTCCCAGTCCAGCTCCGCGTTCTGCAGCAGGGCGCTGATTTGCAGGCGCAGGCATTCGGCCAAGCCCCGCGCGCCCACGCCCACCGGCTCGAGGCTGTGCAGCAGGCCCAGCGCCACCGAGAAGTGGTGCACCAGCTCATGCAGTTCTTCGTCATCGGCCGGGTTCAGGGTGCGCGCCAGTTCTTCCAGCGGCTCGTCCAGGTAACCGTCGTCATTGAGCGACTCGATCAGAAAGCGCAGTGCGGCACGGTCTTCGGCACTCAAACGCAGCCCCAGCGCCTGGCGGTGCAAAAAGGCCTGCAGGCTCTCCTGCGTGCGGGCCAGCTCGGTGGCGTCCTTGTCTTCGTCGCCATTGAGGTTGTTGCTGCGCGCTTTGGCATCCACCCCCCACTCGCCGTCGTCGGGTGCCATGTCGGTGCTGCCGTCGCCGTCCCAGTCAATGCCCTCGTCGCCGCCCAGCGGCGCGTTGTCTTCGTCCGTGCTGGTGCTGGTCACGGTGGCGCTGCCCATGTCGGCCATGGGGGTGGCGGCATATTCGGCCTCGCGGTCACCCTCGCTGACCGGGGTGTCGGTTTGCGCCAGACCAAAGTCTTCACGCTCGGCATGCTCTTCGGCGAGCTCCAGAAACGGGTTTTCGTCCAGCATCTGGTCCACCTCCTGGCTCAGCTCGAGGGTGGAGAGCTGCAGCAGGCGGATGGACTGCTGCAACTGCGGTGTGAGCGCCAGGTGCTGCGATACGCGTAGGGAGAGGCCTTGCTTCATGCGGGTATCAACAGAATCTACATCTTGAAGTGTTCACCAAGGTACACGCGGCGCACCTCGGCGTTGTTGACAATTTCGGAGGGCGTGCCCTCGGCGAGCACGCGGCCATCGCTGATGATGTAGGCGTGGTCGCAAATGCCCAGGGTCTCGCGCACATTGTGGTCGGTAATGAGCACACCAATGCCGCGCGCCTTGAGGAAATTGATGATGCGCTGGATCTCGATCACCGCAATCGGGTCGATGCCGGCAAAGGGCTCGTCGAGCAGAATGAAACGCGGCCGTGTGGCCAGGGCCCGCGCAATCTCCACCCGGCGGCGCTCGCCGCCCGACAGGGCCAGGGCAGGTGACTCGCGCAAATGCTCCACCCGCAGCTCCTGCAGCAGATTGGTCAGGCGGTTCTCGATTTCGGCAGATTTCAATGGCGCACCAGCCTCATCGCGCTGCAGTTCCAACACGGCGCGTACGTTGTCTTCCACGTTGAGCTTGCGAAAGATCGATGCCTCCTGCGGCAGATAGCCCAGCCCCAGGCGTGCGCGGCGATGGATGGGCATGTGCTCGATGGATTCACCGTCAATGGCAATGTCGCCGCCGCTGGCGCGCAGCAAGCCGACGATGATGTAGAACGACGTGGTCTTGCCCGCGCCGTTGGGGCCCAAGAGGCCCACCACCTCGCCGGTGCGCACGGTGAGCGACACGTCCTTGACCACCTGGCGTTTGCCATAGGACTTTTGCAGGTGCTGCGCCGTCAGGCTGCCCGCGGTGAAATCGGTCACAGCGGTACTCACTTCGGGGGCACCGTCACATTGGAGGAGGGCTTGAGCCGGGCCGGGTCGGCCGGCGGCGCACTGGCGGCGGGCTCCGGCTTCGGGCTCAGCATGACACGCACGCGGCCGCTGCCCAAGGCGCCGCTGGGGCCGTTCTTGGCCACGCCGTCCACACTGAACTGGTCGGTGAGGTTTTCGTAGACGATGCTGGCGCCGGTGATTTCATCGGCCACGGTGGTGCCACGCAGGCGGCGCAACTGGGCGTGGCGGCTGAAGGTGACGGTGTCGGCGCGGCCGTCGTAGGTGATGGTCTCGCCCTCGCCTTCGATGAACTCGTCCAGCGCCTCGCGCTTTTGCCGGAAGAAGGCCAGCTTGTCGGCAGCACCCGTGGCCACGCCGAACTGGTAGCCGTCCGCGTCCTGGCGCACCTCGAGCCGCTCGCCACGGATCTGGATCGTGCCCTTGGTCAGCAGCACGCGCCCGGTGAAGATGCTGATTTGCTTGAGGTCGTCGTAGCGCAGGGCATCGGCCTCGATGTTCATGGGCTTGTTGCGGTCGGCCTTTTCGGCCTGCACCGGACCCGCCCCCCATAGCAGGGCCGCGGTCACCAAAGAGAGAAGGAATTTGTAATTCATAAAGGCACGAAACTTGCTCAGAGCGCTGGTGGCCATTGTAGCCAGCGCTTGGCAGGCTCCGTGCCCGTCAACCCAATGCGTTGATGCGCGCCACCAGTTGCTTCACCACCGCGTCGGCCTGGTCATTGGGCACCTGGCAGGTGCCGGCGTTCTCGTGGCCACCGCCGCCATACACCAGCATCAGGGCGCCAATGTTGACGGGGGAGGAACGGTTGGTAATGGACTTGCCCACCGCGCACACGGTGTTCTGCTTTTGTACTCCCCACATCACGTGCATGGAAATATTCGTGTGCGGAAATAGGGCGTAGACCATGAAGCGGTTGACCGCATAGATGGTGGCTTCCTGGCGCAGATCGACCACCGCTACGTTGTGGTGCACCTCGGTGCACAGCTGCAACTGCGCTTTGGCCTTGGCCGCGTGCTCGTGGTAGAGCTCAACGCGCTCCACCACGTCGGGCAGCTGCAGGATGTCGTCAATGCCGTGGTGGGCGCAGTAGTCGATCAGGTCCATCATCAACTGGTAGTTGCTGACGCGGAATTCGCGGAAGCGCCCCAGGCCCGTGCGCGAATCCATCAGGTAGTTCAGCAGCACCCAGCCGCTGGGGTTGAGGATTTCGTCTTCACTGAACTGGGCCGAGTCGCCCTTGTCCACCGCCTCCATCATTTCGTTGAAACGCTCGCCGTAGCGGAAGGTGCCGCCGTAGTGCTCGAACACCACGCGCGCCGCCGAGGGCGCGTCCGGATGGATGATGTGGTTGGACTGGCTCTCGTTGCGCATGGCCTCTGAGGCATGGTGGTCAAAGCACAGGTGCACGCCCGGCACATAGGGCAGGTTGGTGGTGATGTCGCGGCTGCTGACCTCGATCTTGCCGTCCTGCATGTCCTTGGGGTGCACGAACTTGATGTCATCGATCAGGTCCATTTCCTTGAGCAGTACGGCGCATACCAGCCCGTCGAAATCGCTACGGGTGATAAGCCTGAATTTGGTCTCCGACATGGGGCACTCCGCTGGATGTATAGGGTGTATTCATTCTATGCGCCGCTCGCTGCGCGCCGCAACCTGCGCGCCCTCTATTTGCCGCTGCGCACGCTGGTGGCCAGCGACTCCACCACCTTGAGTGCGCGCTCCATGCCCTTGGCCAGCGAGCCATCGGTGTAGAAGCGCCCGGCCACACCCAGCGCTGGTACACCTTCGACCTTGTAGGCGTTTTGCAGCTGCGTGGCCTTGGTGGCTTTGCTGGCCACCGTGAAGGAGTTGAACTGCTCGCTGAACTTGGCCTTGTCCACGCCCTGCTTGGCAACCCACTCCACGATGGCGGGCCCTTTGGCGAGGTCGAGCCGCTCCACGTGGATAGCGGCAAACACCTTGGCATGCAGCTTGTCGACCAGGCCCATGGCGTCGAGCGCGTAGTACAGACGCTGCTGCGGCACAAAGTCGTCACGGAAAGCCACGGGCACGCGGCGAAAGGCGATGTCCTTGGGCAGCTTGGCAATCCACGCCGCCAGCGTGGGCTCGAAGGCGTTGCAATGCGGGCAGCTGTACCAGAAGAACTCCACCACCTCGACCTTGCCCGCAGGTGCTTCCACCGGCGCGCGCGGGTCCAGCAGGTTGTAGTCTTCACCGGCTTCAAATTTGGGGGCCTGGGCATGGGCCGCAGGGCTTGCCAGGGTGCCCAGCGTCAGGGCAGTGCCCGAGGCCATCAGGGAAAATTCACGACGTTTCATAACACTCCAATTGGGTTCTGATCACACAGGTTCAAGGCTTCAGCGCTGCACCCGCACCAGCGCGGTTTCCAGCCCGGCCTTGTCGAGCTTGTCCTTGGTCTTTTCACCGTCTTCCTTTTTGTCGAAAGGGCCCACGCGCACGCGGAACACAGTGCGCCCGGACTGCTCACGCTCGGAAATTTTGGTTTCAATCCCGCTGAGCGAAAGCTTGGCGCGCTGGCTCTCGGCGTCTTCTGCGGTGCGGTAGGCACCCACCTGCACCCAGTAGACAAAGGGCTCGCCCTCGGCCGCAGCGGTCTTGGCTTTGGCCAGTTCGCCAATCGGGTCGGCGGAGGCAGCGGCTTTGACCTCGGGCTTTTTGGTGTCTGCGGGTTTCACATCGGCCGACTTGGCGGCCCCCGGCGCGGCGGGTGCCACCACCGCAGGTGCGGCCGCAGAGGCAGCAGACGCAGCTGCCAGCGCCGGCTTGGCCGGGTTCTTGCCGTACAGCGGGGCGTTGGGGTCCCAGTCCTTGTTCTTCTTGGCTTCTTCGGCGTCCTGGTCGGCACTGCGGGTCTGGCCCTTGTTGATGAAGGGCACGGGCACCTTGGTCACATAGACTGCCACCGCCAGCGCACAGGCCAGGCCCACCACCACGCCGATGATGAACCCCAGAAAGGTTCCGCCACGCTGTTGCGTCTTGCCCGCTTGCGCCATGCCCGCTTGCTTCATGCCTTGTATCTCTTTCAGGTTTTACATCTTTTGCGGGGCACTCACGCCCAGCACCGCCAGGCCATTGTGCAACACCTGCGCGGTCGCAGCCACGAGCGCCAGGCGGGCCCGCTTTACAGCTTCGTCGTCCACCAAAATGCGCTCGGCGTCGTAGTAGCTGTGGTAGCAGGCGGCCAGCTCGCGCAAATAAAAAGTCACGTCATGCGGGGCAAAGCCGCTGGCGGCGGCCGTGAGCATGTCCGGGTATTTGGCCAGCAGCAGCATCAGGGCCTGGGCCTGCGGGCTGGTCAGCGCCGACAGATCCACCGTGTTGAGCAGGGCCACATCGCCGCCCCAGGCCGAGAGCACCGAGCAGATGCGGGCATGGGCGTACTGCACGTAGTACACCGGGTTGTCGTTGTTTTTGGCCACAGCCAGGTCGACATCGAAGGTGTACTCGGTGTCGGGCTTGCGGCTGAGCAGGAAGAAGCGCACCGCATCTTTGCTGGTCCATTCGATCAGGTCGCGCAGCGTGACATAGCTGCCCGCGCGCTTGGAGATCTTGACCTCTTCGCCGCCCTTGACCACGCGCACCATGGTGTGCAGCACGTAGTCGGGGTAGCCCTCGGGAATGCCCACGTTGGCGGCCTGCAGGCCTGCGCGCACGCGGGCAATGGTGCCGTGGTGGTCGGTGCCCTGGATGTTCACCACCTTGGTGAAACCGCGCTCCCACTTGGCAATGTGGTAGGCCACATCGGGCACGAAGTAGGTGAAAGAGCCGTCTTGCTTCTGCATGACGCGGTCCTTGTCGTCGCCGTAGTCGGTAGATTGCAGCCACAGGGCGCCGTCTTTTTCGTAGGTCTTGCCCGCTTCCTGCAGGCGCTGCACCGTGGCGGCCACGCGGCCGCTGGTGTAGAGGCTGCTTTCCAGGTAGTAGTTGTCGAACTTCACCGCAAAGGCCTTGAGGTCCAGGTCCTGCTCGCGGCGCAGGTAGGCCACGGCAAACTGGCGCATGCCGTCCAGATCACTCACATCGCCGCTGCCGGTGAAACTGCGGTCATCGGCCTGCACGGTTTTGCCTGCCAGAAAGTCGGCGGCAATGTCGGCAATGTAGTCGCCGTTGTAGGCCTGGGCGTTCTCGCCACTGGGCCATGCGGCGTCGCCCGGTTTGAGGCCCTGGGCGCGCAGCTGGGTGCTGCTGGCCAGGGTGGCGATCTGCACACCGGCGTCGTTGTAATAGAACTCGCGGTACACCTCCCAACCCTGGCTCTGGAACAGGTTGCAGATGGCATCGCCCAGCGCCGCCTGGCGGCCGTGGCCCACATGCAGCGGGCCGGTGGGGTTGGCCGAGACAAACTCCACCAGCAGGCGCTGGCCGTTGGACACCTGCTGGCCAAACTGCGGGCCTTGGCCCAGCACCTCGCGCACGATTTCCTGCTTGGCCGCAGGCTTCAGGCGGATGTTGATGAAGCCGGGGCCCGCAATCTCCACCGCGTCCACCCAGCGCACATAGGCCGTGTCGGCCAGCAGGGCGGCACAGAGTTCTTCGGCCAGTTGGCGCGGGTTGCGCTTGAGGGGCTTGGCCAGTTGCATGGCTGCGGTGGTGGCCAGGTCGCCATGGGCGGCCACCTTGGGGGATTCAAAAGCTGCTTTGGCACCGGCACCGGCAGAGAGGTTTTCAAGGCACGTGGCCAGGGCCAGCAGAAGTTCGTTTTTTACAGACAGCATGGCGCTGATTTTATGCGGCAGGCCCTGTGCGCCCCGGCATCGGGGTCAACCAGATTGCAAACCCCTACGTTATGTGCTGGAATCCACCGGGTTTCAAGCGCATCGGCAGGCCTTCTGCCCCCTCTTTTTTAGGAACTGACATGAAGAAATTTTTGACACTGCTGGCCACCGTTGCCGCCCTGGGCCTGTCCATGGGTGCTGCCCACGCTGCAGACGCCGCCGCTGCGGCCACGCCCCAGCAAAGCAAAATGAAGACCTGCAATATGGACGCCAAGGACAAAAAAGGCGACGAGCGCAAGGCCTTCATGAAAGAGTGCCTGAGCGCCAAGCCCGCCGCTGCCGAAGGCGGCACCACCCAGCAAAACAAGATGAAGACCTGCAACGCCGATGCCAAGACCAAGGCCCTCAAGGGCGACGAGCGCAAGGCCTTCATGAAGAGCTGCCTGAGCAACAAGTAAACCGGCAAGCCGCCACGCGGCCTGCCCAAAAGCCCGGGGTCTTTATGGACCCCGGGCTTTTTTTTGCTCCCGGCAATCGCATGGGGCTACTGCAGGCGGCCTTTCACCAAGCCGTCACACAGGCTGGGTTCAATGGAGCTCTCAACAGGGAGTACCACCACATGTCACAACCAACCAGCAATCGCCGCGAATTTCTTATCCGCTCCACCAGCACCCTGGCCGTCGTGGCCACCACCGGCACCACCCTGGTGGCTTGCGGCGGCGGAGCCGCGGCAGAATACAAATACGGCGTCGCCAGCGGAGATCCGCTGGCGGACCGCGTCATCATCTGGACCCACGCCAAGATGATCAGCTTCAAGGAAGACGTGGAACTGACCTGGCAGGTCAGCACCAGCCCGAAGTTTGAGCGCCTGGTGGCCAGCGGCAAAATCGAATCGAAGGCCAAAACGGGCTACACCAACAAGGTCGACGTGACCGGCCTGAAGCCCGGCACCACCTACTACTACCGATTCTTTGACCAGTTCAAGTCCACCTCCCCGGTGGGAACCACCCGCACCCTGCCCGCGGCGAATGTGGCCAGCGTGAAATTTGCCGTGTTCTCTTGCACCCTGTATTCGGCGGGTTACTTCAACGCCTACGATGCAGCCGCCAAGTCGGGTGCCGAATATGCGGTCCACCTGGGTGACTACATCTACGAATACGGCTCGGACCCGGCCAAGTTCGGCAACAGCAATGCCGTGGCCTTGGACCGTGTGACCTCGCCCGCCAACGACATCGTCAGCCTGGACGACTACCGCACGCGCTACGCCCTGTACCGCGCCGACCCCCAGCTGCAGGCCCTGCACGCCGCCATGCCCTGGATCACGGTGTGGGACGACCATGAGTTTGCCAACAACGCCTGGGTCGACGGCGCAGAGAACCACAACACCGCCACCCAGGGCAGCTGGACCACGCGCAAGGGCTTTGCGGCACAGGCCTACCACGAGTGGATGCCGATCCGCACGCCCGATGCAAGCAACCTGTTCAAGATCTACCGCCGCTTCGACTTCGGCAACCTCTTCACGCTGCACATGGTGGACACGCGCATCGAAGGCCGCGACCGCCAGTACGACAGCTACGGTGACGCCGACGGCGGCATCACCCGCTATGTGACCGCGCTGACCACCGGCAGCGACGCCAGCCACCGCATGATGAGCGCCACCCAGCAAAACTGGCTGACCAGCGGCATGGCCGCCTCGACGGCCACCTGGCAGATCATGGGCAACCAGGACATCATGGCGCGCATGTGGTTCCCGGGTAGCGTGCTGCAGGCGCAGGCCACAGCCACCGTGAACCCCACACCAGCCAACCAGCAGGCCGTGCTGCAATCGATCTCGGACTTCCTGACCGCCAAGGCCACACCGGCTGGCTACCGCACACCAACCCAGGTCGCCCTGGTGAGCGCCAGCACCAACCCGCGCCTGCCCTACAACCTGGACTCCTGGGACGGCTACCCCATCCAGCGCGAAACCATCCTGCAAACCATCAAGGCACAGGGCAAGAAGCTCATCACGCTGTCAGGTGACTCCCACAATGCCTGGTTCACCAACGTGACCACACTGGCCGGTGACAAGGTGGGCTTCGAGTTTGCCGGCTCGTCCGTCACCTCGCCCGGCTTTGAGAGTGCCGGCCTGGGCGGCCTGGCCAGTTCGCTGGACGGCACGGCCGTGGCACCTGGCGTGCAGGGCACCGGTCTCGGACTGATAGACGACCTGAACTATGCCGACACCCTCCGCCGGGGCTATTTGCTGATGACGGCAACGGGCGCGGCAGTCACCGGCGAATTTGTGTTTGTGGACACCATCGCGTCCAAGACCTATGTGGCCGCGACCGGCAAGACCGTGACGGTGAACGCCACGGGTGTCGTCAGCTACAGCTGAAAGGCTTGACCTGACTGAGGGCGCGCCTGTCGCTGTCGGGCAGCGGTGGCGCCCTCAGGCCAGGCCCAGCACCACCGCCGCAAACAGTGCGCAACCCACCCAGTGGTTGGCGCGAAAGGCCTTGAAGCAGCCTTCGCGCGTGCGGTCCTTGATGAGCGTGGCGTGCCAGGCCACCTGCGCCAGCGCGACAGCCACGCCAAGCCACCAGGCCCAGGCGCGCGGCAACGCCAGCAGGCCCACCACCACCCAGGACCAGATGGCCAGCTGCACCAGGTAAAAAGTCAGCACGGCCGGCACGTCCCAGCGGCCCAGGGTGATGGCCGAGGTCTTCATGCCGATGCGCAGGTCGTCGTCGCGGTCCACCATCGCATATTCGGTGTCATAGGCCAGCACCCAGAACAGGTTGCCCAGCAGCAGCAGCCAGGCCACGGGTGGCACCTGCGCCTGCACGGCCGCGAAGGCCATGGGTATGCCAAAGCTGAAGGCCACGCCCAGCACCGCCTGCGGCATGGAAACATAGCGTTTGGCATAGGGGTAGGCCAGGGCCACAGCCAGCGCCGCAAAGGACCACAGGATGGTGGCCGTGTTGGTGGTAAGCACCAGCGCAAAAGCCAGCAGCGCCAGCACGGCGCCCAGCGCCAGGGCTTCGCGCACCGAGACTTTGCCGCTGGTGACGGGGCGCTGTGCCGTGCGCTTGACGTGGCGGTCGAATTCGCGGTCGGCCACGTCGTTGATGCAGCAACCGGCGCTGCGCATGAGGATGGTGCCCAGCGTGACCACCGCCACCAGGTGCCAGCCCGGAAAGCCGCCTGCCGCCAGCCACAAGGCAGAGAGCGAGGGCCACAGCAGCAGCAGCCAGCCCGCAGGGCGGTTCCAGCGGATCAGGTCCAGATACAGTGAAAACCGCGCGCGCATTGCAATGCCCCTTGCCGCATCAGGACAGCCGCGTCACACCCGGCAGCTCGCAGGCGTAAATGGCGTTGCGCAGCGCGGCAATCGCCTCGTAGCGGGTGAAGCTGCGCCGCCAGGCCAGCACCACGCGCCGCGTGGGTGGCGGTGCGCCTTTGGCGTCAGTGACCGGCAGGTATTTCACGTAGGCATCTTCCTGGCGGCGTTTGCGCATCTCCAACGCCTCGCGCGGCACGCTCAGGCGCGGCACCAGGGTGATGCCCATGCCAGCGGCCACCATGTGCTTGATGGTCTCCAGCGACGAGCCCTCGAAGCTCTTGCGTATGCCCTCGGCGTCGCTGGAAAAACGCGCGAACTCGGGGCAGACCTCCAGCACGTGGTCGCGAAAACAGTGGCCGTTGCCCAGCAGCAGCATGGTCTCGCTTTTCAACTGCTCGGCGGACACGCTTTCCAATTGGGCCAGCGCGTGGTTCATGGGTACGGCGGCATAAAAGGGCTCGTCGTACAGGGGCGCGGTGGCCAGGCCCGTGTCCGGAAAGGGCTCGGCCAGGATGGCGCAGTCGATCTCGCCGGTGCGCAGCATCTCCAGCAGTTTGACGGTGAAGTTTTCCTGCAGCATCAGCGGCATTTGCGGCGAATGGCTGATGACCTGGCGCACCAGGTCCGGCAGCAAGTACGGCGCGATGGTGTAGATCACACCCAGCGCCAGGGCACCGGCCAGCGGGTCTTTGCCGCGCTTGGCAATGTCCTTGATGTTGGCGGCCTGCTCCAGCACGCTTTGCGCCTGGCGCACGATCTCTTCGCCCAGCGGAGTGACGGCCACCTCGTTGGCGCTGCGCTCGAAGAGTTTCACATCAAGCTCTTCTTCGAGCTTTTTGACCGCCACCGAGAGCGTGGGCTGCGACACAAAACAGGCCTCGGCGGCACGGCCGAAGTGGCGCTCACGGGCCACGGCGACGATGTACTTGAGCTCAGTAAGGGTCATGGCGCTATTGTCGCGCTTATGGGGCGGGGCAGAAGCGCTCCACCAGGGCGAACAGCGCGTCCCTGGCCACCGGCTTGGGCAGGTGCTCATCCATACCGGCCTGCAGGCAGTCTTCGCGGTCTTCCGGGCGGGCGTTGGCGGTCACGCCAATGATGGGCGTGCGGCGCTCCGCGCTTTGCGGCATGGCGCGAATCAGGCGGGTGGCCTCCAGCCCGCCCATGACCGGCATTTGCACATCCATCAGCACCAGGTCCCAAGGCGCCGTGGGGTACAGGTCTACCGCCAGCTGGCCGTTGGCAGCCACGGTGACACGGTGCCCGGCTTTTTTGAGCAGGGTGGTCAGCAGCAACTGGTTGACCGGGTGGTCTTCCACCAGCAGGACCTGCAGGACCTGGCCTCCAGGCTTGCTCTCTGGCAGAGCCGGTGCAGCGGGCAGGGCTGCTGCGGTTGCTGCGGCTGGCACGGCTGGTGGCAACACCGGTGCGGACTGCGCCAAAGACAGGGGAGCGGACACGGCCGCCTCAGCCTCCACGCGGCCCAGGCGCACGGTGAAGTGAAACGTGCTGCCCTGGCCTTCGGTGCTGTCGAGCTGGATGCGCCCACCCATCAGCTCCACCAGGCTGGCGCTGATGGCCAGGCCCAGGCCGGTACCGCCATAGCCGCGCGTGGTGGAGGTGTCGGCCTGCGAGAAGGAGGCGAAGATGAGCTCCTGCTTGCCACTGGCAATGCCGATACCGGTGTCGCGCACGGCAAAGTGCGCGTCCCAGGCGCCATCCTTACCGTCTGCACCCTGCGCGGCATCTGCCACGGCGTTCAGCGTGACCGTCACCTGCACCTCGCCACCGTGGGTGAACTTGATGGCGTTGTCGCACAGGTTGGAGAGCACCTGGCGCAAGCGCCCCGGGTCGCCGCGCACACGCGCGGGCAGTTCGGGCGGCAGCAGCTGCACAAAGCGCAAGCCCTTCTTGGCAGCGCGCACGTCCATGCTGTGCAAGGTGTCGGTGAGCAGCTGGCGCAGGTCAAAAGCGACCTGCTCGATTTCCAGCTTGCCGGCCTCGATCTTGGAGAAATCGAGGATGCCGTTGAGGATCACCAAGAGCGAGTCAGCCGAGCTCTTCACGGTCTCCAGGTAGTTGCGCTGGGCGGCGGTGAGGTCGGTGTCCAGCGCCAGATCCGTCATACCCATGATGCCGTTCATGGGGGTGCGGATTTCGTGGCTCATGTTGGCCAGAAACTGCGACTTGGCCTGGTTGGCGCTGGCGGCGCGCTGCTCGGCCTGCATGCGCTGCTCCAGCGCAATGTGCAGTTCGGCCACGCGCTGCTCGAGGCTGTGCTGGCTGTCTTCGACCTGGGTGCGCGCGCCGATCAGGCCTTCGCGCGCATCGTCGATGCTGCTGGCGGCGTCGGCTATCTCGTCCTGCAGGCTGTTGAAGCTCTGCGCCATGGCGCCGAGCTCGTCGCGGCTGTTGATACGCACCGGCGTGCGGTCCACCCGCGCATGCGCCTGGTCAAGGCGGCCATCGCCCAGGGCGCGCATGGCACGCGTGAAGTCAGCCACCGTGCCGCGCGCCAGGCGCTCTGCCGCAGCGGCCACTTCCACTGCCGAGTGTGCAATCATGCCCGGCAGGATCAGGCCCACGCTGATGGTGAGCATGGCCACGGCCACGAACACGTCTTCCAGAATGCTGACCAGCGCGCTGTTGCCGCGCGGCACGCTGTCCACCGCCAGCAGGTAGCCCGCACCGTCAAGCACCAGCACCAACAGCATGGCACCGGTGAGCTTGATGTGCAGCGAGGGCACCACGCCGGGCAGGCCCTGGCGGCGCCGGTCCTGGTATTTGCGCAGCGCGTAGAGGGCCGCACCCGAGTAGGCAAACACCAGGCCAAACAACACCGTGGGCAGGCCAAACTGCTGGAAGCCGAGGATGCAGGAGAGGCCCCACACCATGGCCGCCACCAGCCCCAGCGCAATCGTGCCACGGGGCGCTCGGTAGGGGCGCAGCATGTCGGGCGCGTCGCGGCGCAACAGCCACACCGCCACGCTGGGCAGGGTGATGCCGATGAGGTAGGTGAAGTTGGCCGCTGCAATCAGCCACACCGGGTCGCCAATGAGCAGAAAGAAAATCGCCATGCCAGCCGTGAGCACGGTGGCCACCCAGGGCGCGTCGGTGCGCGAGCGTTGGGCCAGCACCTCGGGCAGCAGGCCGTCTTCGGCCAGCTGCGACAGGGTGCGCGAGGCCCCGGCCAGCGGCTGTATGGTGCCGTGGAACATGTTGAGCATCATGAACCAGATGGCCGCGGCCTTGGCACCCGCGCCCAGCAGCGGGGCAAAGGTGGGGCCCAGCACCAGCGCCAGGTCCTGCCCCAGCGGCTCGGCCCCGAGCGCGCCCAGCCAGACCACCGGCAGCAGGATGAAATACACCGAGGCCATGACGGCCGCGGCCAGCATGGCGCGCGGCACGTTGCGTTGGGGGTCCCGCGTTTCACCCACGTGGCAGGCAGCGGCCTCGAAGGCGGGGGCGGCAAAGCCAATCAGGTACAGCCCGGCCATCAGGCTGGTGAGTTCGCCAAACCAGCCCGGAAACGGGGTGGTGAGGTGGAAGTCAAAGGCCTGCTGCCAGTTCACCGTGCCGGAGAACACCGGCACCAAGCCCGACAGCAGCGCAAGACAGGCCGACACCGCGGCGATGGGCGTGGTCATGCGCGAGACCCAGCGCACGCCCATCAGGTTGACCGCCATGAAGAACAGCAAGATGCCAATGGCCAGTGCATTGATGGGCACATCCGGCAGGTACCAGCTGTGGATGGCCGAGGCCGAGAGCAGCGCGGTCAGGCCGCAGGTGGGCACCCAGCCCCACCAGTAACAGGTGCCCGCCAGATTGGCCAGCACCGGGGCATAAGGCCGGAAGGCCTCGCCGCAGGTGGCTGCAATGCCGCCCACGCGGTTGGGCCACATCAGCACCAGCTCGGTCCAGCCGGGTGCGGCGGCCCAGCTCAGCAGCAGACCCACAAACAGCAAGGGCACGGCCGCACTGCCCTGCCCCAGGATGTCACCCTGGCCCGCAAACAAGGCGGCCAGCAGGAACAGGCTCTGGTTGCTGCCGCCCATGGCCAGTGCGGTGGTGCCCACCCAGCCCAGGGTGCGGGGGTGGGTATGTGCAGCGGGTGTGGCGGTGTGTGTCATGGCCAAGGCTTTGTTGTGCAGGCCCGCAGATGCGGGCCCGTTGCAGACCATACCGCATAAAACGCACCCCATTGGACTCGCGGGCCTTGTGCATCTACGATGTTTAGCCCACCGGCCTGCGCGGCTCGGCCACCACCATGCCAATGCCGCACACCAATAAGCATGCGCCTGCCCAAAAGGCCAGCGTCGGCGTTTCGGCAAAGAACACATGGCCCAGCGCCGGGCTGAACAGCAGCAGGGAGAAACCGCCCGCCTCCACGGCCGAGGCGTCGCCTGCACGGTAGGCAAAGAAATAGGCCAGATAAATCCCGGCCGAACTCAGGGCAATGAGGGGCAGCAGCACCCACAGCGCCTTTGCCACCGGGGGCAGCACAAAACCCGTCATCAGGCCAAAGCTGAGCCAGCAGGCCAGTTGGCTCCAGGCCAGCACCGCAATAGGGTGTTCACCCTGCGAATATTTTTTCAGCACCACGCCCAGCATGGCCTCCATCAGCGCACCCAGCAGGGCCACGAGTGCTGCGCTTTGAAAGGCCGCCGCGCCGGGCTGCAGGATCACCAGCACGCCCGAGAAACCAATGCCCACACCGAGCCAGCGCAGCCAGTGCGCTTTTTCGTTCAAAAGCCAAACCCCCAGCGGCAGCATGAAGAGGGCACCGGTCATCAGGTAGGCACTGGCCTCGGCCAGCGGCAGGTGTGAGACGGCCCAGGCCGCGCAAAAGGCCGAGGTGACGATGATGGCGCCGCGCACCAGGTGAAAGGCCGGTTGCGGTGAGGCCAGGATGCGCCCGCGGGTCCAGGCAACCAGCGGCAGCAACAAAGTCAGCACCAGCGAGGCTTGCAAAAACAGCACCTGCTTGGGTGCCAGGCCCTGCTGCATGAGTTGCTTGTTGCAGGCGTCCAGCACGGCCCAGCAGGCCATGGCCAGCACCACCAGCCAGATGCCACGGGTATTGCCTGCCAGTGCCAGCCAGCGCCTTTTTACAAGTTGCAACATAGAGAGGTGCGCTGGTGAGCCGGGTGGGGCGCCAGCAAAAGAAAAATCAGGCCTTGAGGAATTCCGCCTTGGTGCCCAGCCAGCGCTGAACGTGTTTGTCGGCCAGGTGCGGGTAACGGTCCAGCATCATAGGGGCTTCCTGGCGCGCCCATTCCAGCAAGGCGGTGTCGGTGGCCAGGTCGGCAAAGCGCAGCATGGCGTCGCCGCTCTGGCGCGCGCCCAGGAACTCGCCGGGGCCACGAATCTCGAGGTCGCGCCGGGCGATCTCGAAGCCATCATTCGTCTCCGCCATGGCACGCAGACGCGCGCGGGCTGTTTCTCCAAGCCGTGGCGCGTCCCCCGTGGAGTACAGCAGCACGCAGGCCGAAGCCGCAGCGCCCCGCCCCACCCGCCCGCGCAGCTGGTGCAACTGCGACAGGCCAAAGCGCTCGGCGTGCTCCACCACCATGAGTGAGGCGTTGGGCACGTCCACCCCCACCTCGATCACCGTGGTGCTGACCAGCACGGCTGTGTTGCCCGCCACAAAACCAGCCATCACCGCCTTCTTTTCTTCCACCGGCATGCGCGAGTGCAGCAAGCCCACTTGCACCTTGGCCGCACCGGGCCCGGCCGCATCCTGCAGCGCGTGGCTCAGCTCGGCGTGGGTCTCGGTGGCGTTGGTCAAATCCAGCGCTTCGCTTTCTTCAATCAAGGGGCAGACCCAATACACCTGGCGCCCTGCTGCAATCTGCGCGCGGATGCGCTGCACTACCTCGCTGCGGCGCGCCTCGTTCACCACCTTGGTGACGATGGGCGTGCGCCCGGGTGGCAGCTCGTCCAGGGTGGACACGTCCAGATCCGCGTAGTAGCTCATGGCCAGGGTGCGCGGAATGGGCGTGGCCGTCATCATCAGCAGGTGCGGCTCGAACGAATGGGCTCCCTCCCCCGCGCGGGGGAGGGCTGGGGTGGGGGCGGGCGTATTGCTTGCGCCTGGCGCAAGACTGGCTTTGCTGCGCAAAGCCAGGCGCTGCGCCACGCCAAAGCGGTGCTGCTCGTCGATGATGGCCAGCGCCAGATTTTGAAAACGCACCTTGTCCTGGATGACGGCGTGGGTGCCCACCACCAGCTTGGCCTCTCCGCTCTCGATCTGCGCCAGGGCTTCGCGCCGTGCCTTGGTCTTCTGGCTGCCGATCAGCCAGGCGGTGGTGATACCCAAAGGTTCGAGCCAGCTGACCAGTTTGCGGAAATGCTGCTCAGCCAGAATTTCCGTCGGCGCCATCAGCGCGCACTGCCAGCCCGCGTCCATGCAGAGGGTGGCAGACAGCGCGGCGACCACGGTCTTACCGGCGCCCACATCGCCCTGCAGCAGGCGGTGCATGGGCACGTGGCGCGCCATGTCCTTGGCAATCTCGAAGCCCACGCGCTGCTGCGCACCGGTCAGGGCAAAGGGGAGTGCCGCCAGCAACCGCGCATGCAAGGTGTCACCCACCTTGCCCGCCAGGGGCGGCGCGCGCAACTCGGCACGGGCACGGCGCGACTGCAATTGGGACAGCTGCTGCGCCAGCAGCTCTTCGGCCTTGAGGCGCTGCCAGGCCGGGTGGCTGTGGTCCATCAGGGTGTCCAGCGACACGTCGGGTGTGGGGTGGTGCAAAAACTGCAGGGCCTGTCGCAGCGTCCACAGCGCATGCGGGTTGAATTGGCTCAGGTCGCCCGGCGCGAAGGTGTCGGACAGCTCGGCACGCGCCAGCCCACCCAGCACGGCGCGGCGCAAATAGGCCTGTGGCATGCCCGCCACCGTGGGGTACACCGGCGTCAAGGCCGTGGGCAGATCGCCCACGGCGGGTTTGAAGGCCGGGTGCAGCATGGTCCAGCCCAAGAAGCCGCCGCGCACCTCGCCGCGCGCGCGGATGCGGTTGCCTGCTGACAAGGCCTTTTGCTGGTTGGGGTAAAAGTTGAAGAAGCGCAGGGTGCAGACATCCGAGCCGTCGTCGAGCTTGACCAGCAACTGGCGGCGCGGCTTGTAGGCCAGCTCGCAGTCCACCACCTCGCCCTCGATCTGGATCACATCGCCCTCGCGCGCATCGCGCAGGCGGGTGATGCGGGTCTCGTCCTCGTAGCGCAGGGGTAAATGCAGGGCCAGGTCGATGTCGCGTTGGAGGCCCAGTTTTTCCAGCAGTTTTTGCATGGCGTTCTTGGGCGCTGCGCTGGCTGCAGCTTGGCCCGTGGCCTTCAGGGGCGTTGGTGCAGCGGCAGAAAGCGTGGACTCGGGCATGGGAGAATTCTGCCCTGTCTTTACTTCTTGGTACGGGTTTGTTCAACCCTCAAGCACATGCCCCATTCTTCCGCACAATCCCCCCGCACGTTCACGCTCAGTAACTTCGATTTCGTGTTGCCCGAGGCGCTGATCGCCCAGCACCCGGCCGCCGAGCGCAGCGGCTCGCGCCTGCTCGATGGCCGCGCGGCCACGCCCGTGGACCGCATCTTCCGCGAGTTGCCCGGCCTGCTGCGCGCGGGCGACCTGCTGGTGTTCAACGACACCCGGGTGCTGCACGCCCGCCTGTTTGGCGAGAAGCCCACCGGCGGCAAAGTGGAGCTGCTGGTGGAGCGCGTGCTCGGCGGAAACCAGGTGGCTGCCCACATGCGGGTGAGCAAAAAACCGGAGGTGGGCACCACGCTGAAACTGGTCTGTGCACCGGGCCATGAGGACGGCCTGTGTGCCACGTTGTTGGGCCGCTGGCCGGACGCAGAAGGCCAGTTGTTCCGCTTTGTGCTCTCCAACGATGCCGGCGACACCCCCTACACCCTGATGGAACGCCACGGCCACGTGCCCCTGCCCCCGTACATCACGCACAGCGACTCCGCAGAAGATGCAGAGCGCTACCAAACCGTGTTTGCCAAAAACCCCGGGGCCGTAGCCGCCCCCACCGCCGCCCTGCACTTTGATGAAGCCTTGCTGTCCCAGTTGGATGCCATGGGCGTGCAGCGCGCCAGCGTCACCCTGCACGTGGGGGCAGGCACCTTCCAGCCGGTGAAGACGGAAAACCTGGCCGAGCACCAGATGCACAGCGAATGGTACGAGGTGCCTGGCAGCACCCAGGAGGCCATTCGCCAGTGCAAGGCGCGCGGCGGCCGCATCGTGGCCGTGGGTACCACCACCGTGCGCACGCTGGAGAGCTGGGCGAAAACGGGCTTGGCCAGCGGTGACACCACCATCTTCATCACGCCCGGTTTTGCCTTCCAGCATGTGGACTTGCTGCTGACCAATTTCCATTTACCCAAGTCCAGCCTGATGATGTTGGTAAGCGCCTTTGCCGGCTACGAGCCCATCATGGCGCTGTACCGGCATGCGATTGCACAGGGCTACCGGTTCTTTAGTTATGGGGATGCGATGCTTCTGCAGCGCGCTGCTGCCACGCAGCCATGGCATCCGTGAGCACTGTCGCCCCGCTTTACAGATGGGGCCGGCCAGGGCCCTGAAAAATGGCCCTTGGCTTCCTTAAGTCCTTGATCCACATAAGGAAAGTATGTGGCGCCTGACTATGGCCTGCTAATTGCTGAAGTGGCAACTCCCGAAGCTGCACACACTGCAAAAAGGATGTCCATGAAAGATTCGATACGCTCCCAGGGGCGCTTGCTGCGCGCATGCGGCCTGTTGGCTGTTTTGGGCTGTATGGCGCTGGCCCACGCCGCCCCCGTCTTCACCGTCAACAACCTGGTCACGGACGACCCCGGCGCCAACCCGGCACCTTTGACAGACCCGGGGCTGCAGAACGCCTGGGGCATTTCCTTTGCACCCACCGGCCCGTTTTGGCTGTCTTCTAACGCTGCTGGCACGTCGCCCCTGTACTCGGTGAACCCGTCCACCCAGGCACCTGCCAAGCTGGCACTGACGGTGACCATCCCCGGCGCTGGCAACGTCACAGGCCAGGTCTTCAATGGCGGCAGCGCCTTCAACGCGAACCGTTTCCTGTTCGTCAGCGAGGACGGCACGGTATCGGGCTGGCGCGGCACACTGGGCAGCGCGGCCGAAACGCTGGTGCCCGCCTCCGTTGC
>CANCCF010000015.1 GCA_947374485.1 Comamonadaceae bacterium | reverse complement strand
TAGGCTCGCTGTCCGCAACCTTGCTCTCTGACAACTCAAATGCACAACACCAACGGTTTGAATGAACCGAATGAGATTCCGATCTGGATCGCTTGCGCGATCCAGATTGGTGGAATCAAGCGTTTGACTTAAGGAGGAAGTCCTTATAGGTAAAGGAGGAGCCCGAAGGGCGGGGGACACGAACGGAACCATCTACCCCGGTGGCAGCGGCCCCAAACCAAGCGGCCCCAAACCAAGCGGCCCCAAAACGCAACCCAAACCACGCAACCCAAACCAAGCAGCCCACACCGGGCACCCCTGTCGGGCCCACATAAGCCAGGGTCGCAGCACCAAAGCCGCACAAGCAGGCAGCCCCCTAAACTGTGCCCATGCCCGGTTTCAAAGCCGGGGCATGCGCAGGTTCCGGAGATCGCTCCGGTTAAATGGGAATCCGGTGCAAAACCGGAACTGCCCCCGCAACGGTTAGCGCAGAGAAGCGGCGTTCAAACAAACCACTGGGCCACGTGCCCGGGAAGGTAAACGCCTACGGCACCTGAGGACAACGGGTGCCGTGCGCCAGTCCGGAAACCAGCCCGCGCGTGCACTGATGCAGGACTACGGTGGGTGGTCGCGCGGTCGCAACGCCGGTGCCGGGCCCTTCTGCGTGCCTCGGCCTGCGTTGTGCCAGCGCCTGTCCCCGAAGTTCAGACCGATTGATTTGACCTGAACACCAAGGACCCGTTGTGACCCTCCAAGCTTCCCAAGCCCGCATGGCCCACTTGCTGGAAACCCGCAAGACGAACTACAGCCTGCCGCAACCCTTTTACGGCGACGCCGATTTCCACCAGTTCGATATCGACCAGATCTGGCACCGCAACTGGCTGTTTGCGGGCCCCGCCTGCGCCGCACCCGCTGCGGGCAACTGGTTCACCATGGAAGTGGGCACTACGTCGCTGGTGATCGTGCGCGGCAGCGACGGTACCATCCGCGCCTTCTACAACACCTGCCGCCACCGCGGCTCCAAGGTCTGCATTGGCGACGAGGGCAAGTCGGCCAAGCTGGTCTGCTCCTACCACCAATGGACCTATGAGCTCGATGGCCGCCTGCTGTTTGCGCGTGAAATGGGCCCGGACTTCAAGGTCGCTGATTTCAGTTTGAAGCAGGCGCACTGCCGCACCGTGGGCGGCTATGTCTACGTGTGCCTGGCCGACGAGGCACCCGACTTCGATGCCTTCTCGAAGATGGTCGAGCCCTACATGCTGCCGCACGCCCTGGACAACGCCAAGGTCGCCTGCAGTTCCACGCTGGTAGAAAAAGCCAACTGGAAACTCGTCATCGAGAACAACCGCGAGTGCTACCACTGCACCGGTGCCCACCCCGAGCTGCTGCGCACCCTCTCCGAGTACGACAGCACCGACGACCCGCGCGTGCCCCGGGCCTTTGCTGACCGCATCCGCGCCAAGGCGGCCGAGTGGGATGCCGCGGGCCTGCCGCACGCCTCGCAAAATGCGCTGGACAAACGCTTTCGCGTGGTGCGCCTGCCGCTGGCCCAGGGCGAATCCATGACCATGGACGGCAAGCCCGCCGTGCAAAAGCTGCTGGGCAACTTGCAGACCAAAGACCTGGGCTCGGTGCGCATGCTCAGCCTGCCCAACAACTGGAACCATTTGCAGGCCGACCACGCGCTGGCCTTTCGCGTGCTGCCGCTGGGCCCGCAGCTCACCCAGGTCACCACCTGGTGGTTAGTCAACAAGGACGCGCAGGAAGGCGTGGACTACAACACCCAAGAGATGATGCAGGTCTGGGCCGCCACCAACGACCAGGACCGTGTGCTGGCCGAGAACAACCAGGCCGGTATCAACAACAAGGCCTACGAGCCCGGCCCCTACTCGCCCACCATCGAGTTCGGCGTACAGAATTTCATTGACTGGTACACCGGGCAGATGGCCGAGATGCAGCCACCCGCGCGCGCTGCCATCCCCATCCACCTGGCCGCCGCGGCCTGAGGGACACGCGCATGAACGCCATCCTCAAACCCCGTGAAGAAGACAGCGGCATCAAGGCCTGGGACAGCGACTCCGAGCGCCTGCTCTGCACCATGGTGCTGGCCGACAGTGCCGACGTCAAAACCTTTTGCTTCCAGACCGAGCGCCCCTCCTGGTTCCGCTACCAGGCCGGACAGTTCATCACCCTGCAGGTGGAGATTGAGGGTGTTACGCACACGCGCTGCTACACGCTCTCCAGCAGCCCCTCGCGCCCGGTGTGCCTGACCATCACCGTCAAGGCCGAGCCCGGTGGCAAAGTGTCCAACTGGCTGCACCAGCACCTGAAGGTGGGTGACCACGTGCAGGCGCGCGGGCCCTCCGGCATCTTCAGCGTGCAGCACAACCCTGCCCCCAAATACCTGTTCCTGGCCGGTGGCGTGGGCATCACGCCGCTGATGTCCATGACGCGCTGGCTCTTTGACCAGGGGCGCCACACCGATGTGTGCTTTGTGCAATGCGCACGCACCCCGGCCGACCTCCTGTTTCGCAGCGAGTTGGAGGCCATCAGCGCGCGCGTGTCCGAGTTCCGTGTGGCGTTGGTGTGTGAAAAGCCCAACCCCTTTGGTGCCTGGACGGGTTTCAGTGGCCGCATCAACCAGCTGATGCTGGAGCTCATTGCGCCCGACTATTTCGAGCGCGAGATTTTTTGTTGCGGCCCCGAGCCCTACATGAAGGCCGTGCGCGGCGTGCTGCAGGCGGCAGGCTTTGACATGAAGCGCTACCACGAAGAAAGCTTCCAGGTGCCAGTGCACGTGGAAGCCGAGACGCGCCTGCATGACGATGAAAAAGTCGACGCCACGCAGACCTCCGTGGTGCGCTTTGCCGCCTCCGGCCGCGAGGCCAGTTGCAGCGGCACCCAGACCGTGCTGGACGCCGCGCGCGAAGCGGGCCTGTCGATCCCCAGCGCCTGCCTGTTTGGTGTCTGCGGCACCTGCAAGGTCAAAAAGCTGGAAGGCGAGGTGCACATGCTGCAAAACGGCGGCATCACCGATGAGGACATTGCCGCAGGCTGGCTGCTGGCCTGCTGCTCCAGGCCGCTGGGGGATGTGGTGCTGGACTGCTAGCTGGTTCTCAGAAGTCCTGATACCTTGCATATTCAAAGCAATAGTTTGAAAATGCAGGGTATGTACACCCGACTCAGCGCCTCCCGTTTGCAGCACCTGGCGCAGCAATTCCCCGCTGTGCTTATTCTGGGTGCGCGCCAGGTTGGCAAGACCACCCTGGCGCGCCAGACCTTTGCAAAGCATGCCTACCTGGACCTGGAAGATCCGGGCACCTACAACCTGTTTGCAGAAGACCCGCGTTTTCAGCTCGACGCGCGTGGCCGGGCGGGCGGTTTGATTCTGGATGAAGCGCAGCGCCTGCCCGCCCTGTTTGATGCCCTGCGCGGCGCCATCGACGCCGATCGCAAGCGCCTGGGTCGCTTCATTATTCTGGGGTCCTCCCAGCCCAGCCTGGTGCGCCAGGTGGCAGAAAGTCTGGCAGGGCGCGTGGGCATTCTGGAGCTTTCGGCGCTGACGGTGCAGGAAGCCCGCACAGGTGATGCACCCGTGCTGGACTACCGCCAGCAATGGCTGGCCGGTGGCTTTCCTGATGCCTTGGGTGCCGCGCAGCGCGGCGGGAATTTCCGGGACTGGTGGGAGGCCTATTTGCGCACCTATGTCGAGCGCGACCTGGCCGCCATGGGGGTGGGTGCAGACCCCATCCAGATGCGCAAGCTCTTGACGATGCTGGCCCATGCACAAGGCGGCATGTCCAACCACAGCCAGATGGCCGCTGCGCTGGGCCTGTCGCAGCCCACGGTTGCGCGCTATGTAGACATTCTGGAGCAGAGTTTTTTGGTGCGACGCTTGCCGCCGTTCTTTCGCAACATGGGCAAGCGCCTGGTCAAGGCGCCCAAAATCTATGTGCGTGACACCGGCTTGCTGCACCACCTGCTCAACATCGACACGCTTGCCGTGCTGGACAGTCACCCGGTGCGCGGCGCCAGCTGGGAGACCTTTGTGCTCGAAGACATGTTGCGGCGCGAGGCCGTGGCTTACCCGCACAGCCAGGCGCATTTCTGGCGCACCTCCAGCGGTGCCGAAGTGGACTTGCTGCTGGAGCGGCGAGGCGCGTTGCATGCCATTGAAATCAAGACGGCACGGGCCAGCTCACCTTATCTGGCGCGTAGCTTGCGGGCCATCATGGAGGACACGGGTGCCGCCACTGCCACCATCATTGACCAGGGCGAGGGCAGCGAGCCCCTGGCACCGGGCGTTGAGCGGCGCGGCTTCATGGCAGCCAGCGAGTGGCTGCCATGACGCCGGTATGCATGCGGGTCCACCGTCCTGCGGTGGCTATTGGTAGTAGCTGTAGATCGCGTTCTTGGTGCTGCCGTCGAGCATGCGGTAAGAAAAATCAATGTCCCTGAAGCCGCTGTAGGGCGCAGCCACCGTAGAACTTGGGCCAGCCAGCGCGGTAAAGGTGGTGCTGCCCACATTGGCACGCGCAGTGGCCAGCACACTGGTGGCGCCCAGGGTGAAGGGTGTGGCATTGTCATAGCCGCCATCGGTCTGGCTGATATCGATGGACTGGATGCGTTCAGCCGAGGGGTTTTGCGTCCAGTCGATGGGTAGCGTACTTTGCGCGCCGTTCAGTGCCGTGTTGCTGATGTCCAAGGCACGTGCGGTGTTGGGGCCGATGCCGTTCCAGGGCAGGTTGACCGCTTGTGTGGCCGCCACCAGATCGGTGAGCAGCGTGCGGGCTTCGGTGGCCACATAGACCCCGTTCTTGTAGATTTCAAAGGTATACACAGAGCCCTTGACCGGGCGTGCCGACAGGTTGGCACGGCCGTTGTAGGAGCCGTCAGAGCCCGCCGCCCATTGGAACGTGTAGGGGAGCGTGACCGTGTTGGCGCGCAGTGTGCTGGCGCCTACGCCGCTCACGTCATGGGTTCGGGACATCCAGTACGTGGAGCACGCGCAACCCACCAGGTTGCTTTGCAGGCTGGCCAAAGTGGGCGCCGTGCTGGTGCGCAAACTGCTCAGGGCAAATTCGCCTGACACACTGGAGCGCCCATACCAGAGCCCCAGCGTGGGCAGTCCCGGGCCGGTGACGCGGGCGCTGTCATACAAGGCGCTGTTGGGTGCATTGGAGCCACCCGTGCCGTCCGCACCGTTGATGAAAATGCCCAGTCCGTTCTGGAAGCCGCTCGGGTTGGCGGTGTTGAAGTCCTGCACGCGCCGCACCTGGGTGGCGATTCTCAGGTCGTAATTCCACTGGTTGCCGGTAATCCACCAGTTGCTCGGTCGGCTGCTGCTGCGGCTGTTGGGGAAGTTGCGCGCCTGGGTGATGAAGTTGCCGGGGTTGCCCGCGTTGTCCAGGAAGCGCACGTTGAAAATGGCGCGGTCCATGGGGTGGGTCGCATCCTGGGGGTAGAAGGCCATGATCTCGGGCACGCTGAATTGGGCGCCCGTCATCAGGTTGCTGGTGAGCTGGTGGTAGAAGCTCTCCACAAAAGAGTTGCCATTGCTCTTGAAGTCCGGTGCGCCGTTGGGCACGCCACTGGAGGCCACGGTGTTACGGCATTCAAGCGCCAGGGCGGTAACGTGCTGGTTGGCGTCCAGCGCCACGCGCTGTGACACGGGCAAGGCATAGCAGGCGGTAAAGGCCTGCGCGGCGATTTGTGCGGCCTGCGCCAGGTCGGAGACGGCGGTGCTGGGCGCCCCCAACACGGCACCGGGGGCGCTGGCGGTGGCCAGGGGGACGGGCGTGGGGTCGGAGACGGTGGAGAGCGCGGGCGCGCCGTCTGCTGTTTTGGTGAGCTTGATGACGTCGAGCACCAGGTCGGCCGTATTGCCAAGCGAGCTGGCCGTGGCCGCCGTGATGCGGGTGCTGAAGGGGTCGTAGTTGGTCAGCGTCGGGTCAATTTGCGCCACCACCGGCTGGATTTGCGCCAGCACGTTCGCCTTGGCCGCGGCAAAGGTGGCGGGCACATACAGCGCCTTGTTGCTGACCACGCCCAGGGCATCGCCGCCATTGAGCTGGGCCACGATGGCGGTGGTCAGCGGCGTGACGTTCACCACCAGGGTGGTGCCGGGCGGTGGTGTGCTGGTGGCAATGCTGACCAGCGGCGGGGTGTTGCCCGTCGGGTCGGTCACCACCAGAAAGAAGGGCGCCGTTTCACCTGACTTCAGGGTGCAGGTGAAGCTGCCCAACTGGCTGGTGGTGATGGTCGCCTCGCTGCATGGGCTGCTGCCCGCGCTGTCGCTGATGGCCACGCTGGCGTTGGCCAGGGCCGAGCCGATGGCGGCCGTACCAATGATCTTGGCGGGTGCCGCTGTGGGGGCGGGCGTGCTGCCACTGTCACTGTTGTTGCTGCATGCGGCAAGGGCCACCACCAGCTTGCGGTCAGTACCCCAAGTGCCTTTTTGGTTTTTGTTCTCACAGGTGTCTCCGTCAAAAAATGGAAGAGAAACCAAGTTAACCCGGCTTCGCACCGGGCCCCTGCAGGGCTTCGCTCATATTGCGATGCAAATTGCTTTATCGCAAAAATTGGACCCACCGCCACCGGTGTGTAGAGCCCGGGGAGGGGTGGTATGGTCTGCAGCCATGCAAAGGCCAACCGTTGCTTTGAGACTGCCCCTGCAGACCCTGCACACCGGGCTGCGTACGCATGGGCCCTGGCTGCTGGCTCTGCTGCTCGCAGCCCTGGGCACCGGTTTGCTGCTCTCCGACAGCCGTGCGGTGCAGACCCTGCGCCATTACCAGTTCGACCAGTTCCAGCGCTGGCGCCCGCGGGTGCCTGTGGACGTGCCGGTGCGCACCGTGGACATTGACGAGGCCAGTCTGGCGCACCTGGGGCAGTGGCCCTGGCCGCGTACCCGGCTGGCCGCTCTGCTGGACCAGCTGCGCGCTGCCGGCGCGGCGGCCGTGGTGTTTGACATGGTGTTTGCCGAGCCCGACCGCACCGCACCTGCGGCCTTGGCCGACGGGTGGGGGCTCAAGGGTGCCGAGCGCAGTGCCTTGCTCGCCTTGCCCGACCCGGATGCGGTGCTGGCCCGCAGCCTGGAGCAAGGGCCGTCGGTGCTGGGCTTTGCCCTGCGGGACGAGGCGCCAGGCAAGGTGCAGGCCCCGGACGCCCGCACCCTGCCGCCCCCCCAATTCCGCATCGTCCAATCAGGCGAATCACAGACCCACTGGCTGGCGCACTTTGCCAGTGCAGTGGCGCCGCTGCCCGTGCTGGCACAAGCCGCCCAGGGTGTGGGCAGCATGGGCTTTGTGCCGGATGGCGATGGGGTGGTGCGCCGCGTGCCGCTGCTGGTGCAGGTGGGCGATGCCACAGTGCCCAGCCTGGTCACCGAAGCCCTGCGCGTGGCCCAGCGCGTGCGCAACGTGGAGCACAAGAGCGCAGGTTCAGGCAGTGGCATGGCCGAGGTGCGTATCGGTCGATACACCATTCCCACCACGCCGCAGGGCGAGATGTGGCTGCACTACAGCGCACCGCAGGCCGCGCGCGCGGCCACGGTGTTTCCCGCATGGCAGGTGCTCGCTGGCAAGACCGATACCACACCGTTCGCTGGCGCCATCGTGCTGGTGGGCAGCTCGGCCCAGGGCCTGATGGACCTGCGCTTCGGCCCTCTGGGGCTGGTGCCCGGCGTCACGGTGCATGCCCAGGCGCTGGAGCAGGTGCTGGCGGGCAGTTATCTGCAGCGCCCGGCTTGGGCGCGCGCGCTGGAGGCACTGGCCTTGCTGCTGGGTGGCGCGCTGGTTGCACGCTTGGCGCTGCGCCAGCGCGCGCTGGTATCGGCCGCGGCCAGCCTGGGCCTGCTGGCCCTGCTGTGGGCTGCCGCGTGGTGGGCCTTTGCAGCAGAGGGCCTGCTGCTGGACGCCAGTACCCCGGCCCTGGGCTGGCTGCTGTGCTACCTGCTGGCCAGCCTGTGGCAGCACCAGCGCCGCGAGCGCCAGCAGCGCTGGATACAGCAGGCCTTTGCCCGCTACGTCTCGCCCAACCGCGTGGCTTGGCTCTTGGCGCACCCGGAGGACATGGCGCTGGGCGGCAGGCGCCAGAGCTGCAGCTTTGTGTTTACCGACCTGGCCGGTTTCACCCCGCTGATGGAAGGCATGGACCCGGCGCAGGCGGTGGCCCTGCTCAACCCCTATCTGGACGCCCTGGTGGCGATTGCCTTTGGCCATGAGGGCACGCTGGACCGCATCGTGGGCGATGCCGTGGCCATCATGTTTTCTGCGCCGCTGGAGCAGGCCGACCACCGCGCACGCGCGCTGGCCTGCGCGCTGGAGATGGATGCCTTTGCCCAGCGCTATGCGCATGAAAAACAGCAGCAGGGCACGCCCTTTGGCCAGACCCGCATTGGCGTGCACAGCGGCGAGGTGATTGTGGGTAACTTCGGCGGCAGCACTGTGTTTGACTACCGGGCTCTGGGCGACCCGGTGAACACCGCCGCGCGCCTGGAGGCTGCCAACAAGGTGCTGGGCACACGCGTCTGCGTCTCCGGCACCATTGCCGAGGGCAACCCGCAGGCGCGGCTGCGCCCGGTGGGGCAATTGCTGTTGCCGGGCAAGGCGGTGGCGCTGGACGCCTTTGAGCCCGCGTCGAAAGCGTCTCTGCAAGGGCCTCTGCAGGAGCCAGCGCAAAGGTTTGTACAAGCCCCTTTGGCCGATTACCTGGTGGCTTTTCAGGCCCTGCAAAAGCAGGCACCTGAGGCCCTGGCACTGTTTGCGCAGTTGGCCCGCCTGTGGCCCGGCGACCCGCTGGTGCGCCTGCACCATGGCCGCCTGCAGGCCGGTGAGACCGGCGTGCTGATCCGGCTTTAACGCACCGTCACTTCCACCCGCCGGTTGCGCGGTTCGGACTGGGCGTCCGGCGTGACCACCTGCAGCTGGCGCTTGCCTTGGGCTTCCACGCTGAGCGCATCCACGCGCAGCCCTTGGCCCGTGAGCCAGTCGGCCACGGCCTGTGCGCGGTGCAGCGACAGGCCCTCGTTCAACTCGGCGCTGCCCACCGTGTCGGAGTGGCCGATGATGGACACATCGGCACTGGCGCGTGCGGCGGCGTTGTCCAGAATCTGCGCCAGCAGGCCTTGCGACTCGGTGGTGGGTACGGTGCTGCCGCTCTCGAAATACAGCACAAAGGTCTGCGGCAGCGTGGGCCGTGCGGCCAGCGCTTCGGCAAAGTCGCGCTGGAAACGCGCCTCGTCCACCGGCGCAGGTGCGCGTGAGCCGTCGAGCGGCGCGGCATCGCGTGCGCGCTGCAGGCGCTGGCTGCCTTTCGCTCCGGTGATGTGCACCTGGCCCACGCTGCCATCGGGGCTGGCCATCAGGGTGATGTAAGAGCGCTCCTGCGGCCAGAGCCAGGCACAGGCGCTCAGCAGCAGCGGACACAGGCACAGGGCCGAATACCGCACAAACCACCGGGTCAAACACCTCACGGCTTGCCGTCCACCTTCACCGCGAACTGGGTGCCGCGCACGCCAATGATGCCGCTGGGCGTTTTGACCGAGACCGCATCAGGCTGCAGCTTGGCAATCAGGCCCGAGACATAGTTCAGGCTGCCGCGCAGCAGGGTGGCTGCCAGTTTGAGCTTGCCTTGTGCCGGTGCGTAGAGGTATTCGTCCACGCTGAGTTCGGTGTCGGAGCCAAAGGACATCACGGTGTCGTCCTTGAAGGTCACGCCCAGGCTGCTTTTTGGGCCGGTCTTGAGCTGGCTGCCCAAAAACACCGGCGTGCCGGGCTGCGCGCTGACGCGGATTTTTCCGTTGGTGACGCTGGCCTCGCCCGTGGCGGTCTTGACGTAGCCAATGGGTGTTTCATCGGCGCGGGCGGCGAATGAAACCAGCGCGCTCAGCAGCAGAAACAAGAAGACCAGCGGACGCAAAGCCATGGAGGCTCCTTTTTTGGTTATGCAGGGGCGGATACAGAACGCTCCACCTGGACTGCGCAATCATAAAACGCGGCCGCGCGCCCCATGTCGGTCAGGCGCTGGTGCGTGAGTTCATTCACGTTGCTGCCATCGAGCCCGAGCTTGCGCCACCACACGCCCAGGCCGTGCACCACCCCGGGCCGCGCGCGGCCATTGGTGCGCACGGTGCAGCGGTAGGAGCCGCGGCCATTGAACACGCGCACCGTCTCGCCGTTGGCAATGCCGCGTGCGGCCGCATCATCCGCATGCATTTCCAGGAGTGGTTCGCCCTCGATGTCGCGCAGGCTTTTCACATTCACAAAGCTGCTGTTGAGAAAGTTGCGCGCGGGCGGCGAGATCATGGCCAGCGGATACAGGTCACCCGGCCTGGCCTCTTCGTAGTTGGCTACATAGTCGGGCAGGCCGTCCTGGCCCGCGTCAAACAGGCGCTGGCTGAAGAACTCGCATTTGCCAGACGGGGTGGGAAAGCCACCTTCGGCAAAGGGCGCGTCCGGCACGGGCACGCTGGCAAAGCCCTTTTCCATCAGCTCATCAAAAGGAATCTTGTCGCCAAAAGCCTGGCGCACTATGGCGACATCGTCCTCGGCAAAACAGGATTCTTCAAAGCCCATGCGCACGGCCAGTTCGCGGAACACCGCCGTGTTGCTGCGCGCCTGCCCCACGGGCGCGATGGCCGGGCGGTTCAGCAGCACATCGGTGTGGCCGTAAGTGGTGTGGATGTCCCAGTGCTCCAGCTGCGTAGTGGCCGGCAGGATGTAGTCGGCATAGTCGGCAGTGTCGGTCTGGAAGTGCTCCAGTACCACGGTAAACAGGTCCTCGCGTGCAAAGCCGCGCACCACCTGGCCCGAGTCGGGCGCCACGGCCACGGGGTTGCTGTTGTAGACCACCAGGGCTTCGACCTGGGGGCCGAAACCTGCAGAGGCCGGTGCCAGCAGCGCTTCGCCTATGGCCGACATGTTGATGGTGCGGGGTGTGCGCGCGCCCAGCAGATCCGGGCGCTGCAGCGCGGCCTTGTTGGTGGGGAAGACGCCCGAGCTGGACATGTGCAGGCCACCGGCGCGCTGCCGCCAGGCACCAGTGAGTGCAGGCAGGCAGGCCACGGCGCGCACCGCGTTGCCACCACCGCGTGCGCGTTGCATGCCGTAGTTCAGGCGGATGGCGGCGTTTTTATTTGCCTTGCAGGCCTGGCCGTAATCGCGTGCCAAGTTTTCGATTTGTTCCACGCGGATGCCGCAGACCTCGGCCGCGCGCGCAGGGTGCCATTGCAGGGCGCGCGCTTTCAAAGCATCCCAGCCCACGGTGTGGCGGGCAATGTAGTCGTGGTCCAGCCAGTCGTGTTGGATCAGCTCGTACATCAGGGAGAGGGCCAGCGCGGCATCGGTGCCCGGGCGCAGGGCGATGTGCTCGTGGCACTTCTCGGCGGTTTCGGTCTTGCGCGGGTCAATGCAAATCACCTTGGCGCCTTGGCGTTTGGCCGTCTGCACGTGGCGCCAGAAATGCACGCTGCTGGCAATGGCATTGCTGCCCCATATCAGGATCAGGTCGGCCTCGGCAAAGAACTCGATCTTCATGCCCATCTGGCCGCCCAGGGTGTAACCCAGCGCGGCGCCTCCGGCGGCGGCGCAGATGGTGCGGTCCAGCAACGAGGCGCCCAGCTTGTGGAAAAAGCGCGCGGACATGCTGTCACCCTGCACCAGTCCCATGGTGCCGGCATAGCTGTAGGGAAGAATGGCCTCGGGGTTGCGCGCCGCAATCTTGCCCAGCCGTGCGGCGATGTCGCTCAGCGCCTGGTCCCAGCTGACTTCTTCGTACTGTCCGCTGCCCTTGGGGCCGCTGCGCTTGAGGGGCGTGCGCAGGCGCTCCGGGTGGTAGGTGCGCTCGGTATAGCGCGAGACCTTGGTGCACAGCACGCCGGCGGTGTGGGCGTGGGCGGCATTGCCGTGGACCTGGATGGCCACGCCGTCCTGCACGGTGGTGCGCAGCGAGCAGGTGTCGGGGCAGTCGTGCGGGCAGGCGCCGAGCACGTCAAAGTGGCCGGTTGCCGGAGGGGGAGAAGGGGTGATACTGGGAGTGGCGTGCATGCTGCAATGGTAATTCCCGCAGCGCCATAATGTCCATATGAACCTCATCGCCCCACTCCTTGCTGCGGCGCCCGCCATCGCCGCTATCCGCCGTGATTTGCATGCCCACCCGGAGCTGTGTTTTGAAGAACAGCGCACCGCCGACCTGGTGGCAGCCAAGCTCACGGAGTGGGGCATCCCGGTGCACAGGGGGATGGGCACCACCGGCGTGGTGGGCATCATCAAGGCGGGCAGCAGCGACAAGGCCATAGGCCTGCGCGCCGACATGGACGCGCTGCCCATGCAGGAGTTCAACACCTTCGCCCATGCCAGTGTGCATGCCGGGAAAATGCACGCCTGCGGCCATGACGGCCACACCGCCATGCTGCTGGCAGCGGCCCAGCATCTGGCTACGCACCGCGACTTTGGCGGCACCGTGTACCTGATCTTCCAACCGGCCGAAGAGGGCGGCGGCGGCGCGCGTGAAATGATCAAGGACGGCCTGTTCGAGCGCTTTCCCATGCAGGCCGTGTTTGGCCTGCACAACTGGCCGGGCATGGAGATGGGCCAGTTTGCGGTGAGCGCCGGGCCCGTCATGGCCAGCAGCAACGAGTTCAAAATCACCATACGCGGCAAAGGCGGCCACGCTGCCATGCCGCACAACGCGCTCGACCCGGTGCCGGTGGCCGCGCAAATGGTGCAGGCTTTTCAGACCATCATCAGCCGCAATGTGAAGCCGATTGAGGCAGGCGTGATTTCCGTCACCATGATCCACGCCGGCGAAGCCACCAACGTCATCCCCGACAGCTGCGAACTGCAAGGCACGGTGCGTACCTTCAGCATTGCTGTGCTCGACCAGATCGAGCAGCGCATGCGCACCGTGGCCGAACACACGGCGGCCGCCCATGGCATGTCGTGTGAATTTGAATTTGCCCGCAACTACCCGCCCACCATCAACTCTGCCCCTGAGGCAGAGTTCGCCCGCGGCGTGATGGCCGCGCTGGTAGGCCCTGAGCGCGTGATCGCGCAAGAGCCCACCATGGGCGCGGAAGATTTCTCCTACATGCTGATGGAAAAGCCCGGCGCCTATGTGTTCCTGGGCAATGGCGACGGCAGCCACCGCAGCATGGGCCACGGCGGCGGGCCCTGCATGCTGCACAACCCCAGCTACGACTTCAACGACGACCTGATTCCGCTGGGCGCGAGTTATTGGGTGCGGCTGGTGGAGGCCTGGCTCGCTGCGGCTTGATGGCTATGGGCCTGTAGGCAAGGTAAACAGCATGCGCGTGCCTTGCCCCGGGCTGCTTTCGGCCCGGATGCGGCCACCATGCGCTTCCACAATGCAGCGCGAAATGTAGAGGCCCAGGCCCAGCCCGCGACGGTCGTTCTTGCCGACCTGCCAGAAGCGCTCGAAGACGGACTCCAGCATCGCGGGCGGGATGCCGACACCGCTGTCTTCCACGCAAAATTCCAGCAATGCTCCCACCCGCTCGCAATGCACGCGGACCGTGCCGCCCTGGGGCGTGAACTTGATGGAGTTGGAGACCAGGTTGGCCAGCACCTGCAGCAAGCGGTCGTGGTCGAATTCCGCCACCAAGGCCTCTTGCACATCCCCCCGCACGGCGAGGGACACGCTTTTTGCCGATGCATTGATCTGCAGTGCGTCCACCGCCTCCCGCACCAGCGGCGCCACATCCCCTTCCACCCGGTGCATGGCGAGCTTGCCGGCATCGATGCTGGCGACATCCACCAGATCGGCAATCAGGCGCGTCATGCGCGCGCCGTAGCGCCCAATGCGCGTGGTCTCGAGCAACAGGCGCTCGCGGTCGCTGTGCCCGTCGAGCTTGTCGGCCAGAAATTGCGAGCTCATCACGATGCCGTTGAGCAGGTCGCGCAGGTCGTGGGACACCATGGCCAGAAAGTCGTCGCGGGTGGCGAGTGCATCGTCGGAGCGGGCGCGCTCGGTGAGCAGGTATTGGTCGGTGGCATCGCGCTCCAGCGGCAAGAGCCGCGTCAGCATGCGGGCCCTGGCGTCGCGCTCACGGTGCACGGCATGGTCGGCCGCAGCCCGCTCGTCGCGCAGGGTGGCGTCTTCGGTCTGCCTGTCTTCGGCAATGGCGGCTTGCAGGTGCGGCGCGTTGGACTCTGCCGTGTGGTCCGCCTTTTCACGCGCCGCCTCCAGAACGGCGTCGGCATTCTCACGGGCGTGTTCTACGACCGCGTCCGCCCGCATTTCAGTTGCCACGCGGCTGCGCGTCATCTCCCGATCGGCTTCTTCGCGTTCCTCACGCAGGCCCAGGTCGGTCAGGTCACGTTCGGGCGAATCCGGTGTGGTTGGAGTTGGCATCAGGGGACGTTATGCACGCCAAATGGAGGGGAAGATCGAAGGTGCAGCTTTGCTTGGACAAAGACCGCCAACGCATTGTGAGGCATTGGCGGTGTGGGAACATGAAATGGGAAAGGCGAGCCACCACGGCCCGCGTGGCTGCCCTGTCAGATGTAGCTGTTGAGCAAGTTCTCCAGGTGCTCCTGGCGGCCGGAGACGGGCAGGGTGTCGGTGTTCTTTTCCAGCACATGCGCGGCCACGGCGTCCAGACTCAGCTTGCCGTTCAGGATGTCCTGGCCAAAGGGCTGAGCCCAACCGGCATAGCGGTCTGCCTGCAGTTTGCCCAGCTTGTCGTCCTGCATCATCTTGTCGGCAATCAAGAGCGAGCGGGCCGACACGTCCATGGCGCCGATGTGGCCGTGGAACATGTCTTCGGGGTCGATGGATTGGCGGCGCACCTTGCTGTCGAAGTTCACACCGCCGGTGGTGAAGCCGCCACCCTTGAGGATGAGGTACATCGCCAGCGCGGTCTCAGGAATGTTGTTGGGGAACTGGTCGGTGTCCCACTGGCACTGCATGTCGCCGCGGTTCATGTCGATGGAGCCGAAGATGCCGAGGTCCACCGCGGTGGCAATTTCATGCTCGAAGCTGTGGCCCGCCAGGGTGGCGTGGTTGGCTTCGATGTTGACGCGGATTTCTTTTTCCAGGCCGTGCTTTTGCAGGAAGCCAAAGACGGTTGCGGTGTCGAAGTCGTACTGGTGCTTGCTGGGCTCGCGGGGTTTGGGTTCGATCAGGATGGTGCCCTTGAAGCCGATCTTGTGCTTGTAGTCCACCACCATGTTGAGGAAGCGGCCCATCTGGTCGAGCTCCTGGCCCATGCGGGTGTTGAGCAGGGTCTCGTAGCCTTCGCGGCCGCCCCACAGCACGTAGTTGGCGCCGTCGAGTTTCAGGGTGGCGTCCATCGCTTCCTTCACCTGCAGCGCGCCCAGGGCGAAAATTTCAGGGTTGGGGTTGGTGGAGGCGCCCGACATGAAGCGGCGGTGTGAAAACAGGTTGGCCGTGCCCCACAGCAGCTTCATGCCGGTGTCTTGCTGCTTCTTGGCCAGCACGTCGACCATCGCATGGAAGTTGGCCACGCTCTCGCGCGGGGTCTTGCCCTCGGGGGCTACGTCACGGTCGTGGAAGCAGTAGTAGGGCGCGCCCAGCTTGGCGAAGAATTCAAAGGCCACATCGGCCTTGGCTTTGGCGGCGGCCATGGGGTCGCTCATGTGCTGCCAGGGGCGCTCGAAGCTGTCGCCGCCGAAGGGGTCACGGCCGTCCCAGCAGAAGCTGTGCCAGTAGCACACCGCAAAGCGCAGGTGCTCGGCCATGGTCTTGCCTGCGACCTTTTTGTTTTTGTCGTACCACTTGAAGGCCAGCGGGTTCTGGGACTCGGGGCCTTCATAGGCGATGGGGGCGATGGCATTGAAATAGCTGCTCATGGTGTTTCCTTTTTTACGCGGTGGGTGGTGGTGGGGTTGAAGGTGAATAGACGCCGGCTTATTGCAGCGCCTGTAGGGCTTTTAGTGCGGGGTAGAGCGCGGCAAAGCGCGCATAGCGCGGTGCCAGCAGGGCTTTTTCAGCCGGGTCGGGCTGGTAGCGGTGGGTGATGGCGGGTTGCGTGCAGACGAGGTCTTGCGATGCCCCGGTGGCCAGCCAGCCCAGGCGCGCGGCACCCAGTGCGCCACCAGCGGCGGATTCGGCGGTCAGCACGATTTCCACATCCAGGCTGGAGGCGAGTTGTTGCGCCCACATGGCACTGCGCGCACCGCCGCCGACCAAGGCCAGGCGGGTTACGGCACTGCCAGCCTTCTTGAGCGCGTTGAGGCCGTCTGTGAGGCCGAAGGTGACACCTTCGATCACGGCATAGGCAAGGGCCGCCTGATCGGTGCTGTGGCTGAGGTTGTGAAAACTGCCGCGTAGCACGGCGTCGTTGTGTGGTGTGCGCTCGCCGCTGAGATAGGGCAGAAACAGCGGGGCTTCGGCGCGCGCGGCCAAGTCGAGTGCGGCAGCCTGCGCTTCGAGTGCGGCCTCAGACGCTGCGCCCAATGCCTGCCTGGCCCACTGCAGGCAGCTGGCGGCCGAGAGCATCACGCTCATCTGGTGCCAGCGCGCGGGCACGGCGTGGCAAAAGGCGTGGGTGGCGCTCTGGGCATTCGGGGCAAATTGTGGCGTCACCACAAACAGCACACCGCTGGTGCCCAGTGATAGAAAACCTTCACCGGCGTTGACTGCCCCCATGCCCACGGCGCTGGATGCGTTGTCACCGGCACCTCCGGCGACCACGATGCCACTTTGCAAACCGAGTTGGGCGGCCACAGACGCGGACAAAAAACCGCCGGGCGCGCTGCCCTCCACCACGCGCGGCATCTGAGCTTCGGTCATGCCGGTCAGGGCCAGCAGGGCGGGCGACCAGGCACGCTTGGCCACGTCCAACCAGGCGGTGCCGCTGGCATCCGACAGGTCGGTGATGTGCTCGCCGGTGAGCATCAGGCGCACATAGTCCTTGGGCAGCAGCACTTTGGCCACCTGGGCAAAGAGGGCGGGCTCGTGCCTGGCCACCCAGCGCAGCTTGGGTGCGGTAAAGCCCGGCATGAGCAGGCTACCAGCCAGCGTGGCGGCCTCGGGCAGCTCGGCCATCATCTCCTGGCATTCCAGGGCCGAGCGCGTGTCGTTCCACAAAATGGCCGGGCGCAGCACTTGGTTGGCGGCATCGAGCAGCACCGCGCCGTGCATTTGGCCTGAGAGGCCAATGGCTTGTGTGGCTGCGAATTCTGTGGGGTGGGCGCTCTTCAGCTTGGCCAGAGCGGCCTGCGTGGCGGCCCACCAGTCGGCGGGGTTTTGCTCGCTGTGGCCGGGGTGGGGGCGCGAGACTTCCAGCGTAGAGCCCGCTGTGCCAATCACAGTGTGGTCGGCGGCCAGCAGCAGCGCTTTGACTTCGGAGGTGCCAACATCAATGCCCAAGTACATAGGGTTTCTTTCGGGTGAAGGGTTAAAAGGTTTCGCCGTTGAGGGCGTCCATTCGGGATGGGTTGCGGTACAGCGGGCGCAGCGCGTGGTGCAGTACCAGGGCGGCCGCGCCCACGGCCGAGGCCAGGTGGCCATAGCGCGCACTGCGCACGGGCGGGGCTTCCATGCCAGCGCTGTCGGCATAGGTCTGCAGGGTGGCGCGCGCCTGCGCCAAGAGGCCGGGGTAGCGCTCACACGAGGCGCCGCCCACCACCAGCACCTGGGGGTTGAACAGGGTCCACAGGTTTTGCAGCAGCACGCCCAGGTAGTGGCCGCCCTCTTCGGGCCGCGCCAGGCGCTCCAGCGCATGCGCGCCAAAAAAGGTTTCGGCACAGCCACGCCGCCCGCACGAACACGGTTGGCCGTCCACCTGCAGCACGCTGTGGCCCACTTCGCCTGCGGCGCCCTGGGCGCCGGTGAAGAGCCGGTCATTGAGCACCAGGCCTGCGCCCACGCCCACGTCACAGGTCACAAACATCAGCGAGCCCTGCGCGCTGCCTGCGCCAAATTCGTATTCGCTCAAGGCCGCCGTGTCGGCCTCGTTGCGCACATGGATGTCCAGCGCGGGCAGGGCGGCGGCGGCCAAGGCGCGTTGCAGGAGCGGCACGATGGCCACATTGCGCCAGCCCATGTTGGGGGCAAAGCGCAGCAGGCCGGTGGCCTCGTCATAGGCGCCGGGCAGGCCCACGCCCAAGCCCAGCACCTGCATGTCCAGCGCGGCAATTTTCTGCAGCGTCTGTCCAATCAGAGCGGCGGCCTGCTGGCACACGGCCTCGGGGCTGCGGGCGGCCAGCGGTGCCTCCAGCACGCACAGCACGCGCCCGGTGAGCGACACGCCCACCACGCGCAGGCTGTGCACGGCAATCTCCACACCCACCAGGGCGCGGCGCAGGTCATCGAGGTGCAGGGGAGTAGAAGGGCGGCCCGGCCCCAGCGCTGCGCTGCTGCCGGTCTCGCTGAGCCAGGCCTCATCCAGCAGCTCACGCACCAGCTGGCTCACCGTCGTCTTGGTCAGGCCGCTGGCCTGCGCCAGCTGCGCGCGGGACATGCCGCCCTGCGCGCGCAGCAGGCGCAGCAACACGCTGCGGTTGATGCGTTTGACAAGTTGCAGGTCGCCGGTGGCTTGCATGGGGAGGCTTGTAATTAATAAGTTCAGTGGACTAATTATTATGCTGCCTGCCAGCGAGGCCCATAGGTGCAAACCCTCAGCTGGCTGCCAACGCCTAAAGAAGCCCCGCTCCGTATGATGGCCCGCATGACCCCATGGACCCCAGACGCCACGCTGAACCAGGCGCAAGCCGCCTTGGGCCAGGGCCACAGCGCCCAGGCCCTGCAGCTACTGGAGCAGGCCGTTGCCCGCATGCCCGGCCACGCCGCGCTGTGGGCAGGCCTGGGTGTGGCGCTGCGCTTCGAGGCGCGGCTCGAGGAGGCGGCAGTAGCGTTCGAGCAGGCGCTGCAGCTGCAGCCCGGGCGGGCCGATGTGCAGGTGCATCTGGGCATGATCCGCCTGGCCCAGGGGCGCCAGGACGAGGGCTGGCCGCTGTACCAGGCGCGCTGGCGCCACCCGCACTGGACCGAGCGCATGCGCTATCCCGTACAGGCCTTGTGGCAGGGCCGGGTCAGCGCGGGCACGCGCCTCTTGCTGTGGGGCGAGCAGGGCCTGGGTGACTGCCTGCAGTTCGCCCGCTACGTGCCCTGGCTGCAGCAGATGCTGCAAAGCCAAAACGCCAGTCTGGTGCTGGAGGTGCCGCAGCCGCTGCAGCGCCTGCTGCAAGTCAGCTGGCCGATGGTGGAGGTGGTGGCGGCCGGTGCCGTGCGCGGCCACTTTGATGTGCACCTGCCCCTGATGGACCTGCCCAACCGCTGGGGCGGCTTGGGTCCCGGGCTGCTGCCCTATGAACCCACACCCGGCGCTTATCTGCTTGCACCGCCACCCGCCTTGCAGCCAGAGCGGCGCAGCACCGCCCCACTCCGGGTGGGAGTGGTCTGGCAGGGCCGCCCCACCCACCCCGATGACCGCTGGCGCTCCCTCTCACCCGACCAACTGCAGCCGCTGTTTGACCTGCCCGGCCTGGAGTGGGTGAGCCTGCAAAAGGACGCCACACAGCACCCGGCCTGGCTGGCGGACGGCATGCAGGCCTGCGCCGACTTTGCCGACACCGCGCGTGTGGTGCAGTCGCTGGACGCGGTGGTCAGCATCGATTCGGCCGTGGCGCACCTGGCAGGCGCCCTGGGCAAACCGGTGTTCATGCTGCTGCCCCATGTGGCCGACTGGCGCTGGGGCCTGGCCCACGCGGGCACGCCCTGGTACCCCACCATGCGCCTGTTCCGCCGGGCGGTGGCAGAAGATTGGAGCGCGGTGATGGCGCGCGTGGCTGCCGCACTGGTAGAGATGGCAAGGGTGGCAAAGATGGCACAGGAACAGGCCTGACCCGGCCTTGGCGAAAAGCGGGCCTGCAGCGCAGCGTGCGCGCCTTCAGTCCCGCAGGTGCTCGCGCACAAACGTGCGAAACGCCGCCATGGCCGGTGCCTCGGTGCGCCCGGCCAGGGTGACACAGGCAAAGCGCGCCGTGGCCAGCAGTTTGGGCTTGAGGTTCAGCTCCACCAGGCGGCCCTTTTTCAGCCCCTCGCGGGTGGCGGCCAGCACACCCAGGTACACCGCGTCGGTCTGCTCCACGGTCTGCACCAGGCTGGTGACATCGTCACAGCGCAGCGCCACCATCTCGGCCGGGTTGGCCGCGGGCCCGTACTGGTCGACCAGCAGGCGCGCCACTTCATCCGAGAGCGGCGTGCAGGCCACGGGGTACTGCAGCACCTGTTCCAGGCTCACCGTTTTGTTGCCCGCCAGGGGGTGTTTGGCGCGTACCACCAGGCCCGCGCGCAGCTCGGCCAATGACTCGATGGCGAGGTCGGTGGTGGGCACCACGCGGCGCATGTCCACCACCATGGCATCGAGCTGGCGGCTGCGCAGCTGCAGGATTTGCATCTCCACCGGCCCCTGCGTCACCGACACGCGCATGCCGGGTTGAATGGCTGCAGCACACATCAGCGGCACCATCAACAGCGCCGCAGGCCCCGAACCCAGGCCCACGCTGATGGCGCCGTGGCCGCCCTCCTTCAGCAGGCGAGCGCTGTGGCGCAACTCGGCAGCGTCGCGCACGATGTGGCGGGCGCGGGCCACCACATCGAGCCCCAATGGCGTGAGCTCGTTGCGCTTGCCAATGCGGTCCAGCACCGGGCCACCCAGGTCGTCCTCCAGGCTCTGGATGCTGCGGCTCAGGGCCGACTGGGTGATGAACAATTTCTCGGCCGCGCGGCTGAACGAACCGGTATCGGCCAGCGCCAGCAGGTGCTCCAGGTGCTTGATGTTCATGGGCTTTTAGGCGCAGAGTGCTATGCGTTTCATGAATGATTTTCACAACAATAATACATTGGACACATCACATACGCCACCCTACGATGCAGGCACAACACCCTACATCCGGAGACAAACATGCAAGCCAACCCCACCATGGACCACGCCCTGCCGGGCGAGCGCAGTGCCGCGCGCAGCCACAGCCCCGCCATTCCCCGCAAGGTGGTGGCCGCCACCGTGGTGGGCAATGCGCTGGAGTTTTACGACTTTGTGACCTACGCGTTTTTTGCCGTCTACATCGGCAAGGCCTTCTTTCCGGCCTCCACCCCCATGGGCAGCCTGCTCCTGTCGGTGGCCGTGTTTGGCGTGGGCTTTGTTTCGCGCCCGCTGGGTGGCCTCTTGATTGGCGCCTTTGCCGACCGCGCTGGCCGCAAGCCCGCCATGCTGCTGACCATTGGCCTGATCACCGTGGGCACCATGGGCCTGGCGCTCACACCCTCGTATGACAGCATTGGCCTGGCAGCCCCCATCATCGTGGTGCTGTGCCGCCTGATCCAGGGCCTGGCCCTGGGCGGCGAGGTGGGGCCCAGCAGCGCCTTTTTGATCGAGAGCGCACCCGCACACCAGCGCGGCCTGTATGGCAGCTGGCAGCTCGCCAGCCAGGGCGCCGCCGGTTTTGTGGCGGGCCTGGTGGGTATGGCGCTCACCAGCAGCTTGAGTCCGGCGGAGCTGCAGGCCTGGGGCTGGCGCGTGCCCTTTGCGCTGGGGCTGCTGCTGATTCCGGTGGCCGTGTACCTGCGCCGCGAAATGCCCGAGACGCTGGAGCAGGCAGCTTCTACTGCCACTACTTCCAGCGCGGGCACGCCGCCGCGCCTGGGCACGCATCGCCGTCTGATCATCCTGTCGGTGCTTGCCGTGCTGGGTGGCACCGTGTCCACCTACGTGGGCAACTACATGACCACCTACGCCATCACCACGCTCAAATTCGCACCCACCCTGGCCATGGCGGCCACGGTGGTGGGCGGCTTGTCGACGGTGGTGTTTGCGCTCTTGGGCGGCTGGCTGTCAGACCGCTATGGCCGCAGACCGGTGATGCTGGCGCCGCGTCTGGCCGCAGCCCTGCTCTCTTACCCCGCCTTCTTGTGGTTGGTCGATGTGAAAACACCCGCCGCCCTGTTTGCCGTCACCATCCTGCTCGGTGCCCTGACGGCCATGAGCGGTGCGGCCTCGCTGGTGGCCATTCCCGAACTCTTTCCGCGCCGCATCCGCGCCATTGGCATGTCGATTGCCTATGCCGTGGGCGTGGCCCTGTTTGGCGGCACCACGCAGTTTGTGGTGACCTGGCTGATTGGCGCCACTGGCAACCCGGCCTCACCTGCGCTGTATGTCACCGCCACCAGCCTGATTGCAGCCGTGGGCATGTACCTGCTGCCCGAAGGCAGCCGCCGCCCGCTGGAGGCTTAAGCCCATGTCCGCCGTAACAGAGGTGCAGGAATTTGTGGACCTGCGCCGCGACATCCACCAGCACCCCGAGCTGGCCTTTGAAGAGCACCGCACCAGCGAACTGGTCGCCCAGTCATTAAGCCGCTGGGGCTACACCGTCACCCGCGGCCTGGGCGGCACCGGTGTGGTGGGGCAGTTGCGCAAAGGCAGTGGCAGCAAACGCCTGGGCCTGCGTGCCGACATGGACGCGCTGCCCATTGTTGAGCAAACCCAGTTGCCCTATGCCAGCCGCCAGAAGGGCGTGATGCATGCCTGCGGCCATGACGGCCACACGGCGATGCTGCTGGCAGCGGCCAAACAGCTGGCGCAAAGCGGTGATTTCAACGGCACGCTGAACCTGATTTTTCAGCCCGCCGAAGAGGGCTTTGGCGGCGCCAAAAAAATGATGGAAGACGGCTTGTTCACGCGCTTCCCCTGCGACGCCATTTTTGCCATGCACAACATGCCCGGCTTCAAGCCCGGCCATTTGCTCTTGCGCACCGGCGCCACCATGGCCTCCAGTGAAAACATCAGCATCACCCTGCACGGCAAGGGTGGCCACGGCGCCATGCCACACACCGCGGTGGACCCGGTGGTGGCCGGTGCGGCCATCGTCATTGGCCTGCAAACCATTGTCTCGCGCAACGTCGCGCCGCTGCAGATGGCGGTGATCACCGTGGGCAGCTTCCATGCGGGCCAGGCCAACAACGTCATCCCGCAAACCGCCACGCTGGAGCTCAGTGTGCGCTCGCTGGACCGCGAAGTGCGTGCTCTTTTGAACCAGCGCATCGAAGCGCTTGTGCAAGCGCAGGCCGAGAGCTTTGGTGTGCGCGCCGATGTGGTGTTTCGCGGTGGCTATCCGGTGCTGGTGAACACGCCAGAAGAAACCGCTTTTGCCACCGAGGTGGCGCTGGAACTGGTGGGGCCGGAACGCGTGGTGGCACAGACCGAGGCCCTGACCGGCAGCGAAGACTTCGCCTTCATGCTCGAAGAGGTGCCGGGCAGCTATTTGTTTATCGGCAATGGCGACGCCAGCACTGGCGGCCACGGGGCCTGCATGGTGCACAACCCGGGCTACGATTTCAATGACAGCAATATTGCGGTCGGTGCGGCCTATTGGACGCGATTGACCGAGCGCTACCTCGTCTAGGCAAGTAGAATAAGAGCTTGGTGATCGGGAGAGACTGTGGGTTAAGCCACACAGCGCCGAAGGAGCAACCGCCCCGGAAACTCTCAGGCAAAAGGACCGTTCACCGCATAGCACTCTGAAGAGTTGCCGGAGCTAGTCGCCCGGCACACCGCAGGAGCAAGCAGCTTGGCTTAAAAACCCGGCTGTGAATCTCTCAGGTACCAAACAGAGGGGGCGAACGCCGCGCATGGTGCGCAGCGCTTCTCCACCTATCTGACTGTTTGGAAACTCTTCACCATGACATCCTCTGCAATGAAATCCATCGCCGTGAAATCGGTTGCCGTTGTTGGCGGCGGCATCACCGGCGTCACCACCGCCTACGCCCTGGCCAAGCGCGGCTTTGCCGTCACCCTGTTCGAGAAGAACCGCTACGCCGCGATGGAAACCTCGTTCGCCAATGGCGGCCAGCTCTCGGCCTCCAATGCCGAGGTGTGGAACCACTGGTCCACCATCCTCAAAGGCATCAAGTGGATGCTCAAAAGCGATGCGCCCCTGTTGGTCAACCCCAAGCCGAGCTGGCACAAGCTGTCGTGGTTTGCCGAATTCATTGGCAACATGCCGCACTACCGCCGCAACACGATTGAGACCACGCGCCTGGCCATTGCCGCGCGCGAGCACCTGTTTGCCTGGGCGCAGGCCGAGGGTGTGGACTTCGACCTCAAAAAAGAGGGCATCCTGCACATCTACCGCGACAAAAAAGGTTTTGAGCACGCCGGTGAAGTCTCCAAATTATTGGCCGCCGGCGGCCTGCCGCGCCGCGCCGTGACCCCCACCGAGATGAAGGCGATTGAGCCCACGCTGGCTGGCAGCTACTACGGTGGTTACTTCACCGAGAGCGACTCAACCGGCGACATCCACAAGTTCACCCATGGCATGGCTGCCGCCATCGCGCGCATGGGCGTGACCTGCCTGTATGAACAGGATGTGGTGGCTTTGAAGAGCGACGGCAAGACGGCCAGCGTCACCGTGCAAAACGGCGCCACACAAACGGTGCATGCCTTCGACAGCCTTGTGGTGTGTGCCGGTGTGCAAAGCCGCGACTTTGCCGCGCAGCTGGGCGACCGCGTCAACATCTATCCGGTCAAGGGTTACTCCATCACCGTCAACCTGAACGATGCTGCCAGCCAGGCCGCAGCGCCCACGGTGAGCCTGCTCGATGACGAAACCAAGCTGGTCACCAGCCGACTGGGCTTGGACCGCTTTCGCGTGGCGGGTACCGCCGAGTTCAATGGCTACAACAAAGACATACGCGCCGACCGCATCCGCCCGCTCACCGAATGGGTGAACCAGTGCTTCCCCGGCATCAACACCCGCCAGGTCGTGCCATGGGCGGGCCTGCGCCCCATGCTGCCCAACATGATGCCGCGCGTGGGCAAGGGCTCATTGGCTAACGTGTTCTACAACACCGGCCACGGCCACCTGGGCTGGACGCTGTCGGCGGTGACGGCCGATATGGTGGGGGATGTGGTGGCGGCAAGTGGCCGCTCTGCAACGCCGGTGCCTGTGCTGGGGCCGGTCGAAGGGGTCTTGACCTGAGGCACAGTGAGCGGTGGACGGCCGTGCGAATCGGACCAGCTGTGCTCATACTTTGAACAGCTGCTTCGGATGCCATGGCCAAAATCATTCCATTTGCCATGTAGACAATGGCAGAGTGCTTGGGTTTGACAACGCCCATGGCTACCACCACCGCCATTGCATGGGCGAGGTTACTGCAGTCGAATTCACCAGCTACGAAGACACGCTGGAATGATTCCAGCAAGAGTAGCTGGCAATTGTTCAGAAGGCACGAGGGAAGAAATCATGAGCAAGGTAGTTATTCGCACAGATGACGTCGACAGTTTTTTTAAGCGCGCGAAAGACGCCGCGCGCAGAGCCGATCAAGCCCAAAAATTTGAGGAAAAAGTGACGCTGTCGTTTGAAGATCCGCAGCGCCTGTTCGTGGTCTTGTCCGAAGCCCGGCGTCGGCTCATGAGTGAAGTGATGCATGTGCCCAAAACCATCAAGGAACTAACAGACCTCTTGCGCCGTAATCGCTCGTCTGTAAGCAAGGATGTCGGCATGCTTGAGAAATAGGGCCTCCTCACTTCAAGTCGGCAGCCCAACCCGGGCCACGGTTTTCAAAAGGCAGTGCAATCTGTGGCGCCAAAAATTGAGATGGTGGCAACTTTGGGGTAGGGGTGCCCTGGGGTCATAGCCCCTGAATCACCGCACCCGCTCAATCCTTGAATTCCATCCCCAGGTCAGCCAGTTTTTTGGCATACGAATCCCTGCGCTTTGCCGCCTTCACCGCCGTATCCGTGGCCGCCTGAATGGCCTTGGGCCCTTTTTTTGCAGCACCTTGAATCAATCCGGCTTTGTGCGCGGCATCGGCCTCTGCCCTTCTAAAAGCGGCGACGAGTTCGGCATGGACAAGGGGTTGAATCACAAGGACCTTTTGGGTTGGGGTGGTGCCGCATGGATCGTCTCGCCGCGCGCGAGCATCGCCACGAACTGGGCGATGCGCCTGGCACGCGTCTCGGCTTTCACGGCGGTTTGAATGCGCCACAGAATAGCGCAGCGGTTGGTGGCGCTGATCTCCGCAAAGAACGCTTGGGCCGTGGGCGTGGCCTTGAGCGCCGCGAGCAGGTCGTCGGGAACTATGACCGTGCGCGCGCCGTCATATGCTCGCGCCCATCGCCCGTCCGCCTTTGCGGCCTCGACCTGGGCCAGGCCCGGTGCCTGCATGCGGCCCTGCTGGATGGGTATCGCCACCTTTTCGACATTGATTTTTGACCACACGCTGCGGGCTCGCCTGGGCGTGAACCGCTGCAGAAAATAGTGCGCGTCCAGCGCCTTCTTCTGGCCGTCGATCCAGCCCCAGCAAAGCGCGATTTCCACTGCTTCCAGGTAGGTGACGCTGGCGTCCTGGGCATTGCGCTTGGCGATCTGGAGCCACAGGCCCGTGGACGCGGCATGGTGCCGCTGCCTACGCATTTCATTTGCCCGGCACCGATGGTTTCGGCAAACACATAGTCTCTTTCCTGCGGCCCCTTGACCATGCGTTTTGAAAACGCGGTAAGTGATGCCCGCACGGACGTCCTGCGTGCCGATCGATGACGTGGCTTCCCGGTTGGCAACGGTTTGCACCCGCATGCGCGCATGGGTGCGCAGGTTGACGTCCGCATCGCAGGCGGACCAGACCGTGGCCAGAACGGTGAGCTCGTTGTTGATCACATAGTCTGACTGCAGCGGGGTTGAAACCACGGTAGTCAATCTTCAGGACAGAGACACGGAATCCTTGTGGCACACGCACGGGAATGGCGATGTTGCAGCATGCCTCCCTATGTGACTTACCGCACGGTGTTTCAATGGCTGCAGGTTCATTATGGGAGGCACGCAAGCGCACAGGTGCTTGCGTGCCACCCCTTACACAGGAATTTCGACATGAAATATTTGATCGTTGCGTGCACCCTTGCCAGCTTGGCCCTTTCGGCATCGGCGGCAGAACTGAATGGCAAGGCCTTGTTCCAGGAGAACTGTGCAAGCTGCCACGGAGACACTGGCAAAGGCGGCAAGTTGGAAATAAAAGGGCCGCGTCTGGTGGGCGACGCAAGCACCTGGAAATTGCCCGTATTCCAGCGTGCGGTACTGGAGGGCATTGACGACAACGGCAGAGCCCTGGAAGCGGCCATGCCACATTGGAAGAACAGCAGTTTCAAGGCCGATGCCGGTGTCGCACCGCGCAAGGAAGAGGTCGCCGCAATCTACCGTTATCTGCGCACGGTGAAATGATGTCCCAGTAGTGTCTGGCCCGTCAAACCCGCCCGGTCAAACCCGCTCCAGCACCAGCGCAATCCCTTGCCCCACGCCTATGCACATGGTGCACAGCGCGTAGCGGCCTTGGGAGGCATGCAGGCGGTTGATGGCGGTGGTGGCCAGGCGGGCGCCGCTGGCGCCCAAGGGGTGGCCGAGCGCGATGGCACCGCCCCAGGCGTTGACACGCGGGTCATCGTCCTGCAGGCCCAGCTGACGCAGCACGGCCAGGCCCTGTGCTGCGAAGGCTTCGTTGAGTTCGATGACATCCATTTGCGCCAGCGTCAGGCCGGTCTGCGCCAGCACCTTGAGCGTGGCCGGTGCCGGGCCCATGCCCATGATGCGCGGTGCCACTCCGGCTGTGGCCATGCCGACCACGCGGGCGCGCGGGGTCAGGCCGTTCTTGCGCGCGCTGGCCTCGTCGGCGAGCAGCAAGGCGCAGGCGCCGTCGTTCACGCCACTGGCGTTGCCCGCCGTCACGGTGCCGTCCGGGCGCACGATGGGTTTGAGTTTCGCCAGTGCTTCCAGGCTGGTGGCGCGCGGGTGTTCATCGGTGTCGACCAGCAGGGCGTCGCCCTTTTTTTGCGGGATGGAGACGCCCACAATTTCACGCGCCAAGTGCCCGGCCTGCTGTGCGGCCACGGCGCGCAGCTGGCTGTTCAGTGCCATGCGGTCCTGTGCCTCGCGCTCGATCTTGAAATCGGTGGCCACGTTCTCGGCCGTCTCGGGCATGCTGTCCACGCCGTACTGCGCTTTCATGAGCTTGTTCACAAAGCGCCAGCCGATGGTGGTGTCGTAGACGGCGTTGGCTCTTGAAAATGCGGTGTCGGCTTTGGGCATGACGAAGGGGGCGCGGCTCATGCTCTCCACACCCCCGGCAATCATCAGCGTGGCCTCACCCGATTTGATGGCGCGTGCGGCCGTGCCGAGTGCGTCCAGGCCCGAGCCGCACAGGCGGTTGACCGTGCCGCCGGGCACCTCCAGCGGCAGACCGGCCAGCAGGCTGCTCATGCGTGCCACGTTGCGGTTGTCCTCCCCGGCCTGGTTGGCGCAACCCAGAATCACATCGGTAAGTGCGGCCCAGTCCACGCCCGGGTTGCGCTGCATCAGCGCGCGCAAGGGGATGGCGCCCAGGTCATCTGCGCGCACCGAGGACAGGGTGCCGCCATAGCGGCCGAAGGGGGTGCGGATGGCGTCGCAGACGAATGCTTGGGTCATGGTGTTTCAGTTTCGGGGAGTCAGGGTCAAATCGAACAGGCTGGTGGCTTCCAGTTCCAGCACCTCCACGCCCTCGGCATTGGCCAGCTGCCAGTGCCAGCGCAAGATGCCCATGGTCGGTTGGCTGCGCGCCACGCGGGTTTCCAGCACCGTGGCACGCACGCGCAAATCATCGCCCGGGCGCACCGGGTGCTTCCATTTCAGGTAGGCCAGTCCGGGCGAGGCAAAGGATTCGGAGCCGTGCAAGGCCTTGTCTGCAATCAGCCGCATGGCAATGCCGCAGGTCTGCCAGCCGCTGGCAATCAGGCCGCCATGGCGGCCCTGGGCGGCGGCCTCGGGGTCGGTGTGGAACCACTGCGGGTCCCAGGCCTTGGCAAAGGCCAGCACCTCGTCTTCGGTCACATGGTAGGGCCCTGCCTCGATGACCAGGCCGGGCGTGAATTCAGCAAATTTCATTGGTCTGTTCGCTCCCTATGCACTCCATTGCTGTTGGCGCAGCCAGGGGCTGACGCGGTAGCGCTCGCCACGGTAGTGCGCGTCCAGCGCGTCCAGCAGTTGGCACACGCTTGGCGCGCCCCAGAGCTGCAGCCAGGCGAAGGGGCCCGCGGGGTAGTTCACGCCCAGTTGCATGGCGGCATTCGCGGCGTCCGCGCTGCACACGCCCTGGTGCACGGCGTCGGCGGCTTCGTTGACCAGCATGGCGATGGTGCGCGCCAGCACCAGGCCGGGCGTGTCGGCTACGCGCTGCGGATTCAAACCCAGGGCCTGCAGCCACAGTGCGGCCTGTGCCGTCCAGGCGGCAGCGGCGCGCGCCGAGGGTGCCCAGGCCAGTGCCTGCTGCGCGCTGCCGGGCGTGCTGCCGGGGCCTTGCAGCGGCAGGTCGAACACGGCCACGTCGGCGCCGAGTTGGGTGGCACAGCGGCCATCGGTCAGGCGCAGTTGGCAGCCGTCGATTGCAAAGCCCGTCCAGTCGCTGTCGGGTGCGCGCTGCACGGCGGCGTCACTGGGCAAGGCCGCGAGCAAGGCCTCGGCCAGTGCGCCGCTGCCATGCAGGCAGAGGGAGTTGAAGGGGGGCAGGGCAGCGGCTGAAAAAGCGTTGATAGTTGGCTTGGCTGCACCCTCGGCATAGCTGTAAAAACCCTGGCCCGTCTTGCGGCCCAGCAGGCCCCCGTCCACCAGCTCGCGCTGCACCAGCGAGGGCTGATAACGCTTGTCAAAAAAGTTGGCCTCGAACACCGACTGCGTCACCGCAAAATTGGTGTCGTGGCCTATCAGGTCCATCAGCTCGCACGGGCCCATGCGAAAGCCTGCGGCGCGCACGCAGGCGTCCAATACGGCGGGCGTAGCGGCCTGCTCTTGCAACAGCGCCAGGGCCTCGGCGTAAAACGGGCGGGCGATGCGGTTGACAATAAAGCCGGGGGTGGAGCGTGCATGCACCGCTACCTTGCCCCAGCGTTTTGACAGCGCATAAATAGCCTCGGCCACGGCAGGGTTGGTCTGCAGGCCCGAAACCACTTCGACCAGCTTCATCAGCGGCACGGGGTTGAAGAAGTGCATGCCCACCAGGCGGCCGGGGTGCTGCAAGCCGTTGGCAATGGCGGTAACGGAAATGGAAGAGGTGTTGGTGGCCAGGATGCAGGTGGCACTGACGATGCCTTCGAGCGCGTGGAACAGGCCGCGCTTGGCGTCGAGCTTTTCCACAATCGCTTCCACCACCAGACCGGCGCCTGCGGCTTGCTGCAGGCTTTCAATGGCAGCAATGCGCGCCAGCGTTTGCGCTACGGCCTCGGCTTGCAACTTGCCCTTGGCCACCAGCGCTTGCAGGCTGGCAGCGAGCTTGTCGCGCGCATCAAGTGCAGCACCTGCGCGCATGTCAAACAGCATCACCGGGTGGCCCGCTTGGGCGGCTACCTGCGCGATGCCCGCGCCCATGATGCCCGCGCCCACCACCAGCACGGTGGTGTCGTTCAATGGCTCTACATTCATTGCGGAATCCAGTTCGCCAGGCGTTTTCCCAGGAAGGCCGCAAAGCCTTCGCGCGCCTCGTCACTGCCGCGCACGCGGCTGATGGTCTGGGCGGTGAGCTCGCGCACCTCGGGGGTGACGGGGCCGACGGCCAGCTGGGCAAAAAATTGTTTGATTTCGCGCTGGGCATTGGGGCTGCCTGCCAGCAATTCTTTCAGGGTGGCATCCACCGCCGTATCCAGTGCATCCAGCGCCACCACTTGCTGCACGATGCCAATCGCCAATGCTTCGGCAGCACCAATGCGGGTGGTGGTCAGGGCCAGGCGCTGGGCCTGGCGCTTTCCAACGGCATTGGTGACATAAGGGCCAATCACGGCGGGCAGGATGCCGAACTTGGCTTCGCTGACGCAGAAGCTGGCGTTGTCCGACGCGATGGCAATGTCACAGGCACAGGCCAGGCCCACGCCGCCACCGAGCGCTGCGCCCTGGATGCGCGCCACAATGGGTTTGGGGCTGCTTGCAATGCGGTAGAGCATGCCCGCGAAGCGGCGCGCATCCTGCAAGTTCCACTCCACGCTGGCTTGCGACGCGCGCTGCATCCACTGCAGATCGGCACCGGCGCTGAAGTGCTTTCCTTCACCGGCCAGCACGATCACGCGCACCTGCGGGTCATCGATCAACGCGGCGAAGGCGACGTCCATTTCGCCAATCATCTGCTCGTCAAAGGCATTGAATACGGCCGGGCGGGCCATGGTCAGTTGCGCTACGCCTGCGGCGCGCTGGCTGACTACCAGGGTGTCATAAATAGCCATCAATAGGTCTCCAGATGCAGTCGGCCTTCGCGCTTCAGGCCAGCGCCCACGGTGTCCCAGTTCAGCCCGGCGCCTTGTGCAATGTCATGCAAGGCCAGCACCACGCCTTCTTCCATGCTCTTCAAGCCGCAGACATAGAAATAGGTGTTGCCATCGGCCAAGAGCGGCGCGAGATCAGCGGCGCGCTCGCGCATCAGGTCTTGCACGTAGTGCTTGGGTTTGCCGGGCGTGCGCGAGTAGGCAAAGTGCAGGTCAATGAAATCCTTGGGCAGGTTTTGCAGCGGGCCAAAGTAGGGCAGTTCTTCTTGCGTGCGGGCACCGAAAAACAGCATGAGTTTGCCGCCTTCGAACTTGCCGGAGGCACGCAATCTGCGGCGCCATTCGGTCATGGCGCGCATGGGGGCGCTGCCGGTGCCGGTGCAGATCATCACGATGTTGGAGCGCGGGTGGTTGGGCATCAAAAAGCTGGTGCCAAACGGGCCGATGACCTGCACGCTGTCGCCAATCTGCAGGTCGCACAGGTAGTTGGAAGCGGTGCCGCGCACGGGCTTGCCGCTGTGGTCTTCGAGCACGCGCTTGATGGTCAGCGACAGGTTGTTGTAACCCGGGCGCTCGCCGTTGCGTGGGCTGGCAATCGAATACTGGCGCGCATGGTGGGCGCGGCCATTGGCGTCCACTCCCGGCGGCACGATGGCGATGCTCTGGCCTTCCAGCACAGGGAAGGGCATGGCGCCAAAGTCGAGCACGATATGGTGGGTGTCGTAGTCGGCGCCTGCGGTGGCGCCGACAGACGTGACGCGCACATTGCCCACCACTTTGGCGCTGATGGTTTTTTCCACCGCCTTGGGGCCGTAGAGGTTGGTGTAGGCATGGGCGGCGGACCAGGGCGGAACCACGGCGCCGAAGGTGGCGGAGTTGAAGGTGGCTTGGCCTGCGGGGTCGGCTTGGGTGCTGGGTGCGGCTGTCGCAGTCTGTGGCTCTGCTGTGGCAGCGTCGGCCACGCCAGCGGCGGCGAGTTGTTCGGCAGTCAGTTCGGCGGGCAGTTCATCCCATAGCAACTGGTCTTCAATCGCATAGGCCAGCGCTTTGGGCATGCTGCGCCAGTTGTCGATGGAGCCGGTGGGGCAGGGCGAGATGCAGGCCATGCAGAGGTTGCAGACGTCGGCTTTGACGACGTAGTTGCGCGAGTCATGGGTGATGGCGCCCACCGGGCAGATGGCTTCGCAGGTGTTGCAGCGGATGCAGATCTCGGGGTCTATCAGGTGCTGCTGGATGACGGCTTCTTGCATGTCTTTGTCTCTCTCGTTTTATGCGGACTTCTCATTGTCGGGGGATATGGGTTTGGGCTCCTGCTCTTGTAATCCCCCATCCCCCCCGCCCCTTACCCCCGCCGGGGTAAGGGGTGCCTAATGCGGACAGCCGATTTTGCGTCCTCACTTCGGCCAGGGCCTTACCGGGAACTGTTCTTCCGCTTCTGGTCCCTTGCCAGCGTCATTCCCGGCGCTCGGAACTACTGGCGTGAGCTTTCGGCAAACACAAGCAGTGGCAACGCCCCGCCCGTCATTCCGTATTCGGCGCGAAGCAACCAAATCGGCTGTCCGCTCCCGGCACCCCTTACCCCGACGGGGGGTAAGGGGCGGGGGGGATGGGGGAGTCAAAAAGCGAGGTCTCAGCCAACCAAAGCCAAAGCCAAAGCCAAAGACATTAGTTAAACCGAACGTACTCAAAGTCCACCGGCTGCCGGTTAATCCCCATCACAGGCGGCGCAATCCAGTTGGCAAACTTGCCTGGCTCTGCCACACGTCCCATCAGGCTGGCAACAAACGCGCGGTCAGCACCAGACGGCAGCCAGTTGTCCACATTCGCTTTCCATTCAGCTTCAGAGAGCACACGGCCATCCGGCGACACCTTGGCGCCCGAGAGCGCGCCGATGTTGCGGTGGAATGCCTTGTGCGGCGTCTTCAGGCGGAAGGGGATTCCGGCTTTTTCGATCACCTTGTTCCAGCGCTCCACACCACCCACCGAATCCTTGATGTAGTCGTCACGCAGCACTTCGTTCAGCGCGTTGAGCATGGGCACATCGCGTTCCACCAACTGGCCGTTGGCGACAGACAGCACCTTGTAGGTCTGGCCCTTGAGCATGTGGTCATCGTTGCGTTTGCCTTCTTCATAGCGGCCCTTCAGGCCGGTGTTGTAGAAGGTGGCGGCATTGCTGGACTCGTCGGCTCCGAACAGGTCGATGGTCACGCTGAAGTGGAAATTCAAATAGCGCTGCAGCGTGGGCAAGTCGATCACACCGGCGGCGCGCAGCTTGGTCACGTCATCGGTCTTCATCTCGTTCATGGCGGCACAGGTGCGGCTGATCACGCGGCTGATGCCGGACTCGCCCACAAACATGTGGTGCGCCTCTTCAGTCAGCATGAACTTCGTGGTGCGGGCCAGCGGGTCGAAGGACGATTCGGCCAGGGCGCAGAGCTGGAACTTGCCGTCGCGGTCGGTGAAGTAGGTGAACATGAAGAAGGCCAGCCAATCGGGCGTCTGCTCGTTGAAGGCTTGCAGAATGCGCGGGTTGTCTTCCTGGCCCGAGCGGCGTGCCAAGAGGGCTTCGCCTTCTTCACGGCCGTCGCGGCCGAAGTGCTTGTGCAGCAGGTAGACCATGGCCCACAGGTGGCGGCCTTCTTCGACGTTGATCTGGTAGAGGTTGCGCAGGTCGTACATGCTGGGCGCAGTCAGGCCCAGGTGGCGCTGCTGCTCCACGGACGCGGGCTCGGTGTCGCCTTGCGTGACGATGATGCGGCGCAGGTTGGCGCGGTATTCGCCGGGCACGTCCTGCCAGGCGGCCTCGCCCTTGTGGTCACCGAAGTGGATCTTGCGGTCCTGCTCGGCCGGGTTGAGGAACACGCCCCAGCGGTAGTCGCGCATCTTCACGTGGCCAAACTGCGCCCAGCCTTGCGGGTCTACGCTGACCGCTGTGCGCAGGTACACATCCGAGTCGGTGCTGCCCTCGGGGCCCATGTCGTCCCACCAGTTCAGGAAGTTGGGCTGCCATTGTTCGAGCGCGCGCTGAAGGGTGCGGTCTTCGCTCAGGTTGACGTTGTTGGGGATCTTGTCGCTGTAATCGATGCTGCTCATGGGGTTCTCCTCGGGTAAATAGTTAAACGCTGCGCTGCTTAAACACGGTTCCAGTCAAAGGCAGCTTTCTCGCCCTTGCCGTAGACCTTCAATGCTCCCTTTTCACCAACCGCGTTGGGGCGCTGGAAGATCCAGTTCTGCCAGGCGGTGAGGCGGCCGAAGACGCGGGTGAACATGTTCTCGGGGCCGTTGAAGCGCAGGTTGGCTTCCAGGCCGGTCAGGGCGTCGGGCGACATGGCCACGCGCTCTTCGATGGCGATGCGCACCTCGTCGGTCCAGTCGATGTCATCGGGGTTGGAGGTCACCAGGCCGAGGGCAAACGCGGCGTCGGCATCGAGTGCCTTGCCAGCTTGCGCACGCACGGCATCGAGAGCCGGGGCTTCGCTGTAAAAACGGCGCTGCAAGCGGCTTTGCTCGGTGACCATGGGGAACAAACCAAAGTTCACATCCGACACGGTGATCTTGGGTGTGGCCGCTTCGTCATCCGGCAGGATCAGCATGTAGCTGCGGTCGCAGGCCAGGGCCAGTTCCAGCAAGGTGCCGGCAAAGCAGGAGCCGGATTCGATCAGCGCAAACAGGCTGCGCGAGGACACGTCCAGGCGCGCCAGTGTGCGACGCAAGAGGCCAATGGTTTCGCGAACTAACCAATGGTTCTGGTGGGCCATCAGCGTGGCGTCCGAGGCCAGCACTGCCGAAGCATCGCCTTGCGTCTTCATCAACCAGATGCCGATGTCGAGCTCGTTGGTGCGCATCTGCAGAATCGCGTCTTCCAGTTCGCGGGCCATGGCCAGCGGGTACCACTGGTCACCGGCGGCTTCGATGCCTGCGATGTCGGTGGGTTGTGCGCCGCTCGGGCTTTTCACCGTGAAGGTGGCGCTGCGCTTGGCACGGTCAATTTCCACCGTCACATATTGGTAGCGCAATGCGTCGGCTTCCACGGTGCGGTGCAGCGGGTTCAGCATCACACCCTTGCCGTCGGCCGGGCGGTCGCTTTGTGCGGCCAACGCCAGGGCGCGCTCTTGCACCTTGGCGGCGAATACGGCGGGTTTCGCAATGCCGTCCACCAGGCGCCAGTCCACCGCCTTCTGGCCGCGAATGCCTTCCACGCTGGTGCAAAAAATATCGGCCAGGTCGTGGCGTACTTTGCGCTTGTCGGTCACGCGGGTCAGGCCGCCGGTGCCGGGCAGCACGCCCAGCAGGGGCACTTCGGGCAGGCTCACCGCGCTGCTGCGGTCGTCCACCAAGAGGATTTCGTCGCAGGCCAGGGCCAGCTCGTAGCCGCCGCCTGCGCAGGCGCCGTTCACAGCAGCCAGAAACTTCAGTCCGCTGTGCTTGGATGTGTCTTCCAGGCCGTTGCGGGTCTCGTTGGTGAACTTGCAGAAGTTCACCTTCCATGCGTGGCTGGAGACGCCCAGCATGAAGATGTTGGCTCCCGAGCAAAACACTTTTTCTTTCGCGCTGGTGACCACCACGGTGCGCACCTCGGGGTGCTCGAAGCGGATGCGACCCATGGCGTCGTTGAGTTCAATGTCCACGCCCAGGTCGTAGCTGTTGAGCTTCAGCTTGTAGCCCGGGCGCAGGCCTGCGGATTCGTCGATGTCGATAGACAGGGTGGCCACCGCGCCATTGAAGGCCAGCTTGACGTGGCGGTATTGGCTGGGGTGGGTTTGGTATTCCACGCGGGGAGGGGGGGCGATGGATGTGACTGTGGGGGCGGCAGCGAGGGCGGTCATGGGTTTGTCTCCAAAAAGGGTGTTCAGTGCAGGTCTTCGTTCGAGTGATGTGAATAATATTGCATATCACTAAAAGCAGTCAAGCACTTTGTTGCATCTTTTTAAAAATCATGCCGAGAAGTTCAGGCGGGTGGCTCAGGCGGGCAGTTGCAAGAGCTCGCGCACCATGCCGCGCAACAGTTGAAAAGTGGGCTCCAGCGGCTGGGCGCTGGTGTCGAGCTTGAGCTGCGCCTTGCTATAAAAAGCGGCGCGCCCGGCCAGGATGCTTTTCAGGTCTTCCATGGCTTCCTTGCTGTGGGCCATGGGGCGGGTGTCGCCCTGGGCCAGCACCCGCTTCATATGGTCTTCCGGGTCGGCGTGCAGCCAGACCGTGGTGCAGTGGGAGAGCAGCTGGTTGAAGGTGGCCGGGTCCGACACCAGGCCGCCGGGGGTGGCAATCACCGCCTCGGGGTAGATCTGGATGGCCTCTTCCAGGGCGCGGCGCTCGTAGCGGCGGTAGGCATTCATGCCATACAGGTTCTGGATTTCGTTGACGCTGCAACCGGCAAATTTTTCGATTTCGCGGCTCAGCTCCACAAAGGGAAAGCCCAGGTCGTCGGCCAGCATTTGCCCCAATGAGGACTTGCCTGCACCGCGCAGGCCCACCAGCGCCACGCGCGGGTTGGCGTGCGGTGTGCCGCCGCCCGTGCCCAGCGCCTCGCCAATGGCAATGCGGGCGCGGCGCAGCGTGGCCTCGTCGGCGCGCTCCAGCAGTTCGCGGATCAGCAGCCACTCAGGGTTATTGGTGGTGACATCGCCCAGCAACTCGAACAGCGAGCATTGCAGGGCACCGGCCACCTGCAACAGCACCAGGATGGAGGCATTGCCCTCGCCATATTCCAGGTTGGCCAGATGCCGCTCGGACACATCGGCCGCCGTGGCCACGGCCTTGCGGGTCATGCCGCGGCGCGCGCGCAGCGAGCGCACCCGTTCGCCCAGGCTCACCAGAAAGGGGTTTTTATCGGCCGCTGGAACCAGTACGGGCGGCGCCTTTGCCATAGGCGCGGTAACCAAAGGGCCTGTAGAGACAGCGGTGGGAGGGGTGTCGGACGGGGTCGCCAAGGGCTGGCTTGCTTGATTCTTCATCATGGGACTCAGTGTAAACCCGCATACATGCAATATAGTGCTTGACAGTGTGGTGGTCGGGCTTTATCGTTCATGTATGCACAATAATTCATGTGCCTTATTTTGACAAGCCTGCAACGCAAACCGGAGTTCTTTGTGTCATCCACCCCCGCGATCCCCTCTGCCGCTACGCCGCCTGCGGTAGCCGCCTTTCGTGCATTGGTCGCCACCTTGACCAGCCACATCGCTGGCCGCCCTCTGGATGCCGAACTGGACGCCTGGCTCAACCAGCAGCACGGCGTGGGCAGCGTGACCTACCAGCAACTGATGGCCGCCTGCGTGCAGGGCGTGGCTGAAGGCTGGCTGTGCAAATACGAAGGTGGTGGGCTGCGCTACGGCCGCATCTTCAAGCCCGCCGACGACCTGCACGGCTTCTCGGTGGATGTGGTCGACATGCAGGATGTGGCCGGGCCCCACCATGTGCACCCCGAGGGCGAGATCGACTTCGTCATGCCGATCGACGCCACCGCCCTGTTCGACGGCCACCCTGCCGGTTGGATGGTCACACCGGCCGGCAGCGCCCACAGCCCCACCGTCACCCAGGGACGCGCCCTGGTTTTGTACCTGCTGCCTAACGGCCGCATTGAATTCACCAAAACCGCCTGAGCCCCGATCCCATGACCTCTTCGACTGAACTCCTGCCCAACTACCTGGGCGGCCAATGGCACAGCGGCACCGGCACCGGCACCGCGCTCTTGGACCCGGTAACCGGCGCGCAACTGGTGCGCGTAGACGCCACCGGCCTGGACTTGGCCGCCGGTTTTGCATTCGCACGCGAACAGGGCGGTGCGGCCCTGCGCGCGCTCACCTACCAGCAGCGCGGCGCCTTGCTGGCTGCGGTGCTGAAGGTCTTGCAGGCCAACCGCGATGCCTATTACGAGATCGCCACCGCCAACAGCGGCACCGTCAAAAACGACTCGGCCGTGGACATTGACGGTGGTCTCTTCACCCTGGGTGTGTACGCCAAGATGGGTGAGACTTTGGGCGCACGCCACTTCTTGCTGGACGGCGAGCCCGCCCGTCTCGGCAAAGACCCGCTGTTCCAGAGCCAGCACATCCAGAGCCCCACGCGCGGCCTGGCGCTCTTCATCAACGCCTTCAACTTCCCGGCCTGGGGCCTGTGGGAGAAGGCGGCCCCCGCCCTGCTCTCGGGCGTGCCGGTCATCATCAAACCAGCCACCGCCACGGCGTGGCTGACGCAGCGCATGGTCAAGGATGTGGTGGACGCGGGCATCCTGCCCGCCGGTGCCCTGTCCGTTATCTGCGGCAGCTCGGCCGGTCTGCTGGACCAGTTGCAGGCCTTCGACGTCTTGAGCTTCACCGGCTCGGCCGAAACCGCTGCCGTGATCCGCTCGCATCCGGCCGTGACGCAAAAATCGGTGCGCGTGAACATCGAAGCCGACAGCCTGAACTCGGCCTTGCTCTTGCCCGGTGAGGCCGCAGTCAGCGAAGCCTTTGACCTGCTGGCCAAAGAAGTGGCGCGCGAAATGACCGTCAAATCCGGCCAGAAGTGCACCGCCATTCGCCGCGTCTTCGTGCCCGAGACCCTGTACACCGCAGCCGCGCAAGCCATCAGCGCGCGCCTGGCCAAAACCACCGTGGGCAACCCGCGCAATGAGGCGGTGCGCATGGGCGCGCTGGTGAATCGCACGCAGTTCGATGCCGTCTGCGAAGGTCTCGACCATTTGAAAGCGCAAGCCGAGGTGCTGCACGACGGCGCCCACCACGCGCTGGTGGATGCCCCGGCCGACGCCTGTTGCCTGGGCCCCACCTTGCTGGGCACATGCAGTGCTGCGGGCAGCGACGCAGCCGACCGCGTGCACGACACGGAAGTGTTTGGCCCGGTCGCCACACTCATCCCCTACCGTGACCTGGCCCACGCCCTGCAACTGGTGCGGCGCGGCCAGGGCTCGCTGGTGTGCTCGGTCTATGGCAGTGACGCCGCAGCCTTGGCCCATGCCGCCACCGAGCTGGCTGACAGCCACGGCCGCGTGCACATCGTCTCGCCGGATGTGGCGGCCCTGCACACCGGCCACGGCAATGTGATGCCGCAGTCGCTGCACGGCGGCCCGGGCCGCGCGGGGGGCGGCGAGGAGCTGGGTGGCCTGCGCGCCCTGAACTTCTACCACCGGCGCAGCGCGCTGCAGGCCAGTGCCGCGGTGCTGGCGCAACTGGCGGCACCGGCCATAAACACTTCCACAAGCAGCCCTGCAGAGGCTGCACGCACCGGCACAACGCCGGTCGCTGCATAACCCAACCCGAGGAGACACCCATGTCCGCCGACACCACTAACACCCCCGGCCTGTCCGACACGCCGCCCACCGAAGGCCCGGCAGCCCTGCCCGCCGTCTTCAACTTCGCCCAGTACCTGCTGTCTGAAAACACTGCCCGCGCCGCCAAGCCTGCGTTCGTGGACGACCACGGCACGCTCACCTACGGCCAGCTCGAAGAGCGGGTGCGCCGCGTGGCCGCAGGCCTGCGCGCCCAGGGCCTGCGCCGCGAAGAGCGCGTGCTGCTGCTGATGCAAGACTGCTGCGACTGGCCCGTGAGTTTTCTGGGCGCCATGTACGCAGGCCTGGTGCCGGTGGCCGTGAACACCCTGCTCACCGCCGACGACTACGCCTACATGCTGGAGCACTCGCGCGCCCAGGCCGTGCTGGTGTCGGGCGCGCTCTTGCCCGCATTGACGGCCGCCATGGTCAAGTCCGACCACGAGGTGACCAAGGTCATCGTGTCGCACCCGGTGGCCCCCCTGCACCCGGCCGAAGTGGAATTCGAGGCCTTTTTGAACGCCCACCAGCCGCTGCACAAGGCAGCAAGCACCAGCCCCGATGACCCGGGCTTCTGGCTCTATTCCTCCGGCTCCACCGGCCGCCCCAAGGGCACGGTGCATTCGCATGGCAACCCCTGGTGGACGGCCGAGCTGTACGGCAAGGGCGTGCTGCAGCTGCGTGAAGACGACGTCTGTTTTTCGGCTGCCAAGCTGTTCTTTGCCTACGGTCTGGGCAATGGCCTGAGCTTCCCCATGAGCGTGGGCGCCACCACCATTTTGATGGCCGAGCGCCCCACGCCGGACGCCACTTTTAAACGCTGGTTAGGCGAGATTGGCGGTCAAAAGCCCACGGTGTTCTTCGGCGCACCCACCGGCTTCGCCGGCATGCTCGCAAACCCCAATCTGCCCAAGCGCGAAGACGTCGCCATGCGTCTGGTGTCCTCGGCCGGTGAGGCCCTGCCCGCCGAGCTCGGTCAGCGCTTCAAGGCCCACTTTGGCGTGGACATTGTGGACGGCATTGGTTCCACCGAGATGCTGCACATCTTCCTCTCCAACACGCCTGAGCGCGTGCGCTACGGCACCACCGGCTGGCCGGTGCCGGGCTACACCATCGCGCTGCGTGGCGACGATGGCCAGCCGGTGCCGGATGGCGAATCCGGCGAGCTCTACATCCAGGGCCCATCGGCGGCCATGATGTACTGGGCCAACCGCGCCAAGACGCGCGAAACCTTTCAGGGCGGCTGGACCAAGAGCGGCGACAAATACATCCGCAACGAAGACGGCAGCTACACCTACGGCGGGCGCAGCGACGACATGCTCAAGGTCAGCGGCATCTACGTCTCTCCCTTTGAGGTGGAAGCCACGCTGGTGCAGCACGCATCCGTGCTGGAGGCCGCCGTCATCGGCGTGCCCGATGGCGAGGGCCTGACCAAGACCAAGGCCTTTGTGGTCCTCAAGCCCGGCGCCAGCGCCACGGCCGAAGAGCTCAAGGCCTTTGTGAAGGACAAGCTCGCGCCCTACAAGTACCCGCGCCAGATCGAGTTTGTGACCGATTTGCCCAAGACCGCCACCGGCAAGATCCAGCGGTTCAAGTTGCGCGACCAGGAGAGCAGCGCGCCATGAATGCCACCGTGGCCCCGGCCACCGCAGCCACCGCCAACGCCAACGCCACCGCCAACTCCACGGAATGGGTGGCGCTGGACTGGCGCGGACAGTGCGTGCACATCGAACACCAATGGCTGCGCCGCGACGACACGTCCGCCCCGCTGCTGGTGTTCCTGCACGAGGGCCTGGGCTCGGTCTCGATGTGGCGCGATTTTCCGGCGCAGTTGTGCGATGCCTTGCAATGCCGCGGCCTGGTGTATTCGCGCCCCGGCTATGGCCAATCCACACCGCGTGCTGCCGATGAACCCTTGGCCCCGGACTTCATGCACCGCCAGGCCCACGAGGTGCTACCCGCCCTGCTGCAAGCGCTGGGCGTGGATGCGATTGAAGATAAGCCCTGGCTGCTGGGCCACAGCGACGGCGGCTCCATCGCGCTGCTGTACGCCGCCCGCTTTCCCGAGCAACTCGCCGGGGCCATCGTGCTGGCGCCGCACATCCTGGTCGAAGACATCTCCATCGCCAGCATCACGGAGGCGCGCACGGCCTTTGAAACCACCGATTTGCGCCGGCGCCTGGCCCGCCACCATGCCGATGGGGACTCCACCTTTTGGGGCTGGAACGGCATCTGGCTCAAGCCCGCCTTTCGCAGCTGGAACATCACCGCAGACCTGCGCCGCATCACCTGCCCGCTGCTGGCCGTACAAGGGGTAAACGATGAGTACGGAACGCTCGAACAGATCCGTGGCATAGCCCGCGTGGCGCCACAATGCCAGTTGCTGGAACTGGCCGCTTGCGGCCATGCACCGCACCGGGACCAGAAGGACCGCCTGATTGCGGCGATCCGGAACTTTTTTCAACACCATCAACAACCAAGCCAGGAGACCCACCCATGAAGACCACGCTGTTTCGCACCACCCTGATTGCCGCCGCTGCGGCCGTCCTCTCCACCGCCGCCTTCGCGCAAGCCGGTGGCAAATTGAAGGTCGGCCTGATGCTGCCCTACACCGGCACCTTTGCCGCTTTGGGCAACGCCATTGAAAACGGCTTCAAGCTGTACCTGGCCGAGCAGGGCGGCAAAATTGCCGGGCGCGAAGTGGAGTTCATCAAGGTCGACGACGAGTCCGACCCCTCCAAGGCCACCGACAACGTCAACAAGCTGGTCAAGCGCGACAACGTCGATGTGCTGGTGGGCACCGTGCACTCTGGTGTGGCCATGGCCATGGCCAAGGTCGCCAAAGAGAGCGGCACCCTGCTGATCGTGCCCAATGCCGGAGCCGACGCGGTCACTGGCGCCATGTGCGCGCCCAACATCTTCCGCAGCTCGTTTTCCAACTGGCAACCGGGCTATGCCATGGGCGAAGTCATGGCCAAGAAGGGCATCAAGCGGGTGGCCACCATCACCTGGAAATACGCAGCCGGTGACGAGAGCGTGCGCGGCTTCAAGGAAGCGTTCGAGAAGGGCGGCGGCACCGTGGTGAAGGAGCTGAACCTGCCCTTCCCGAATGTGGAGTTCCAGGCCCTGCTGACCGACATCGCCGCCACCAAGCCCGACGCCGTGTTCACCTTCTTCGCCGGTGGCGGCGCGGTGAAGTTCGTCAAGGACTACGCGGCGGCAGGCCTGAAGAAAACCATTCCCCTGTATGGCTCGGGCTTTCTGACCGATGGCACACTGGAAGCACAGGGGGCCGATGCTGAAGGCCTGTTCACCGCGCTGCACTATGCCGACAGCCTGGACACGCCCAAGGACAAGAGCTTCCGCCTGGCCTACGCCAAGGCCTACAAATTGCAGCCCGACGTGTACGCCGTGCAGGGCTACGACGCCGCGCAAATCCTGGGCATTGGCCTCAAGGCCGTGAATGGCGATGTCAGCAAAAAGGCCGAGTTCGCCCGGGCCGTGGAAGCCGCCAAAATCGACAGCCCGCGCGGCGCCTTCTCACTCTCCAAGGCGCACAACCCGGTGCAGGATATTTATTTGCGCCAGGTGAACGGCAAAGAGAACAAGCTGGTCGGAATCGCTTCGAAATCGCTCACCGACCCCGCACGCGGCTGCAAGATGTAACCAGCGCGCAAGCGCCAACGGACGACCCCCATGGATCTCGCAACTTTTCTCATTCAGTGCCTGAACGCACTCCAGTACGGCCTGCTGCTGTTTCTGGTGGCCTCGGGCCTGACGCTGATCTTCGGGATCATGGGCGTCATCAACCTGGCGCATGGCAGCTTCTACATGATGGGCGCCTACATGGCCTATGGCCTGGCACCGGTGGTGGCGGCCACCTTTGGCGGCGGCTTCTTTGCCACGCTGCTGGTGGGCGTGCTGTTGGCCGTCATCCTGGGCTATGTGCTGGAGTGGGCGTTTTTCAGCTTTCTCTACGAGCGCGAACACCTGCAGCAGGTGCTCATGACCTATGGCCTGATTCTGGTGTTTGAAGAGTTGCGCAGCCTCTTGGTGGGCGACGAGGTGCACGGCGTGGAGGTGCCGCCCTTTCTGGCCGGCACCCTGCCTTTGGGCGAGATGATGACCTACCCGGTGTACCGGCTGTTCATCTCGGGCGTGTGCCTGGCGCTGGCCCTGGGCATGTACCTGGTCTTCACCCGCACCCGCCTCGGGATGATGATCCGCGCCGGCAGTGCCAACCGCGAGATGGTGCAGTCGCTGGGCATCGACATCAAGTTCCTGTACCGCGTGGTGTTTGCCGCCGGCATGGCCATTGCCGTGCTGGCGGGCATGGTGGCCGCCCCTGTGTCATCGGTCTATCCGGGCATGGGCGACACGGTGCTGATCATCTGTTTTGTGGTGGTGGTGATTGGCGGCATTGGTTCCATCCGCGGCGCCTTGTTGGCGGCCTTGCTGATCGGCCTGGTCGATACCTTTGGCAAGGTGCTGCTGCCGCAGGCCGCTGGCGTGCTGGTCTACGTGATGATGGCCCTTATTCTTTTGTGGAAGCCTGACGGGCTGTTCAAGGCTGCATAGAACGATGGCACACCCCCCGGCTTGCCCACTGCGTGTGGCCGCTTTCCCCCTTGCAGGGGGCAACGCCAGCGGCCCGGCGAAGCCGGTTCCGCGGCATTCCTGGCACTGCACTTTTTGCACCGATCTATGACCTTCTATCCAAAATATATGATTGTGGTGCTCTGCTTTGCACTGCTGGCGCTGTTTCCGCTGGTCTCCGGCAGCTACGGCATCGACTTTGTCAGCAAGATCATGGTCTATGCCATCTTCGCGCTCAGCCTGGAGCTGCTGGTGGGCGCCACCGGCCTGATCTGCTTTGGCCAAGCCGCCTTCTTTGGCATTGGCGCCTACGCGGCCGTGCTGCTCTCCAGCGACAGCGCTCCGTCCAGCATCGCCTGGCTGCTGCCCGCCTGTGTGGTGGCCGCTGCCGCCTATGCGCTGGTGGTGGGTGCCTTGTCGCTGCGCACCAAGGGCGTGTACTTCATCATGGTCACGCTGGCCTTTGCGCAGATGGCCTATTACGTGGTGCACGACACGCCGCTGGGCGGTGGCACCGACGGCATCTATTTGACGCTCAAGCCGGTGCTGGGCAGCCTGCTGGA
>CANCCF010000014.1 GCA_947374485.1 Comamonadaceae bacterium | reverse complement strand
AACTACGATCAGCTGTGGTTGACCACCAGCCTGCGCGGCATGGCCTCGGGCGTGTTGAAGGTGGAAATTCTGACCGAAGGCATCCACTCCGGCGACGCCTCGGGCCTGGTGCCATCGAGCTTTCGCATCCTGCGCCAGGTGCTGGACCGGCTGGAGGACAGCGCCACCGGCCGCCTGTTGCCAGCGGCCTTTCATTGCGAAGTGCCGGCCGAGCGGCTGGCGCAGGCCCAGGCTACGGCGACGATTTTGGGTGATGCTGTGTACAAAAACTTCCCTTGGGCGCACTACGACTGTGGCGGCGACCAGCGTTTTGCACTGCCCACCACCACCGACCCGCTGCAGGGTTTGCTCAACCGCACCTGGGCGCCCACGCTCAGCGTGGTGGGGGTCGATGGCTTTCCGGACATGAAGGACGCCGGCAATGTGCTGCGGCCCTATACCGCCTTCAAGCTCTCGCTGCGCCTGCCGCCGCTGGTGGATGCCGAGACCGCCGTGCAGCAACTCAAAACCCTGCTGGAAGACAACGCGCCCTACCAGGCCCAGGTCACCTTCGCACCCGGCGGCCAGGCCACCGGCTGGAATGCACCCGACACCGCGCCCTGGTTTGAAAAGGCGCTGGACGACGCATCCAACACCTACTTCGGCGCGCCCTGCGGCTACATCGGCCAGGGCGGCACCATTCCGCTCATGAACATGCTCTCCAAGGGCTTCCCCAAGGCGCAGATGATGGTGTGTGGCGTGCTCGGCCCCAAGAGCAATGCGCACGGGCCCAACGAATTTTTGCACGTGCCCTACGCCAAGAAGCTGACTGCCGCGGTGGCACAGGTGATTGCGCAGTGCCCCTGATCGCCGTTTAGCGTGGCGCAGCGCATCGGACCTGCAATGCAGGCGCTGAAGGCGCTGCAAGGGCGTTCAGGCCAGCAGTGCCAGCGCTGTCAGGGCAGCCGTCTCGGCGCGCAGCACGCGCGCACCCAGGGTCACCGGCGCGAACCCGGCCGCTATTGCCGCGTTTTCTTCCGCCACACTGAGGCCACCCTCCGGCCCGGACAGGAACAGCGCGCCGGCCCCCAGCTCCATGGCCCGCAGGGCCTGCGGGCCCTCGCGCAGGGACAGCAGCAGGCGCGTGGGTGCAGCGGCATCCGTAGCGGGCAGCCCGGCCAGCCACTGGGTTAGCGTTTTCACACCGTACACCGTAGGCACCTGGTTGCCGCCGCACTGCTCGCAAGCGGCAATCGCCACGCTCTGCCAATGCTCCACCTTCTTGGTGGCGCGTTCGGCGGCCAGGCGCAGCACGCTGCGCTCGGTCATCAGCGGTTGCAAGCTGGCCACACCCAGTTCGGCAGCCTTTTCCACGAGCCAGTCCATGCGCTCGTTGGCAGGCATGCCAACGGCCAGGTGCACGGCGCGTTGCGCCTCGCGCTCTACCGCGCGGTGCGTGCCGATTTCCACCTGCACCTGGCTGCGCCCCATCTGCGTCACGCGCGCCTCGAACTCACCGCCCGGGCTGGTTCCCGTCCAGCCGGGGCCATGGTTGAACAGGGTGATGCTGTCGCCCGGCTGCAGGCGCAGCACCTGCACGTGGCGTGCGGCCCCGGCGGGCAGGTCGAGCAGGTCGCCGCTGTTCAGCGGCGCGGGGCAAAAAAACCGGGCCATGCCTAGAACTTGCCGAACACAAAGGCCGTGGGTACCTCAATGCCTTCAATCGACTCCACCAGCCGCAAGAGGGGCTTGAGTGCCATGTAGCGGCTGCAAGTGGAGCGGATGTAATGGATAAAGCGCGGCGTGTCCGCCAGGTACTGCGGTTTGCCATCGCGCAGGGTCAGGCGCGCAAAGATGCCGGCAATCTTGAGGTGGCGCTGCAGCCCCATCCACTCCACGCCCTGGTAAAAAGCGCCAAAGTCGTCGCCCACCGGCAGGCCCGCCGCGCGTGCCTTTTGCCAGTAGCGGATGGTCACATCCAGGCAGAACTCCTCGTCCCAGCTCAGGAAGGCATCGCGCATCAGGCTGGCAATGTCGTAAGTGATGGGGCCATACACCGCATCCTGGAAGTCCAGCACGCCCAGGCCCTGGGGCGACACCATCAGGTTGCGCGGCATGAAGTCGCGGTGCACATAGACGCTGGGCCAGGCCAGGTTGCTTTGCAGGATGCGCCCGAAGGCTTCCTCCAAGGTGTGGCGCTGTTTTTCGTCCAGCACCACCTGGCGGTGCTGGGCGATGTACCAATCCGGGAACAGGTCGAGCTCGCGGCGCAGCAACGCCGCATCATAGGCGGGCAGCACGTCCGGCTTCGACGCCAGCTGCCACTGCAGCAGCAGGTCTACCGCCTCCAGGTAGGCAGCCAGCGGCGGGGGGGCCGTCAGGTCCAGGCTTTGCAACAGGGTCTGGGCGCCCAGGTCGCTGAGCAGCAAAAAGCCCAGTTCCTGCTCCCAAGCCAGAATCCGGGGCACGCGCAATCCGGCCTCTTGCATCAGGCGGTCCACTTTTACGAAGGGCTGGCAGTCTTCCTTGTCGGGTGGCGCGTCCATCACCACCAGGCTTCCCTGGTTGCTGTCTATGCGCAAGTAGCGCCGGAAGCTGGCGTCCGCCGAGGCCGGGCGCAGGCTTGCAGGCAGCAGCCCCAGCGCGGTGGGCAGGCCTGCCAGCCATTGGAAGAATCGCGCCTGGCGTTGCGGGTCGGACCAGGCCACCCTGTCGGTGGTGTTGGGAACAGCGGCGTGCGCAGCGGACAGGGCTTGGGTGGAGTGGCTCATGGATAATCCATTCTACAAAGCTGCATCCTCAGTCTCCTCTGTGTCTTCACTTACCCCCCGCGTGTTCCGGCCCGCCCTGCACCCACTGCGCAGGGCCGCGCTGCAGTGCCTGGCGCTGTGTGGCAGCCTGGGCGCCTGGCAGGCACTGGCGCAAGGGGCCACACCGGATGCACTGCCGCTGCAGGCCACACCCCAGCTGTCCGAAACCCTGGGCCCCGAACAAAAGCGCCTGGCGCCCGTGTTTCTGCAGGGCGCCCGGGTAACAGGCCGCACGGACCTGGAGACCGTCATCGAGGGGGACGCCGTCATGCGCCGGGCCGACACGGTGATCCGTGCCGACCGCCTGGAGTACGACCAGTCCACCGACCTGGCGCGGGCCAGTGGCCACGTGCGCATCAACCGCGCGGGCAACCTGTACGAGGGTCCGTTGCTGGAGCTCAAGGTGGAGCGCTTCGAGGGCTTCTTCCAGCAGCCGGTCTACCACTTCGCCAACGGTGACGCCCATGGCGAGGCCGCGCGCGCCGAGTTCCAGGACGAAAACCACACAGTCGTCTATGACGCCAGCTACACCACCTGCAGGCGCCTGCCCGGCCCGAGCTGGATGCCCGACTGGGTGCTGCGTGCGGCCAGCATCTCCCTGGACAACGACGAAGAGGTGGGCGTGGCAGACGGCGCCTACCTGTACTTCAAGGGCGTGCCCATCCTGCCGGTGCCCGCGATCAGCTTTCCGCTGACGGAAAAGCGCAAGTCCGGCCTGCTGCCACTCACCGCTGGTGTCGACAATATCAGCGGCACCACGCTGGCCCTGCCCTATTACTGGAACATTGCCCCCAACCGCGATGCCACCCTCACCCCCACCGTGATGACGGCGCGCGGTGTGGACCTGGGCGTGGCCTTTCGTTACCTGGAGCCCAGCTACAGTGGCCGGCTGCTGGCCAACAGCATGCCCGCCGACAGGCTGCGCGACCTGGACCGCTGGGGCCTGGCCTGGACGCATAACGGCAGCTTCAACACGGGTTTGCCCAACGTGAGCCCGGTGGCCGTGGCCCTGAACATCAACCGCGTGAGCGACAACAACTACTGGCGTGACTTCACCAGCGCAGAGGCCTTGCTGACGCAGCGCCTGCTGCCCGGTGACGCGCTGGCGAGCTGGTCCAGCGGCGCAGTCAGCGGCACGCTGCATGTGCTGAAGTGGCAAATCCTGCAGGACCCGACCTCGCCCATCACACCGCCCTATGACCGCGCGCCGCAGCTCACGGCCCACACCGGCCAAAGCAATGTGGGTGGCTTTGACTGGTCGCTCGACGGTGACTTCACGCAGTTCGAGGCGGACCGTGCACTCACCGGCCAGCCCAATGCGCAGCGCAGCTTTGCGCTGGCCCAGATCAGCCGCCCCTGGCTGGCACCCCAGGGCTTCATCACCCCGAAGCTGCAGCTGCATGCGGCCGCCTACCAGTTTGATGCGATGCTGGCAGACGGCAGCCAAGCGGCCAGCAGCGTGGTGCCCACCTTCAGCCTGGACAGCGGTCTGGTGTTCGAGCGGCAAAGCACCCTGCTGGGGCGCAACTACGTGCAAACCCTGGAGCCGCGCGCCTTCTACGTTTACACGCCCTACCACAACCAGGCCAATCTGCCCAACTACGACACGGGTGTGGCGGACTTCAATTTCGCCAGCATCTACACGGAAAACGCCTTTGCCGGGCACGACAAGATTGCCGACAACAACCTGCTGACCCTGGGCCTGACCACGCGCTTTCTGGACCCCGACAGCGGCAGCCAGTACGCCCGCTTTGGCGTGGCCCAGCGCCTGCGCATCGAAGAGCAGCAGGTCACCATCAACAGTGCCACCAGCCCCGCGCGGACCGGCCTGAGCGACGTGCTGCTGGGTGCCGAGGTCAACCTTAACGAGCGCTGGCTGCTGGACTCCACGGTGCAGTACAACCCGCTGACCGAACAGTCGGTGCGCGCCACCGTGGGGGGGCGCTACAACCCGGGCAATTACCGCGTGCTCAATGCCGCCTACCGTTTCCAGCGCGACGTGAGCGAACAGGTTGATGTGAGCTGGCAGTGGCCCATCAACGACCTGTGGGGTGACCGCGGCCAGGACCTGGGTGCCGGGCGTGGCCAGGGTGAGGGGCGTTACTACGCGTTGGGCCGCATGAACTACAGCATGGACCAGGCCAAGCTGGTCGACACCCTGCTGGGCGTCGAGTACGATGCGGGCTGCTGGCTGGCCCGCGTGGTGTTTGCCCGCACCCAGACGAGCACCTCCACGGCGGTTGAGCGCTGGATTTTCCAGCTGGAATTTGTCGGCTTCACCCGCATAGGCACGGCCGATCCGCGCGCAACCTTGACACAAAATATCTCGCGCTACCAGAACTTGCGCGACGCAGGCAGCGTTGGCGGCAGCCGCTTCAGCAATTACGAATAGATGCTTATGAAATTCCGTTTGGGCGCCCTGGCGCTGGCCGCAACCCTCTGGCTGCTGGCCGTGTCGGCACAGGCACAAAAAGCCGAGTCGGCCGACTTTGTGGTGGCGGTGGTGAATTCCGAACCGATTACCAACAGCGAAGTGCGTTCTGCCTTGCTGCGTGTAACGGCCCAGCTCAAGGCCGCAGAGCAGCCGGTGCCGTCGCTCGACGATCTGCGCCGCGGCGTGCTGGAGCGCCTCATCAGCGACCACGCCCAACTGCAGCTGGCTGCCGAATACGGCATTCGCGTGGACGATGCCGCAGTGGACCTGGCCGAGCAAAACCTGGCGCGCCAGAGCCAGCTCGATGTGGCGGGCCTGCGCCAGCGCATGGCCAAAGACGGCCTGAGCAGTGACGCCGTGCGCAAGCAACTGCGCGAGCAAATCACCCTCTCCCGCCTGCGCGAGCGCGAGGTCGATGCGCGCGTGCGCATCAGCGACACGGATGTGGACCGCGCGTTGGCCGAACAGCAGGCCGCTAACACCGATCCGCTGGCCCAGGAGATCAACCTGGCGCAGCTGCTGGTGGCCGTGCCCGAGAAAGCCGATGCCAGTCTGGTAGCCCAGTTGCAGGCCCAGGCCCAGGCCCTGCTGGTGCGCGCCCGCTCGGGCGAAGACTTTGCCACCCTGGTGCGCCAGTACTCGGACGCCGACCGCAGCAAGGCGGGCGAATTTGGCCTGCGCCGCGCCGACCGCTATGCCCCGGCCTTTGTGCAGGCCACGCAAAACGTGGCCGTGGGCGCTGTGTCGGACCTGGTGCGCACGGGTGCGGGCTTTCACCTCCTGAAGGTGCTGGAGCGCCGCGCCCCCAGCAGCCTGAGCAAGAGCGTGCAGCAAACCCGGGCGCGCCACATTCTGCTGCGTACCGGTGCCGAGCTTTCGGCCTTTGCGGCCAGCGCCAAACTGGCGGCCATCCGCCAAAGCATTGTTTCGGGCAAGACCGACTTCGCCACAGCAGCGCGCGCGAACTCACAGGACGGCAGCGCCGCGCAGGGCGGTGACCTGGGCTGGGCCAACCCGGGCATGTATGTGCCGGAGTTCGAGGAGGTGATGAACAGCCTGAAAGAAGGCGAAATCAGCCAGCCCGTGGTGTCACGTTTTGGTGTGCACCTGATCCAGCTCACCGAGCGTCGCCGGGTGGAGCTCAACCCGCGCGATGTGCGCGAGCTGGTGCGCAACCAGCTGCGCGAGGCCAAGCTCGAAGAGGCCTATGCCACCTGGGCGCGCGATGTGCGCGAGCGCGCCTACGTCGAGCTGCGCGAGCCGCCCCAATAAGCATGAAACACATTGCGCGCAAACGCTTTGGCCAGCACTTCCTGTCCGATGGCGGCATCATCGACGCCATCGTCCAGGCCATTGCGCCCCAGCCCGGCCAGCGCATGGTCGAAATCGGCCCGGGCCTGGCGGCGCTGACCCAGCCGCTGGTGGAGCGCCTGGGCCACTTGAGCGTGATCGAGCTCGACCGCGACCTGGCGCAGCGCCTGCGCAGCCATGGCCAGCTCACGGTGGTCGAGTCCGACGTGCTCAAGGTCGACTTCAGCCAGCTCGCCGCCCACCCTGCGCAGGCCGCTGGCAAATGGCGCGTGGTGGGCAACCTGCCCTACAACATTTCCACCCCCATCCTGTTTCACCTGCTGGGCTTTGTGGACTGCATTGAAGACCAGCACTTCATGCTGCAAAAAGAGGTGATAGACCGCATGGTGGCCGCACCCAGCACCGCCGCCTATGGCCGCCTGAGCGTGATGCTGCAGTGGCGTTACGCCATGGAGGACGTGCTGTTTGTGCCCCCCGAAAGCTTTGAGCCGCCGCCCCGTGTGGACAGCGCGGTGGTGCGCATGCTGCCGCGCACAGAACCCGCCGCGGTCGATGTGCGGCTGCTCAGCGAACTGGTGCAGGTCGCCTTCAGCCAGCGGCGCAAGCTCTTGCGCCACACGCTGGGGCGCTGGCTCACGGAAAAGAACTTTGCGGGCAGCTTCGATGTGCAGCGCCGTGCCGAGGAAGTGCCGGTGGCCCAGTACCTGAAGCTGGCCCTGGAAGTGGCTCTGCAGCCCGGCTGAGCGGCCGGGCGGCGCCCAAGCTGCTCTATGATGGCAGGGCGCTGTGGGCGCACCAAACATACATGCAGGTTGGAAAGGAAACAGCGATGCGACGACACATTCTGGCAAGTGCAACAGCCGCCTTGCTGCTGGCGCTGGGGTCTGCATGGCAGCCTGCCCAGGCGCAGGCCGTGGCCTACAACTTCTCCCCCGTCAACCAATATGACATCAACCTCACGGCGGCCTATTGGAACCCCATCATTGCCTACGTGTCGGAGAAAAGCGGCATCAAGCTCAACCTGAAGATCGGCCGCACCTCGGCCGACACCACCAGCTACGTGCTGGCCAAGGAGGTGGAGTTCGTCTTCAGCAACCACCTCTTCAGCCCCGAGCGCGAGCAACTGGGCTGGAAGGTATTCGGGCGCCGCAACACGCCCTCGCTGCAGGGCCAGATTGTGGTACCCGCCGATTCCCCCATCACCGAGCTCTCACAGCTCAAGGGACAGGACGTGGCCTTTGCCGGGCCCGAGGCCTTTATTGTCTACAAGGTGCCCTACGCCAACCTGCTGTCCAGGAATATCGACGTGAAGGTGGTGTTTGCAGGCAACCAGAATGCCGCCTTTGCCCAGCTGTTTGCGGGCAAGGTCGTGGCGGCAGGCGGCAACTCGCAGCTGGTGGAGGGCTATGCCCGGCGTGAGGGTAAAAAGTTCCGCGTGCTGTGGAGCTCCGAGCCCTTCCAGGACCTGGCCCTGATGGCCGCCAGCAAGGTGCCAGAGGCCGATGCGCGCAAGGTGGCCGCCGCTTTTATCGACATGGCCAAAGACCCCAAAGGCCGTGACATCCTGCAGCAGGCCTCCAAGGAAGTGGGCATGCCTGGTGACACCGCCTTCATTGCCGCCACGGGCGCGGACTATGCCGCCTACCGGCGCTTCTACCAGAGCGCGCCGGCCTCGCTGCACTGAAGCCTCGCCTTGCCCATGGCCTTGTTGAGACGCTTGCTGCCCCAGACCTTGGTGGGGCGGGTGTTCTCCTTGTACGCGGTGACCTTGTTGCTGTTCGTGGGTGTGGGGTTGGCGCTGTTTTACCGCTACCAGTTCACGCAGCAGATCGAGGCCGAGTTGCTGGCCGGCGAGATGATGGTCAACGTGGCCGCACAGACGGTGGGCGACAGTGCCGTGATCGGCGACTACGACACCATCAAAAAGACGCTGGAGCGCTCGATCTCGCAGTCGAATTTCGCCCGCGCCCAGTTCATTGACACCAACGGCGGCGTGCTCACCTCCACCAACAGCCCGAAGTTCGGCATCTCCCCGCCGGGCTGGTTGCAGCGCCTGGTAGAGGCCCGCCTGTTTGATATCAACCAGAACATCCGCGTCGGCGGCAAAGACTATGGGGTGTTGCGCCTGAGTTTTGCAGCCGAAAAGATTGCCGCCGACCTGTGGCATGTGGCGGTCTACGCGTTGCTGCTGGCGCTGGGTGCCCTGTGCGCCGGGGTGGTGCTGATCCGCATCCCGCTCAGACACTGGCTGGGCAATTTTGACCGCGTGCGCCTGCGCGAATCCGAAATCCTGGCCGGCAGCATCGACATCAACGCCCTGCTCGACACCGACGCGCCGGTGGAGATCCGCCACACTTTTGACATCATCAGCCGTGCGGCCAGGCGCCTGTCGGCCCAGCGCGAAGAGGCGGCCGTGACCCTCAACGCCATCACCGACGGTGTGTTACGCACCGATGCCGATTTCAAGCTGGTGTACAGCAACCCGGCCGCCGACCATCTGCTGGGTGTGTCCGGCCAGTCCCTGCTCGGGCAGGATGCCCATGCCCTGCTGCCCAGCGTATTCAGCCACGACCAACAGGCCCTGGACTGGAAGGTGCGCCGCCTGGAGGTGACGGGGTCTGCAGGCCACCGCGTCATCCTGGACACCACGCTGGCCACCATTTTCTCCAGCAGCAATACCGTCACCGGCCACGTGCTGACCTTTCGCGATGTGTCGCGCCAACATACGCTGGACCAGCAACTGCGCGGCGAGCTCAAGGCCCGTCAGCGCGCACTGGAGTCGTTGCGCCGGGTGCTGGGCACACTCGAGCTGGAGCCCGATGGCGGTAGCGCGCCGCTGGATGTGGATGACCTGGACGCCTTGATCAACCGGGTGGTAAGCCTGATCCATGAGCGCGAGGGCGGCCGCCGAGCGCTCAACAACCAGAAATTTGCGCTGGACCAGCACGCCATTGTGAGCATGACCGATCTGCAGGGCCGCATCACCTATGCCAATGCCAAGTTCTCGGAAATCAGCGGCTTCTCGCTCGCCGAACTGCTGGGCCAGAACCACCGTATCGTCCAGTCCGGCCAGCATGCGAGCGCCTTTTTTGTGGACCTGTGGCACACGATTGCCGAGGGCCGGGTCTGGCATGGCGAAATTTGCAACCGCAGCAAGGCTGGCAAGTTGTACTGGGTGGATGCCACCATCGTGCCGCTGCTGGGCAGCGACGGGCTGCCTGAGCAATACATTGCCATCCGCACCGACATCACGGTGCGCAAGTCCATGGAGGCCACGCTGGCCGAGCAGCTGCGCTTCGTGGAGGTGTTGCTGGAGGCCACGCCCACCGCCATCTACCTGAAGGACCGCCAGGGCCACTACCTGCGCTTCAACAAGGCCTTTGAGAACCTGTTCGGCATTGCGCGGGCGGACTGGATTGGCAAGACTGTGTTTGAGCTGGTACCCGGCGAGGCCAGTGGCATGGATGCCAAGGACCAGGAGCTGTTTGCCGCCGCAACCATACAGACCTATGAAGCGGTGTTCAACAACCGCATGAGCGGTGAGCGCCGCGAAGGTCTGTACTGGAAGGCACCCCTGACCAACGCGCAGGGGGAAGTCACTGGCCTGGTCGGCACCATTCTGGACATCACGGAAAAGAACCGTATCGAACAGGAGCTGCGCGAAGCCAAGCGCAATGCCGAAGCCGCCAGCCAGGCCAAGAGCGATTTTCTGGCGAACATGAGCCATGAGATTCGCACCCCCATGAACGGGGTGATCGGCATGACCGATCTGGCGCTGGACCTGGAACAAAACCCGACCCAACGCGAATACCTGCGCATTGTCAAAAGCTCGGCCCAGTCGCTCATGGTGATACTGAACGACGTGCTGGATTTCTCCAAGATCGAGGCGGGCAAACTCAATATCGAGGCGGTGCGTTTCCCTCTGCTGGAAACCATTGATGAAACCCTCAAGACCCTGCGCAGCCGCGCCGCACAAAAAGGCCTGGTGCTGGAGAGCCAATTGCAGCCGGACCTGCCCGCTGAGGTGCTGGGTGACCCGGTGCGCCTGCGCCAAATTCTCACCAATCTGTGTGACAACGCCATCAAGTTCACGGCCCAGGGCGGGGTCTATGTCAGCGTCAGCTGCACGCCGGGGGCCGATGCGCAGGCCTTGCATTTTTCGGTGCGCGACAGTGGTATCGGCATTGCCCCGGACAAGCAGCGCGGCGTGTTTGAAGCCTTCAGCCAGGCTGACACCTCCACCACACGCCGCTATGGCGGTACCGGCCTGGGCTTGACGATCTGTGCGCGGCTGGTAGAACTGATGGGCGGACGCATCTGGGTCGAGAGCGTGGAGGGGCAGGGCAGCACCTTTCACTTCACCGTGCAGGTGCAGTCGGCCCTGCCCCAGCCGCGCGTTGCATTGCCCGGCCGGCCCGCTGCTGCGCATGCAGCCCGCGCCTTGCAAGTGCTGCTGGTGGAGGACCACCCCATCAACCAGATGCTGGCCACCACCTTGCTCAAGAAATGGGGGCACACGGTGGTGCTGGCCAAAAACGGCCAGGAAGGGGTGGACCTGTTTGGCACCCAAGCCTGGGACATGGTGCTGATGGACATGCAAATGCCGGTCATGGGCGGGCTGGAAGCCACGCGGCTGATACGCGCCGCCGAACCTGCGGGTCAGCACACGCCGATTGTGGCCATGACGGCCAACGCCATGGAGGTCGACCGCCTGGCCTGCTTGGAGGCGGGTATGGACGAGCACCTGGCCAAACCCTTCAATGCGGCTGCCCTGCAGGCCCTGCTGGCGCATTTCAGCACATCGACGCGGTAAGTCCGCAGAGTCCCCACCACCAAATCAGCATAAAAAAAGCCCGTCGCAGAGACGGGCTTTTGGGATGGGTGAAAGAGGCCTTACGCCGCTGCCAACCAGTACCCCGCATTGAAGGGGCTGCTCATGCGCAGCGCCAGCGGAGACACATCCAACAGCTTGTCGGTTGGCATTTTTTCTCCGCTCTCGGTCATCAACTCGATACCGTTCACCGCAGGTGGCACGGTACCGTTGCTTGCCTCGTTAGCCCGTTCTGCTTGGCTGGTGTGTGCAGAACGGGCTACAGAAAAGAATAGAAGCATCGGAACGGTATCTTCCGGTCTCCCCAATAGTCGGCGGTGTCGCGGAAGATGTCGAGCAACTGCTCGCGCGCTTCCTTGTCAAACTTGACGTTGGCGGGAATGTGCTCCAGCACGGCGATAAAGCCGGGCTGTGGTCCCGATTTGTGCACCGGGTCTGTCATGCTGTCGTACAGGGCATCAAAGTTCTTGCTGACCTGGGTGGACAAAATGAATTGCTGGCTGATCAGGTCGAGCACATCCTGCTTGGACTGTGCATTGGCCAGATTGGCGTACAGAAAGTGGTGGCCCAAAGCCTGGGCCGCTTCCTGCAAATCCTGCACCCTGAAGGCGCGTATCGACTGAACGATATTGGTTCTCACGGTTCGAAGTGGCGTATCCATCCCCGATTCTCTTTCTCAAAGTACAAAACAAAGGTCAGGGCACAATCTTGCGAAAACTCGCATAGTGATCGGCCGTGTAGTAACAGTCATCTGGCTGGGTGGCCGGGCCACCGCAAATAATTCTTCTGGCTCCGCGATCCCGTGAACCCGGGGTTCGCACGGTATATTCACGGTAGTAGCCACGCTTTTGCAGCGGCAGGAAGCGCTCCCGGTTTCCGAACACCACGCCATCCTTGTCAAACGGGAAAGGGCCACCTTGGCGTATCAGTTGGTGGGTATCCTGGCCTTGGACAGGCAATGCACCCAATGCAATATTGCCAATGTCGGGCGTGCCAAATACGGACCTGGCACCCACGCTGCCAGCAGCGAGTGCGACAGCGAATAAAAAGCCAGTGAGTACTAACTTGACCTGCTTGCTGCGCACCAAAATTCCCCGTAACAAGTTCGGGTAAACCCGATATCTCAAGGGGAGTAGTGTCGCCCATACGGCCCAAAAAAGCAAGGCCCTGCCCAATTAAAGGGCAAGACCTGCGGCTGGAGAAGGTAAAGAAGTATGTACTAACTTGTACTTGATGCCTTAACGGCTGGCGTTCGCATCCGCGACCGTCAGGGCGGTCATATTGACGATGCGGCGTACCGTGGTGCTGGCGGTCAGGATATGCACCGGTTTGGCCGCACCGAGCAGAACCGGGCCAATGGCAATGTTGCCGCCCGCCGCCGTCTTGAGCAGGTTGTAGGCAATGTTGGCGGCATCAATGTTGGGTAGCACCAGCAGGTTGGCGTCGCCCTGCAGGGTGCTGTTGGGCATGATGGCCTGGCGTGCCTCGCCGTCCAGGGCCAGGTCGCCGTGCATTTCGCCGTCCACTTCCAGCCAAGGCGCCTGCTGTTGCAGCAGGGCCAGGGTCTGGCGCATCTTGATGGCGCTGGGCTCGTTGCTGCTGCCAAAGTTGGAGTGGCTGAGCAGTGCGGCCTTGGGCTTGAAGCCAAAGCGCATCATTTCCTCGGCGGCCATCACGGTGATGCGCGCCAGCTCCTGCGCCGTCGGGTCGTAGTTGACGTGCGTGTCCACTAGGAACACCTGGCGCCCGGGCAGCATCAGGCCGTTCATGCAGGCGTAAATCGGGCAGTCCTGCGTGGCGTCCTGCTTGTTGTCCGCGCGCTTGCCAATGACCTGGTCGATGTAGTGCAAATGGATGGCGGTGGTGCCCCAGGTCCCGCAGATCAGGCCGTCCACATCGCCCTTGTGCAGCAGCATGGAGCCAATCAGCGTCAAACGCCTGCGCATTTCGATCTTGGCCACCTGCACCGTAATGCCCTTGCGTTCGGCCATGCGGTGGTAGGTCTGCCAGAAGTCGCGGTAGCGGTGGTCCTGCTCCACATTCACCACCTGGTAGTCCACGCCTTCCGTGAGGCGCAGGCCGAATTTTTCGATGCGCTCGGCAATCACCGCCGGGCGGCCAATCAGGGTGGGCAGGGCCAGACCCTCGTCCACCACAATCTGGGCGGCGCGCAGCACGCGTTCTTCCTCGCCCTCGGCATAGGCCACGCGTTTTTTCAGCGCCTTGCGGGCAGCCGCAAAAATCGGCTTCATGGTGGTGCCCGAGGCATAGACGAAGCTCTGCAGGCGCTCGCGGTAGGCATCCATGTCGGCAATCGGGCGCAGGGCCACACCACTGTCGGCGGCGGCCTTGGCTACGGCCGGGGCGATCTTCATCATCAGGCGCGGATCGAAGGGCTTGGGGATCAGGTACTCGGGGCCAAAGGCCAGCTGCTCGCCCACATAGGCGGCCGCCACCACCTCGCTTTGCTCAGCCTGGGCGAGTTCGGCAATGGCATGCACGGCGGCAATTTCCATCTCCAGCGTGATGGTGGAGGCACCGGCATCGAGTGCACCGCGGAAGATGTAGGGGAAGCACAGGACGTTGTTGACCTGGTTCGGGTAGTCGGTGCGGCCGGTGGCCATGACGGCGTCGCCGCGCACGGCCTTGACCTCTTCGGGCGAAATCTCGGGCGTCGGGTTGGCCAGCGCGAAGATGATCGGGTTGGCGGCCATGGTGGCCACCATGTCGGGCTTGAGCACGCCCCCGGCCGAGAGGCCCAGGAACACATCGGCCCCGGCAATGATTTCACGCAGCGTGCGCGCCTCGGTTTTCTGCGCAAACACCGCCTTGTCCTCGTCCATGAGTTCTGTGCGGCCCTCGTAGACCACACCGGCCAGATCGGTGACAAAAATGTTTTCGCGCGGAATGCCCAGCTTCACCAAGAGGCCCAGGCAGGCCAGGGCAGCGGCACCCGCGCCGGAGGTCACCAGCTTGATTTTCTTCGGGTCTTTGCCGACGACTTTCAAGCCGTTGAGCATGGCCGCACCCACCACAATCGCGGTGCCGTGCTGGTCGTCGTGGAACACCGGAATGTTCATGCGCTCGCGCAGCTTGCGCTCCACATAAAAGCAGTCGGGCGCCTTGATGTCTTCGAGGTTGATGCCGCCAAAGGTCGGCTCCAGCGAGGCAATGATGTCCACCAGCTTGTCGAGGTCGTGCTTTTCGTTGATCTCGATGTCAAACACATCGATGCCGGCGAACTTCTTGAACAAAACCGCTTTGCCTTCCATCACCGGCTTGGCCGCCAGCGGTCCGATGTCGCCCAGGCCGAGCACAGCCGTGCCGTTGGTGATCACCGCCACCAGGTTGCCGCGGCTGGTGTACTTGAAGGCGTTGTTGGGGTCCTTGACAATCTCCTCGCAGGGTGCGGCCACACCGGGCGAGTACGCCAGCGCCAGGTCATGCTGGTTGACCAGCTGCTTGGTGGCCGCAATGGCGATCTTGCCGGGGGTGGGGAACTCGTGGTACTCCAGCGCCGCGCGCCGCAGTTCCGCGCGCTTCTCGGGGCTGTTGGAGGAGCTGGGGGTAGGCGACCCGGTGAATGAATCCTGTGGCATTGTCTTCCTTGTGCATCGGGGCAGCCGCGAAAGCGCAGGCCCTTGGAGTGGTGGGCAATTGTAGACCCGGGCCTTCCCCAGACACCTGCCGGGCCCTGCGGATATCCGGCCTTGGCAAGCGCCTGCTTCAGTGCTAGCAACACGCCACACAGTCACTGCGCAGGCAGTGCACTACAGTTGCTGCACCTGTCCACCAAGGCACGCCCATGACCGCCTCCAACGCCACTATTCGCCCCGCCGACGCCCTGTTCCCCGCGCTGGAGCCCCACCGCAGTGGCCGCCTGGCAGTGGACCCCATCCATACCCTGTACTGGGAGGAATGCGGCAACCCGCAGGGTGTGCCGGTGCTCTTTCTGCACGGCGGGCCCGGCGCTGGCATTGCACCCATGCACCGGCAGTTTTTCGACCCGCTCCACTACCGCATCGTGCTGTTCGACCAGCGCGGTGCAGGACAAAGCACACCCTTGGGCGAAACGCGCCACAACACCACGCAGCTGCTGGTGGCCGATATCGAGCGCCTGCGCGCCCTGTTGGGCATTGAAGAATGGCTGCTGTTTGGCGGCTCCTGGGGCTCCACCCTGGCGCTGGCCTATGCACAGGCGCACCCGCAGTGCTGCAGCGGTCTGGTGCTGCGCGGCATTTTTCTGTGCACCGCCGCCGAGATCGACTGGTTTCTCAACGGCATCCGCTGGTTTTATCCAGACGTGCACGCGCAATTTGCGGCGCCCATTGCCGAGGTCGAGCGGGGTGACCTGCTGGCGGCCTATTGCCAAATACTGTTTGGCGACGATGCCGCCGCGGGCCTGGAGGCGGCGCGCGCCTGGTACCGTTATGAGGACAGCACCCTCCACCTGCTGCCCGACCCGCAGCTGCAAGTGCAGTCTGAAAGTGATGCCGTGGCCTTGGCCGTGGCGCGGCTGGAAGCGCATTACTTCCGCCATGCCGGATTTCTGGAAGAGGGCCAGTTGATCCGCAACGTGGATCGCATTCGCCACCTGCCCGCCGTCATCATCCAGGGCCGCTACGACGTGATCTGCCCGCCGCTCTCGGCCTGGCGACTACACCAGGCCTGGCCCGAGGCCAGCTTGCACATCATCCCGGATGCCGGCCACAGCGCCTTCGAGCCCGGCATTGCGCGCGCCCTGGTGCGCGCTACCGAACAGTTCAGGCGCGGGCGCACCTTCTAGCGTGGCACCCGCCCGATTGGGTCAGCGGTCGCGGCAAACGCCTGGCCCATAGGAGCTTGCCCAATAAAAGCTGACAGTATGAAATCCTTTCGCCAGACGCCCAGGGAGGGTTTGGTCACATGGCATGCAGACATTCTGCTGCCCCGTGCACCAACAACCAGACATGAGGGCGTCCATGAGCAGCAGACATCTACCCAGCCGAAAGCAGTGCAAGACCTGCGCCGCTGTCTGCCAGCTGGGCATGCTGTGGGTCTTGTTGCCCCAGGGCCCCGTGCAAGCCCAGGGGCTGCCCGATGCCGGGGCCTTGCGCCCGCAAATCGGGCGCGAGCGCGTGCCGGACACACCCTCCAAGCCACCCCTGCCCAGCTTGCCGCAGACCGAAGAGCGCCAGGGCTCCGCCCCGCAAGACCTGATCACCGTCAGCAGCTTTCACTTTGCGGGTAACACCCTGCTGGGGAGCGAAGCGCTGCGGCGCGCCGTTCAGCCCTATCTGAATCGCCCTCTGCGCTTCAACGAACTCCGGGCCGCTGCCGCAGCAGTAGCCGCCAGCTACCGGCGGGCCGGCTGGGTGGCAAGGGTGTTTGTACCCCAGCAGGACGTGAGCCAGGGCGAGGTGAACCTGCACATTGTGGAGGCGGTCTATTCGGGCGCCCAAAGCAACGGTCCCGAGCCGCTGCGCCTGAAGTCGACTGACGTGCTGTCCATTGCTGCAGCCAACCTGCAGGTCGGGGCGCCACTCAACACGGCCGCCGTGGACCGGGTACTCCTACTGGCCAATGACCTGCCAGGCGTATCCGTGAGCGGCGCGCTCAGTGAAGGTCCGGGTGAGGGAGAGACCGGCTTGGTGCTGCGCTTCACCGACGAGCCCCTGCTGAGCGGCGAGGTGTTCGTGGACAACCAGGGCCCGCGCAGCACCGGCAGTGAGCGCGTCATCGTCAGCGCCAACCTCAACAGCCCGCTGGGGCTGGGGGACCGGCTGTCCATGGATCTGCTGCACACACAAGGCACGGACTATGCGCGTCTTGCCTACAGCGTTCCCTTGCGCTCCGACGGGCTGCGCGTGGGTGCCAATATGTCCCAGTTCAACTACCGGCTGGTCAGCGACGACTTTGCCGCCCTGCACGCCAGCGGCTCGGCGGACAGCGTGGGACTGGAGGCCAGCTACCCGCTGCTGCGCAGCGCAGCGCGCAACCTCAGCCTGAGCATGGCTTACGACCGCAGGCGCTACCTCAATGAGGCCAACCAGGCGGTGCAGTCGCACTACGAGGTGGATGACTTCAGCATCACCCTGGCCGGAAGCATGACGGACAAGCTTGGGGCCGGTGCATACAACACCGCATCCCTCTCACTCGTCACGGGAGACCTGGACTATGCCAGCCCCGATGCAGCCGAAAACCGCGCCCTGGCGGGGAACTTCCAGAAATGGCGATACACCCTGGCGCGCCAGCAGACCCTCACGCCCAGTCTCAGTCTGGTGGGCACACTCAGCGGCCAGCAATCCGACCATGCCCTGGACTCCTCCGAGGCTTTTTACCTCGGCGGCTCCACAGGCGTGCGTGCCTACCCGGCCAGCGAAGGGGCGGGAAGCCAGGGCCAACTGGCCAGCCTGGAGCTGCGCTACCGCTTCACCAAAGACTGGCTGTTCAGCGCCTTTTATGACAGCGGCAGCGTCAACGCCTTGGGCGTGGACAGCCCTCTGGTGGGCTACGGCCTGGGCTTGAGCTGGCAAGGCCCCTACGGCTCCCTCTTCAAAGCGGTCTATGCGCACCGCCTGGGCAGCAACCCCAAGCCCACGGCCAACGGACGCGACCAGGACGGCAGCCTGGAGCTCGACCGCTGGTGGCTCTCACTGAGCCTGCCATTCTGAACCTCCAGCCCCGGCCAGGTTGACCTGCTCCCGTACCCGTTCCCACTGTTGCGTTGCGACACTTTTTGGAGGGCAAGATATGAACAAACGCTACCGCCTCATCTGGAATGCCTCCACCCAAACCTGGGTTGCCGCCGCGGAGACGGCCCGGGGTCGGGGCAAACGCAGCAGTGTCTGCGCAGTGCTTGCTTCGGCCAGTGCGGCAGGCATCGCCCTGCTGATGGTGCTGCCTCCGTTTGCCGCAGCGGCCCCACCACCGGCCCCCGGCCAGTTGCCCACCGGCGGCCAGGTGGTGGCCGGCCAGGCCGCCATCAGCCAGAGCGCCAACACCCTGACCATCGACCAGGGCAGCAACCGCGCCGCCATTGACTGGCAGACCTTCAACGTAGGCAGCGCCGCCCAGGTCCGCTTCAAGCAGCCCGACAGCCGCAGCGTCACCCTCAACCGGGTGACTGACGCCAACCCCAGCCAGATCTTCGGCAAGATCAGCGCCAACGGCCAGGTCTTTCTCTCCAACCCCAACGGCGTCTACTTTTCGCCTGGCGCCAGCGTCGATGTGGGTGGCCTGGTGGCCACTACGCACCAGATCAGCCTGGGCGACTTCATGGCCGGCACCACGCGCTTTGAGCGCAACGGCGCCACCGGCGCGGTCATCAACGAGGGTGAATTGCGCAGCGCCCTGGGCGGCTACATTGCCCTTCTGGCGCCCGAGGTGCGCAACTCCGGTCTGATCCTGGCCACCCTGGGCACCGTGGCGCTGGCAGCGGGCGAGCGCTTTGAGCTGCAGTTTGATGCCAACAACACCCTGGCCTCGCTGCAGGTCAGCCCCTCCACCATCGCCGCTTTGGTGGACAACCGCGCCGCCGTGCTGGCCCCCGGTGGCCTGATCATCCTGAGCGCGCAGGCGCTGGACCGGGTGCAGGGCGGCGTGGTCAAAAACAGCGGCCGCCTGGAGGCCATCGGCCTGAGCCGGCGCAATGGCCGCATCGTCCTCGAAGCCTCCAGCAGCATCGCCAACAGCGGCAGCATCAGTGCCAATGCCGGGGCGGATTTGGACAGCGCGGTTGGCGGCCCGGCCGGTTCCATCAGCCTGAGCGCCCCCGCCGTTACCAACAGCGGGCTGATCGAGGCCAAGGGAAATGCCGACTACCCGCAGGGCGGCAGCGTCCGCATCCAGGCTGACACCGTGTTTCAGAGCGCCAGTGCCGCACTGGATGTATCAGGCCCTGGCAGCGGCGGCACCATCCGACTCAACGCCCGCCAGCACGTCGAGCTGGGCGGACGGATGGATGCCTCTGCCACGGCCGACACGCGGGCCAGCGCAGACCCAACCGCTGCTGCCAGCCAGGCCGACGCACCTGCCTCCGCCAGCCAGGGCGGCAGCATCGAGGTCCTCGCGGCCAGCATCGGCCTGAGCGACGCCGCCCTGGACGCCAGCGGCGCCCGGGGTGGCCGCGTGCTGCTGGATGCCAGCGCATCAGCCCCTGCCAGCCCGTCCCCCGTGCCTGCACCCCCGCCAGATGCACCGCCGCGCGAGCCCGGCCAACTGGCCTTGCTGGGCACCACGCGCATCAGCGTGCGTGGCCGTCGCAGCGAGGGCGGCAGCGCCACCCTGCTGGGTGAGCACATCGCCCTGAACGACGCCACGGCCCTGGATGCCCGGGGTGCGACGGCCGGTGGCACCGTGCTGGTGGGGGGAGACTGGCAGGGCAGCAACGGCGTGTACCAGGCCACCACCGTGCAGATGGCCGAAGGCAGCAGCATCGATGCCAACGCCACCGCAGGAACAGGCGGCATGGTGGTGCTGTGGAGCGATGTGCACAACGCCAATTCCTTTACCGAAGTGGCGGGCCGCATCACGGTGGGCAATGGCGCGGTCGAAACCTCGGGCCACCTGCTGGGCATCCGTTCGACGGCCGACGTGCAGGCCCGTGGCGGCCAGTGGCTGATCGATCCGGCCGATGTCACCATCTCCACCGCGGCCGACAGCAACCAGACCAGTTTCGCCCCCAACTCCGGTACCAGCACCGCCAACGTCAACACCACCACCTTGGTCAACGCGCTCAACACCGGCGCAGACGTTACCGTCACCACCACCAATTCGGGCAGCGCGGGGGCGGGCAGCGGCAACCTCACCGTCAGCAACACCATCACCACGACGGGCACCACAGCGGGGGCACTGAGCCTGATGGCCGACAAAGACATCACCATCAACGCCAACGTCACCCTCACCGGCACCAACAAGGCGCTGCTCTTCAAGGCGGTGGGCAATATCACGCAAGCGGCCAGCACCACGGTGCAGACCAATGGCGGCAACATTACCTACAACAGCCGCAGCACCGATGTATTGGAGGGTGGCGGCATCCTGATTGGTGGCAATGCCAACATCGACAGCCGCACGGAAGCAGACCGTGCAGCCAACACCGACACCACGGGTGGCGGCGCCATTGTTCTTGCCGGTGGTTCGGATATCAGCACCGGCTATGCCCAGAACTACAACGTCGGTAGCAACGCCACAGGCATCACTGGCATTTATATGGGTGGCAGCAATTCCGTCCGTTCTGGTGGCGGCAATATCACGGCCAGAGGCAAGGTCACACGTGCGTTAAACACCTACCAAGCCGGCTACCTCACCCAGTTCGGTGTGACCATGAATGCCGGCATCAGCGGCAACATTGCCATCACCGGCAATGCCAGCGGGGCCGCCAACACCATGATCGGTTTGTGGTCCAACATCAACGACTCCACGCCAGACCTGTACAAGACCATCAACGGCAATATCACCCTGGTTGGCACGGGCCAGGACGCATCGGGTAGCCAGGGCGTGGCGCTGACCAAGGCTACGGTAGAAGCGGTGGGCACGGGCAGCATCAGCATCACAGGCACCGCCAGCACCAATACCTATTACGGGCTGAACCCGAGCAATGCCAACATTCTGGCCGCATCCGGTGCCATCACCCTGATTGACGCCAGCACCTTTGGTGCCGGTGGCAATCTGTTGAATTTGGGCGGAACCACCATCGGTGCGAAGGCCGGAAGTGACGTCACCAGTTCCACCAGCAACGTGCTGATTCAAAGCGACGTCATCTCCGTTCTGGCTGCCTCCAGCTTCAATACAACCGGTGCGCTGACCCTCCAGTCCAACGGCGCCAGCTTTGCCCAGGCACTGACCTACCCCCTCACCAATCTGACGCTGGCTGGAACGGTATCGGGCCTGACCATTGGCAGAACCACCAACACCGCTGACGTCACCTTGGGGGTGGCAACCACCGTTGCCGGACCCATCAGCATTTATGGCGGCAACATCAACGTCAATGCCAACCTGGTCTCCACCGCCAGCACGGCGCCCATCCTGCTCAAGGCCACCGGCAACATAACCCAGGCGGCCAGCACCACGGTGCAGACCAATGGCGGTGCCATCACCTACAACAGCCGCAGCACCGATGCGGTGGACGGCGGCATTCTGGTCAATACCAGTGGCGTCATTGACAGCCGTACCGCGGCAGACCGTGCGGCCAGCACTGACACCACGGGCGGCGGCAACATCCTTCTGTCCGGTAGCTCCAATGCCAGCACGGGCTACGCCCAAAATTATTCCTCACAGATTTTCGGCATCCAATTGGGAACCGGGACATCGCTGCGCTCGGGGGGCGGCAATGTGGGTTTGCGCGGAAAGATCACGCGGGTGACCAATACCTACAACATGGGCATCAATACTTCCGGCTTGGCCATCAACTCCGGCAATGCCGGCAATATCGCTCTGGACGGCGTGGCCAGTGTTCCTTCCGGCGCCAACGTGTGGGGCATGGCACTCGTCAGCCCCACATTCAGGACGGCCAATGGCAACATCACCCTGAACGGTCAAGCCAACGGTGCAAGTGGCGCCAATCTGGGTATCGATATCAGTGCCAGTGGCCTGATCACGGCCACTGGCACGGGCAGCATTTCGATGATCGGCAATGGCCTTGGTGGCAGCCAGGCAACCGGGGTTTCGGTCAGTACCAGCAAGGTCCTGGCGGCATCCGGTGCCATCAGCCTGATCGATACCAGTACCTATGGTGCGGGTGCTACCCTGATGAACCTCAACGGATCCAGCATCGGCGCGTTTGCTGGCAGCGCTGTGACCACGTCCAGCAGCCCTGTGCTGATCCAGGGCGACGCTATCAACGCCGTGAGCAGTGCCTCTACCGTCAACACGTCCGGCACGCTGACCCTCCAGTCCAACGCCGCCAGCTTTGCCCAGGCACTGACCTACCCCATCACCAATCTGACGGTGGCTGGAACGGTATCAGGCCTGACCATTGGCCGCACCACCAACACGGCCGACGTGACCGTGGGGTCGGCCACCAGCATTGCCGGGCCCATCACCATCTATGGCGGCAACATCAATGTCAACGCCAATCTGCTTTCCACCGCCAGCACGGCGCCCATCCTGCTCAAGGCCAGCGGCAACATCCTGCAGGCGGCCAGCACCACGGTGCAGACCAATGGCGGCGCCATCACCTACAACAGCCGCAGCACCGACCAGGTGGAGGGGGGCGGCATCCAGATCGGCAACAGTGCGGTTGTTGACAGCCGCACCGCCACCGACCGCAGCAACAACACCGACACCACGGGCGGTGGCAACATCCTCCTGTCGGGGGGCTCGGACCCCACCACAGGCTTTGCACAGAACAACGCCAATACCGGCATCTACCTTGGCAACAGCACCACGGTGCGTTCCGGCAGCGGCAACATCACGGCGCGCGGACAGGTCACCCGCAACTCGGGCGGGGCCTACAACTACGGCATTGCCATCGGTGGGCAAACCACCATGAATGCCGGCACCAATGGCAATATCGCCATGACCGGTCAGGCCACCGGTGGCCCGACCAACGGCATGGTGGGCATCGGCGCGAATATCAATGCTCTCTCCTCTGACCTGTACAAGACCGTCAACGGCAACATCCGCTTCACCGGCAATGGCTCGGGTGCGACCAACAATTTTGGCGTGCTGCTCAATGCCAATGTGACGGTGGAGGCGGTGGGCAGCGGCGCCATCAGCATGACGGCCAATGCCGGCACCAGCGCCAGCGGCTACTACGGCCTGGCCGCCACCAACGCGAAAATCCTGGCGGCCTCCGGTGCCATCAACCTGGTGGACACCACCACGGCGGGTGGCACGGGCTACCTGCTGCGCTTCATCAACTCCAGCATCGGATCAGCGGCCGGCAGCGATGTCACCAGCTCCAGCAGCAACATCTTGCTGCAGGGCGATTCGGTCAACCAAAGTGCCCCCAGCAACGCCATCAACACCTCAGGCACCTTCACCCTCCAATCCAACGGCGCCAGCTTTGCCCAGGCCATGAACGACCCCTTGGGCCTGATGCCCCTGGCCAGCACGGTGTCCGGGTTGACCCTAGGCCGCACCACCAATACCGCCGACATCACGCTGACGTCGGCCGTCAACATTGCCGGCCCCATCAGCGTCTATGGCGCAAACATCAACGCCAATGGCAACCTCACCACCACCGCCAGCACCGCGCCCATCTTGCTCAAGGCAACGGGCAACATCACGCAGGCGGCCAGCACAACGGTAAAGACCAACGGTGGCGCCATTACCTACAACAGCCGCAGCACCGACCAGGTGGAGGGCGGTGGCATCCAGATAGGTGCCAATGACGTCATAGACAGCCGCACTGCAGCTGACCGCACGGCCAATACCGACACCACGGGAGGCGGCGCTATTTTGCTGTCCGGTGGTTCAAATGCCGCCACCGGTTTTGCGCAGAACCAGAGCAATTTCGGCGTCAGCTTCGAAGTGGGCGCGACCGTGCGCTCGGGCAGCGGCAACATCACCGCGCGGGGGCAGGTGACCCGCGAGTCTGGGACGGGCAACAACTACGGCGTCCAGGTCAAAGATGGGGTGAGCATGAATGCGGGCACCAGCGGCGATATCACCATCACCGGCATTGCCAGCGGTAGCAGCGCCAACGGGATGGGCGGCGTCTGGGTCAACCCCGGCAATTACGCACCGGCCCTTTTAAAAACCACCAACGGCAATATTGCCTTGACCGGCACGGCGTCAGGTGCAACCTTTAACTATGGAGTGGTGATCGTCACCTCGACTCTGGAGGCGGTCGGCAGTGGCTCCATCAACCTGACTGGCTACGCGGGCACCAGCGCCTTGGGCTACTTTGGAATGAATGGCTACAACTCAAACATCCTGGCAGCGTCCGGTGCCATCAATCTGGTGGACACCAGCACCTTTAGCGAGGTGGCTACCCAGCTGAGTTTTACCCAATGCACCATAGGCGCACTGGGTGGCAGCGCTGTCACCAGCTCCAGCAGCAATGTGCTGCTGCAAGGTGACTCGGTCGACCAGGCCGCGAACAGTGGCGCGATCAACACCAGCGGGACGCTGGTCTTGCTATCCAACGGCAGCAGCTTTGCCCAGGCGCTCCTGGACCCCTTGGGGGCGCTGGGCGTGGCCAGCACGGTGTCGGGCTTGACCATTGGGCGTAGCACCAACACGGCGGATATCACCCTGTCAACGGCCAAGACGCTGGCCGGGCCTATCACCGTCTATGGCGGCAACATCAACGTCAACGACAGCCTGGCCACCAGCGCAGCGGGCGACATCCTCACCCGTGCCAGTGGCACGCTGACCCTGGCCAGTGCGAAGACGGTCTCCACCAGCAACGGCAACATCACACTCACGGCCGCGCGCTTTGTCAACAACAACACCAGCGTGGCGGCACTGTCTGCCGGCGGCTCCGGCAAGGTCTGGCAGGTCTGGAGCAGCAATGCCAGCCCGTTTGGCGGCGCCACGCCCGATGTGCGCAGCAACCTGGCTTTTGACTACAAGCAATACGGCGCCACTTATGGAGTGACCACGCCGGCCTCCGGCAAAGGGCTGCTGTACAGCTACCAGCCCACGTTGTCTGCGGTGTTGACCGGCACCACCAGCAAGGCCTATGACGGCGCACTGAGCGTTACGGGCGGCACGATCGCGCTCTCCACCGCCACTGGCGCGCTTGACGGTGACAGCAACGGCAGCCTCAGCACCTCAGGCACCTATGTGTTTGCCACGGCCGGTGCGGGCAGCAACAAGCAGGTCAATATCAGCGGCGCGGCCACGGCCACCGTTACCAACGGCGGCAAGCCGGTGTTTGGCTACGCGGTCGTCACCGGCGCCAACACGCTGGGCACCATCAGCCCCAAGCTGCTCGCGGTGAGTGGCTTGGCGGCCACTTCCAAAACCTATGACGGCAGCACCGCGGCCACGGGCTTGATCAGCAATTGGGGCGCGGTGCTGACCGGCGTGGGCAGCGAGGTGCTGACGCTCAACCATGGGTCGGCCACTTTTGACACGAAGAATGTGGGACTTGGCAAGACGGTTACTGGCAGCGGCTACAGCCTGGCAGACGGCAGCGGTGGCGGCCTGGCGGCCAACTACGCCCTCACCAGCACGTCTTTCACCACCACGGCCGACATCACGCCCAAGGCACTTACCCTGTCCGGCATTACGGCCAACGACAAGGTCTACGACGGCAACCGCAGCGCAAGCATTTCGCTCACCGGCGTGGACCTGGTGGCAGGTGGCATGGTGACCGGCGACGGCCTGAGCCTCTCCAGCAGCGGCGTGTTCGACAACAAGAACGTGGGCACTGGCAAGACGGTGACGCTCACCAACTCGCTCGTCGGCATCAACCTCTCCAACTATACCGTGAGCGACCAGGCCAGCGCGTTGGCCGCCATCACCCAGGCCGGCCTGACGGTGACAGCGCCAACGGTGACTAAAACCTACGACACCAGCGTCGCCGCAACGGGCACCGCCAGCGTGGGCACACTGGCCGGTGCGGGCGCCGGTGACGTGGTCAACACCGCAGCCACGCTGGCCTTTACCGACAAGAACGCGGGCTTTGGCAACAAGACGGTGCGCGCCTCGGGCCTGACTATCAAGGACGGCAGCAATGCCGATGTGACAGGCAACTACGCCATCACCTACACCGACAACACCAGCAGCACCATCAACACCAAGGTGGTTAACATCTCCGGCAGCCGGGTGTATGACCGCAGCACCGGTGTGGCGGCGGTAAGCTTGAACGTGGGCGCCACTGCAGGCGGTGAGACCTTGGGGCTCACAGGCACCGGCTCGGTGGCCGACAAGAACGTGGGCACGGCCAAGGTACTGATTCTGGACACGCTGGCTTTGGTCAATGGCAGCGGCCTGGCTTCCAATTACACGCTGGCGGGCGGCGTCGACACGGTCAACATCACCCCGGCGGGCCTCACGGTGAGTGGCATCACGGCCGCCAACAAGACCTACGACGGCAACACCATAGCCAGCATCAACAGCGCAGGTGCCGTATTGAGCGGGCTCTTCAGCGGCGACACGGTCACGGTGGCCAGCAGCAGCGGCACGTTTGCGGACAAGAATGTGGGCACGGGCAAGACCGTCGCACTGGTCAACACCTTTGGTGGCGCCCAGTTGGGCAACTACAGCATCACCGACCAGACCAGTGCAGCAGCCGACATTACGGCGAAGGTGCTCAACCTCAGTGGCAGCAAGGTGTATAACGCCACCGCCAACGTGGCGGCCACCAGCCTTGCAGTCAGCGGCCTGGTTGGCACCGAGACCCTGAGCCTCTTGGGTATCGGCAGCACCACCGACAAAAACGTGGCCAATGGCAAGGCGCTCACCCTGGACAGTCTGGCACTGGGCAATGGAAGCAACGGCGGCCTGGCCAGCAACTACACGCTGGCGGGCGGCGTCGACACGGTCAACATCACCCCGGCGGGACTCACGGTGAGCGGTATCACCGCCGCTAACAAGACCTATGACGGCAACACCACGGCCACCGTCAGCAGCACAGGTGCCGCATTGAGCGGGCTCTTCAGCGGCGACACGGTCACCGTGGCCAGCAGCAGCGGCACGTTTGCGGACAAGAACGTGGGCGCGGGCAAGACCGTCACACTGGTCAACACCTTTGGCGGCGCCCAGGCGGGCAACTACACCATCACCGACCAGACCAGCACCAGTGCCAACATCACAGCCAAGGTGCTCAACCTCAGTGGCAGCAAGGTGTATGACGCCACCGCTAACGTGGCGGCCACCAGCCTTGCAGTCAGCGGCCTGGTTGGCAGCGAGACCCTGAGCCTATCGGGTATCGGCAGCACCACCGACAAAAACGTGGCCAATGGCAAGGCGCTCACCCTGGACAGTCTGGCTTTGGCTAACGGCAGCAACGGCGGCCTGGCCAGCAACTACACGCTGGCGGGCGGCGTCGACACGGTCAACATCACCCAGGCGGGACTCACGGTGAGCGGCATCACCGCCGCTAACAAGACCTATGATGGCAACACAGCGGCCAGCGTCAACAGCGCTGGCGCAACCCTGAGCGGGCTCATCATCGGCGACAAGGTCACCGTGGCCAGCAGCAGCGGCACGTTTGCGGACAAGAATGTGGGCACGGGCAAGACCGTCACACTGGTCAACACCTTTGGCGGCGCCCAGGCGGGCAACTACAGCATCACCGACCAGACAAGCACTACCGCCGACATCACTGCCAAGGTGCTCAACCTCAGTGGCAGCAAGGTCTATGACGCCACCACCGACGTGACGGCTGGCAGCCTTGCAGTCAGTGGCCTGGTTGGCAGCGAGACCCTGAGCCTATCGGGTATCGGCAGCACGGCCGACAAGAATGTGGCCAATGGCAAAGCCCTCACGCTGGGCGGCCTGGCACTGGCCGATGGCAGCAACGGTGGTCTGGCTTCCAACTACACACTGGCGGGTGGCAGTCACACGGTCAACATCACCCCGGCAGCCATCACGGTGGGCGGCATCACCGTCGCCAACAAGACCTATGACGGCAACACCACGGCCAGCGTCAACAGCGCCGGTGCGACATTGAGCGGGCTCATCATCGGCGACACGGTCACGCTGACCAGCAGCAGCGGCACGTTTGCCGACAAGAACGTGGGCACGGGCAAGACCGTCACACTGGTCAACACCTTTGGCGGCGCCCAGTCGGGCAACTACAGCATCACCGACCAGGCCAGCACCAGCGCCGACATCACGGCCAAGGTGCTCAACCTCAGTGGCAGCAAGGTCTATGACGCGGGCGTGACTGTGGCGGCTGGCAGCCTGGCAGTGAGCGGCCTGATAGGCACCGAGACCCTCAGCCTGAGCGGCGCGGGCACTACGGCCGACAAGAACGTGGCCAACGGCAAGACGCTCACCCTGGACAGTCTGGCTTTGGCTAACGGCAGCAACGGCGGCCTGGCTAGCAACTACACGCTGGCAGGTGGTAGCGACACGGTCAACATCACCCCGGCGGGCCTCTCGGTGAGTGGCATCACCGCCGCCAACAAGACCTACAACGGCAACACAGCGGCCAGCATCAACAGCGCCGGCGCAACCCTGAGCGGTCTCTTCAGCGGCGACACGGTCACGGTGGCCAGCAGCAGCGGCACGTTTGCGGACAAGAATGTGGGCACGGGAAAGACCATCACACTGGTCAACACCTTTGGCGGCGCCCAGGCGGGCAACTACAGCATCACCAACCAGACCAGCGCCACCGCTGACATCACGGCCAAGGTGCTCAATCTCAGTGGCAGCAAGGTCTATGACGCCACCACCGACGTGGCAGCTGGCAGCCTGGCCGCGAGCGGCCTGGTTGGCAGCGAGACCCTGAGTCTCTCGGGTATCGGTACCACCACCGACAAAAACGTGGCCAATGGCAAAGCCCTCACGCTGGTCGGCCTGGCCCTGGGTAACGGCAGCAACGGTGGCCTGGCCAGCAACTACACGCTGGCAGGTGGTAGCGACACGGTCAACATCACCCAGGCAGCCATCGCGGTGAGCGGCATCACTGCGTCCAACAAGACCTACGACGGCAACACCACGGCCAGCATCAACAGCGCCGGCGCAACCCTGAGCGGTCTCTTCAGCGGCGACACAGTCACGGTGGCCAGCAGCAGCGGCACGTTTGCGGACAAGAATGTGGGCACGGGAAAGACGGTCACACTGGTCAACACCTTTGGTGGCGCCCAGGCGGGCAACTACAGCATCACCGACCAGGCCAGCACCAGTGCCAACATCACAGCCAAGGTGCTCAACCTCAGTGGCAGCAAGGTGTATGACGCCACCGCCAACGTGGCGGCCACCAGCCTTGCAGTCAGCGGCCTGGTTGGCAGCGAGACTTTGAGCCTCTCGGGTATCGGCAGCACCACCGACAAAAACGTGGCCAATGGCAAGGCGCTCACCCTGGACAGTCTGGCTTTGGCTAACGGCAGCAACGGCGGCCTGGCCAGCAACTACACGCTGGCGGGTGGCAGCGACACGGTCAACATCACCCCGGCGGGCCTCACGGTGAGTGGCATCACGGCCGCCAACAAGACCTACGACGGCAACACCATAGCCAGCATCAACAGCGCAGGAGCCGCATTGAGCGGGCTCTTCAGCGGCGACACGGTCACCGTGGCCAGCAGCAGCGGCAGCTTTTCGGACAAGAATGTGGGCACGGGAAAGACGGTCACACTGGTCAACACCTTTGGTGGCGCCCAGGCGGGTAACTACAGCATCACCGACCAGACCAGCGCAGCAGCCGACATCACGGCGAAGGTGCTCAACCTCAGTGGCAGCAAGGTGTATGACGCCACCGCCAACGTGGCGGCTGACAGCCTGGCCGTCAGCGGCCTGGTTGGCAGCGAGACCCTGAGCCTTTCGGGTATCGGTACCACCACCGACAAAAACGTGGCCAATGGCAAAGCCCTCACGCTGGGCGGCCTGGCACTGGGCAATGGAAGCAACGGCGGCCTGGCCAGCAACTACACGCTGGCGGGTGGCGTCGACACGGTCAACATCACCCCGGCGGGACTCACGGTGAGCGGTATCACCGCCGCTAACAAGACCTATGACGGCAACACCACGGCCACCGTCAGCAGCACCGGTGCCGCATTGAGTGGACTCTTCAGCGGCGACACGGTCACGGTGGCCAGCAGCAGCGGCACGTTTGCGGACAAGAATGTAGGCACGGGCATGACCGTCACACTGGTCAACACCTTTGGCGGCGCCCAGGCGGGCAACTACAGCATCACCGACCAGGCCAGCACTACCGCCGACATAACGGCCAAGGTGCTCAATCTCAGTGGCAGCAAGGTCTATGACAAGGGCGTGAATGTGGCGGCGGGCAACCTGACGCTCGGTGGCCTGATCGGCACCGAGACCCTGAGCCTGAGCGGCTCCGGCACTACGGCCGACAAGAACGTGGCTAATGGCAAGGCGCTCACCCTGGACAGTCTGGCTTTGGCTAACGGCAGCAACGGCGGCCTGGCTTCCAACTACACGTTGGCGGGCGGCGTCGACACGGTCAACATCACCCCGGCGGCCATCACGGTGGGCGGCATCACCGCGGCCAACAAGACCTATGACGGCAACAGCGCAGCCAGCGTCAACAGCGCCGGTGCGACGCTCGCCGGGCTCATCGGCGGTGACACGGTCAGCGTCGCCAGCAGCAGCGGAACTTTCTCGGACAAGAATGCGGGCACGGCCAAGACGGTCACACTGGCCAACACCTTTGGCGGCGCCGATGCGGCCAACTACAGCATCACCGACCAGACCAGCACCAGCGCCAACATCACAGCCAAGGTGCTCAACCTCAGTGGCAGCAAGGTCTATGACGCCACCGCCAACGTGGCAGCTGGCAGCCTGGCAGTGAGCGGCTTGATAGGCACTGAAACCTTGAGCCTGAGCGGCAGCGGCAGCACCGCCGACAAGAACGTGGCCAACGGCAAGACGCTCACCCTGGACAGTCTGGCTTTGGCCAACGGCAGCAACGGCGGTCTGGCTTCCAACTACACACTGGCGGGTGGCAGTGACACGGTGAACATCACCCAGGCAGCCATCACGGTGAGCGGCATCACGGCCGCCAACAAGAGCTACGACGGTACCAACAGCGCCAGCATCAGCAGCGCCAGCGCCGTATTGAGCGGACGGATAAGCGGTGACACGGTCACGCTGGCCAGCAGCGGAACTTTCTCGGACAAGAACGCGGGCACGGCCAAGACGGTCACACTGGCCAACACCTTTGGCGGCGCCGATGCGGCCAACTACAGCATCACCGACCAGACCAGCACCTTGGCCAGCATCACGGCCAAGGTGCTGACGGTGACCGGCCTGGTGGCTGCTGCCAAAACCTATGACGGCACCACCAGTGTCAGCTTCAACAACTGGGGCGATGTGGCCACCGGCGTGGGCAGCGAGGTGCTGGTTCTGAACCATGGCACGGCCCACTTTGATACAGCCAACGTGGGCAGTGGCAAGAGCGTCACGGCCACGGGTTACAGCCTGGCCGATGGTGGCAGCGGCGCCAGCGCCGCCCTGGCCTCCAACTACACGCTCGGCAGCACCAGTGCCACCACCACGGCCGACATCACGCAGGCAGCCCTGCTGGTGCGCGCCAACAACGACGCCAAATTTGTGACCACCCCGGACACCGCCGGCTACAACGGGGTGTCCTTTACCGGCTTTGTCAACGCCGAGACCAGCGCGGCTCTGGGCGGCAGCGCCACCCTCAAGCGCAGCAACGCCGGCACCCATACGGCGGGCACCTACAGCGGCGTGCTCGTGCCGGCCGGTCTGACATCGGCCAATTACGCGATCACCTTTGTCCCTGGCGACTACACCATCACCCCCTCGGGCCAACTGCTGGTCAAAGTCAACAGCGCCAGTACTGCGTACGGCACGCAGGCCAGCTTCAGCATTGCCAGCGCGCAGTATTTCGATGGCGCTACCGTGGTGGACCTGGGCAACATCACCGCCAACGGGAACAACAATTTCACGGTGAACGATGGTGCGGGCGGCACGGCCACCTTCAATGTCATTCCCACAGCGGGCGTCGCCAGCAGCAGCGGCAAGCTGGCGGTGGGGTCCTATCAACTTGGCTTGAGCGGCGTCAGCACCCAGAACAACGTCAACTTCAGCAACACCATCAACCTGGTGGGCAGCCAGAGCGTCACAGCCAAAGGTGTCACGGCCAACGCCACGGCCGGCGTGAGCAAGGTCTATGACGGCAACACCACCATGTTCGGGGTGAGCATCAACCTGACGGGTCAACTCGCCAATGACGTGCTGACGGTCAGCGGCAACGGCGCTTTCACCCAGAAAAATGTGGGCACCAACCTGGGCTATACCGTCAACAACCTGGCGCTCGCTGGCACTGACAGCGGCAACTACTTCCTCACCGGGGGTACTTCGTTTGCCGGCTCCAACGCAACGATTGCGGCCAAGTCGGTCAACATCACCGGTAGCAAGGTGTATGACGCGCGCCTCAGCGTGGCAGCTGGCAGTCTGGCAGTGAGCGGTCTGGTCGGTACTGAAACCCTGGGTTTGAGCGGCAGTGGCAGCACGGCCGACAAAAACGTGGGCACGGCCAGGGCCTTGTCACTCGGCACCCTGGCGCTGGCAGACGGCAGCAACGGTGGCCTGGCCAGCAATTACACGCTGGCAGGCGGCAGTGACACGGTCAACGTCACCCAGGCTGCCATCACGGTGGGCGGCATCACAGCCGCCAACAAGAGCTATGACGGCAGCAACAGCGCCAGCATCAACAGCGCCGGTGCGACCCTCGCCGGGCTCATCGGTGGGGACACGGTCACGCTGGCCAGCAGCGGCGGCAGCTTTTCGGACAAGAATGCGGGTACGGCCAAGACGGTCACACTGGCCAACACCTTTGGCGGCGCCGATGCGGGCAACTACGCCATCACCGACCAGGCCAGCGCATTGGCCAACATCACCGCCAAGGTGCTCAATCTCAGCGGCAGCAAGGTGTATGACGCTGGTGTGAGTGTGGCCGCTGGCAGCCTGGCGCTCGGCGGCCTGATCGGCACCGAGACCCTGAGCCTGAGTGGCAGTGGCAGCACCGCTGACAAAAACGTTGCGAATGGCAAGGCACTTGCCTTGGACACCCTGGCATTGGCTAACGGCAGCAACGGTGGCCTGGCCTCCAACTACACGCTGGCGGGCGGTAGTGACACGCTCAACATCACCAGGGCGGGCATTGCGGTGAGCGGCATCACCGCCGCCAGCAAGAGCTACGACGGCAATGCTGCGGCCAGCGTCAACAGTGCAGCAGCTACTTTGGGTGGGCTCATTGGCGGTGACACGGTCACCGTGGCCAGCAGCAGCGGAACTTTCTCGGACAAGAATGCGGGCGCGGCCAAGACGGTCACCTTGAGCACCACCTATGGCGGTGCCGATGCGGGCAACTACAGCATCACCGACCAAGCCAGCACCACCGCCAGCATCACAGCCAAGGTGCTCAATCTCACGGGTGCCAAGGTGTATGACGCGGGCGTGAACGTCGCGGCGGGCAGCCTCGCATTGAGCGGCCTGATCGGCACTGAGACCCTCAGTCTGAACGGCATTGGCACTACGGCCGACAAGAATGTGGCCAATGGCAAGACGCTCAGCCTGGGCGGCCTGGCCCTGGGCAATGGCAGCAACGGCGGCCTGGCCAGCAACTACACACTGGCGGGTGGCAGTGATACGGTCAACATCACACGGGCAGCGCTAACGGTGACGGGCATCACTGCCGCCAGCAAGAGCTACGACGGCAACGCTGCGGCGGGTGTCAATAGCGCCAGTGCCGCTCTGGGTGGGCTCCTGGGCGGCGACATGGTCACTGTGGCCAGCAGCAGCGGCAGCTTTTCGGACAAGAATGTGGGCACGGCCAAGACCGTTACGCTGACCAATACCTTTGGCGGCGCCGATGCGGGCAACTACACCATTGCCGACCAGACCAGCACGACTGCCAACATAACGGCCAAGGTGCTCCATCTCAGCGGCAGCAAGGTCTATGACGCGGGCGTGAACGTGGCCGCTTCCAGCCTGACGCTCGGTGGCCTGATCGGCACTGAGACCCTCAGCCTGGGCGGCAGCGGCAGCACCGCCGACAAGTACGTGGGCGCGGCCAAGACGCTCACCCTGGGCAGTCTGGCTTTGGCTAACGGCAGCAACGGCGGCCTGGCTGGCAACTACACGCTCTCAGGTGGCAGCGACACGGTCAACATCACCAGGGCAGCCCTCACAGTGGGCGGCATCACCGCCGCCAGCAAGACCTATGACGGCAGCACCAGCGCCAGCATCAACAGCGCCGGTGCCTCCCTGTCTGGTCTCATTGGCGGTGACACGGTCACCGTGGCCAGCAGCAGCGGAACTTTCTCGGACAAGAATGCGGGCACGGCCAAGGCGGTCACGCTGACCAATACCTTTGGCGGCGTCGATGCCGGCAACTACAGCATCAGCGACCAGGCCAGCACCAGCGCCAACATCACGCCCAAGGTGCTGACCGTGAGCGGACTGGCGGCTGCATCAAGGACTTATGACGGCACCACCAACGCCACGGCCACCCAATGGGGCGGGGTGAACACCGGTGTGGGCAGCGAGGTGCTGGTCCTCAACCATGGCACAGCCCGCTTTGATACGGCGACTGTGGGCAGCGGCAAGAATGTCACTGCCACGGGCTACAGCCTGGCCAATGGCGGCAGCGGCGCCAGCGCCGGGCTGGCTTCCAATTACACGCTGGCCAGCACCAGCGCTGCCACCACGGCCGATATCACCCCGGCAGCTCTGCGCGTGGTTGCCAATGCGGCCAGCAAGCCGGCGGACGGGGTGGCTTACTCCGGTGGCAATGGTGTGCGTTATGAGGGCTTCGTGGCAGGCGAAGACAGCAGCACGCTGGATGGAATCCTCCGCTATGGCGGCAGTAGCCAGGGCGCAGTTGGCACTGGCAGCTACAGCATCACGCCGCAGAATCTGGGCAGCGCCAACTACGCGATCACCTTTGTGGATGGGGTGCTGACGATTGGGGAGGCCGTGACGTCCCTCCCTGCCCCGAACCCGACAACCATACCAACACCCACGCCCACGCCGGTTTTACCGAATGGCGACAATGGCGGAGGCGGCGGTGACGGTCGTGGTGGTGCCGGTGGTGGGCTCGACTGGGGCGGTAGCGACGATGGTGTCACCATCGCGATCCGTATTGGCACAGAAACAGAAACAGGCACGGGCACGGGCACGGGCACCGGTGAAAAGGCCCTGGGCGCCGCGGGTGCGGCTGATGGCGATGCCGGATCCCGTTTCACCGAGTCCCAGCAGGTGAATGGCTGTGACCTGGCGTCCAATGCCGTCTGCGTGGTGCTCACACGCACGGCCTCTGAACGCTACGTTGGCATCCTGAATGTGTCCGTGCCCGAGCTGGAGCTCAATGGCACTTCGCCTCTGGTGGTTGCACTTCCAGCTGAAATCTTCCGCTTGGTGCAAGGCAAGAGCGTGTACCTGACGCTGGTAGACGGAACCTTGCTGCCAGACTGGGCGAGTTACCTGCCAGAAAGCCACACCATCGCCTTCAGTGGTGCATCTGTCAGCGCATTCCCCTTGCTTCTCAAACTCAAAGCCGGCGATCTGAGCTACGTGATAGTGATCCAGCTACGCAAATAAAAGGGGTCTTGCGCGTAACGGCCAAGGCACAGGCAAGAGCACAGGCTGGCTACGCCTGCGGCAACACGAAGCGCCGCTCCCAGGCGCTGCCCACCATGCGCTGCTGCACGCCAAGCAGTTCAAAAAAGGCAAGCAGCCCTGCCGGGTGTGGCTGTGTCATGATAAAGCGCTGGTTGAACGAGGCAGTTTCGGGCAAGCGCCCTTTCTTCATTCCCGCGGAACACACATGAAACTCTGGATATCCCTTTGTCTAATGGCCTGGCTGCCCCTGTGCAGCGCGGCCACCAAGCCTGACAAGCCCGCTCCGGTGGCGACAGCAGCAGCAGCAGCGCCTGACGCGGGCCCTGGCGAATTCAAGCCGCAGCCCAATGCCTGCAAGTCCGAGGTGGCCAAGTTTGAGGAAACCCTGGGTTTCATTCGCCAGCACCAGGGCGTGGCCGCCGCCGCGGCCATCAAGGAAAAGCTCATCCCCGCCAAACTCGAAGCCGAGCTGCTTGCCACCAAGGGCTACTGCGGTCTGGCCGCCTATATCCGCGAACAAAAACTCAACCGCTAGGCCGCCATGACGCAGACCCCAACCGAACCTGGCCTCGGCCCCGACCCTCTGGCCTTTGACCTGGTGGTGATAGGTGGCGGCTCGGGCGGCGTGCGCGCCGCCCGCATTGCCGCACAGCATGGCGCCAGGGTGGCGCTGGTAGAGGAATACCGCCTGGGCGGCACCTGTGTGATCCGCGGCTGCGTGCCCAAAAAGCTCATGGTCTACGCCTCGCGCTTTGCGCAGGAGTTTGCCGAGGCCGAGGGCTTTGGCTGGAGCGTGGGCCCCACCCGCTTTGACTGGCCCACCCTCAAGGCCCGGCGCGACCAGGAGGTGGCGCGCCTGGAAGGCGTTTACCGCAGCAACCTGGTGGGCGCAGGCGTCACGCTGTTTGAGGGCCGCGCCGTCATGCAGGACGCCCACCGCGTGCGCCTGGCGGACGGGCGCCTCTTGCAGGCCACCACCGTGCTGATTGCCACCGGCGCCCGGCCCGAGGCCGGTGCGGACATCCCCGGCGCCGAGCTGGCCATCGACTCGAACGGCTTTTTTGAACTGGAGCAACTGCCCCGGCGCGTGGTGGTGCAGGGTGCTGGCTACATCGCGCTGGAGCTGGCCTGCCTGCTGCGCCTGCTGGGCGCCGAGGTCACGGTGCTGGTGCGCGGGCCGCGCATTCTGCGCGGCTTTGACGACGCGATGTGCGCCCACCTGCAGCAAGAGCTGCTGGCCACCGGCCTGCAATTCGCCTTTGGGCGCGAGCTCGCCAGCCTGTCGCGCAGCCCCGCCAATGCGCAAGCCACGGGTGCCGGTGACAGCGCACTGCAGCTGGTGCTCGACAACGGCCAGACGCTGGTGGCCGACTGCGTGCTGCGCGCCGTCGGGCGCAGCCCCAACACTGCGGGCCTGGGCCTAGAGGCCGTGGGTGTGCAACTGGACGCCAAGGGTGCCGTGCAGGTGGATGCGCAGTCGCGCAGCAGCGTGGCACATATCTACGCGGTGGGCGATGTCACCAACCGCGTCAACCTCACCCCCATGGCCATTCGCGAGGGCCATGCCTTTGCCGACAGCGTGTTCGGCAAACAGCTGCGCACGGTGGACCACACCCTGGTGCCCTCGGCCGTGTTCACCACCCCCGAGGCCGCCATGGTGGGCCTGACCGAGGCCCAAGCCCTGATCCAGTATCCGCAGCTGGATGTCTACCGCAGCACCTTCCGCCCCATGAAGGCCACGCTCTCCGGCCATGGCGCGCGCGTCTTCATGCAACTGCTGGTGGACCGTGCCAGCGACCGCGTGCTGGGCTTCCAGATGGTGGGTCCGGACAGTGGCGAGCTGGTGCAGCTGGTGGCAGTGACCCTGCAACTCGGTGCCACCAAGGCCGCCTTTGACGCCACCCTGGCCGTGCACCCCACCGCCGCCGAAGAACTGGTGACCATGCGCACACCGGCCGTACGCCACAACTTTTAGCGCTGCCGTATCCGCCATGTCCCTGCCCTCTGTGCACCCGCTGCCCGCCACCATGGGGGCCATGGTCACCACCGGGCAGGGCGGTTACGACCAACTCGCCTGGCGCAGCGTACCGATACCGCAACTGCAGGCCGGTGAGGTGCTGCTGCAGGTGCTGGCTGCGGGCATCAACAACACCGACATCAACACCCGCCTGGGCTGGTACGGCGCGGGCTGGAGCGGCGCCACGCCCTTTCCCCTGATCCAGGGCGCCGACTGCTGTGGCCGCGTGGTGGCCCTGGCGCCCGGTGTGCAGGGCCCGGCCCTGGGCACGCGCGTGCTGGTGCGCAGCTGCATGCGCACAGCCGGTTTTGATGCGCCCGAGACGCGTTGGCTGGGCACGGATTGCGACGGCGCCTTTGCCCAGTACCTGCGCGTGCCTGCGGCTGAAGTGTTTGGCGTGCAGAGCCACTGGAGCGATGCGGAACTGGCCTCGCTCCCCTGCGCCTGGGGCACAGCAGAAAACATGCTGCAGCGCGCGGCAGTAGCCCGTGGCGAGCGGGTCTGGGTCACGGGGGCTTCGGGCGGTGTGGGCTCGGCGGCGGTGCAACTCGCCAAGCGCCGCGGTGCCCACGTGACCGCCATCACCAGCCGCGACAAGTGCCAGGCCGTGGCCGCCATGGGGCGCGACGCGGGTGTCGATGTGGGTGCCGATGTGCTGCTGTGCCGGGAGGATGGCGTGGCAGCCTTTGCGGGTTTGCCGTCCCCTGACGTGGTGGTGGACAACGTGGCCGGGGCCGGTTTTGGCGCCCTGCTCAAGGCACTCAGGCGCGGTGGGCGCTATGTGTCCTCGGGCGCCATTGCCGGTGCCGAGGTGGCGCTGGACATGCGCGATTTTTATTTGAAAGACATCACCCTGATTGGCTGCACCGCCTGGGATGCGGTGGTGTTTCCCAACCTCATCGGCTATGTGGAGCGCCAGGAAATCCGCCCCCTGCTGGCCGCCACGTTCCCCTTGCAGGAGATGGCGCAGGCGCAGCAGGTTTTTCTGCAGCGGCGCCACCTGGGTGCCATCGTGCTGGTGCCGGACCAGCCGTTGCCCGAGGCTTAATCCCGCATCAGCGCCTCGATCGCATCCGGCTCCACCGGCACGCCGCGGCTGATCAGTTCGCAGCCTTCTGCCGTGACGATGGCATCGTCCTCGATGCGGATGCCGATGTGGTGGAAGTGCTCCGGCACACCCGGCGCGGGGCGCACATACAGGCCCGGCTCGATCGTCAGCACCATGCCGCTTTGCAGGATGCGCGCCGGGCGGTTGACGATGGTGGCACCGCTGAGGGCGTCGCGGCGTTCGGTCTTCTGGCCGAGCTCGGTGGGCTCGGTGTAGCTGCCGCAGTCGTGCACATCCATGCCCAGCCAGTGGCCGGTGCGGTGCATGTAGAACTGGAAGTAGGCGCGGCTCTCGATCACATCCTCCAGCGTGCCCACCTTGTTCTTGTCGAGCAGGCCCAGGTCCAGCATGCCCTGCGCCAGCACCTTCACTGTGGCCTCGTGCGGGTCGGTGAAACGGGCCCCGGCTTTGGTCACCGCCACCGCTGCGTTTTGCGAGGCCAGCACCAGTTCATAGAGCGCGCGCTGCGGGCCGCTGAATGTGCCATTGGCGGGGAAGGTGCGGGTGATGTCGCTGGCATAGCCGTCGAGCTCGCAACCCGCGTCGATCAGCACCAACTCGCCGTCCGCTACCCGCCCCGCATCGGCGCGGTAGTGCAGCACGCAGGCATTGGCGCCCGCAGCCACGATGGAGCCATAGGCCGGGTACTGCGAACCGTGGCGGCGGAACTCGTGCAGCAGCTCGGCGTCCAGGTGGTACTCGCGCACCTCTTGGCCCGCGCGCAGCATGCGCGCACTCAACTGCATGGCGCGGATATGGGCTCCGGCACTGATCTCTGCGGCGCGGCGCATGGTGGCCTGCTCGCTGGCGTCCTTGACCAGGCGCATCTCGTCCAGCGGGCCGCACAGGTCGCGCTGCTGCTCGGGAGTGAGCGCACCAAAGCGCACCCGCGCACGCAGGCCGTCGAGCCAAGCTGCCACGCGTGTCTCCAGCCCCTTGTGTGTGGCAAACGGGAACCACACAGCGTCGCGCCCGTCCAGCAGCGCTGGCATTTGCGCGTCCAGCTCCTGCACTGAAAACGCCGCGTCCACACCCAGGGCAGCGGGTGCGGCCTCGGGCCCCAGGCGAATGCCATCCCAGATCTCGCGCTCCATATCCTTGGGGTTGCAAAACAGCGTGCTCTTGCCGTCGCCCTGCACCACCAGCCAGGCATGGGGCTCGGCAAAGCCGCTGAGGTAGTAAAAGTAGCTGTCGTGGCGGAACAGAAAGTCGGCATCGCGGTTGCGCTGCTGTTCGGGCGCGGTGGGCAGGATGGCAATGCCGTTGGGGCCCAAGCGGCGGGCCAGCTCAGCGCGGCGGGCTTGGTACAGGGCGGTGTTCATGGCAGGGTTCCCGGGGAGTTTGCGTTCAAGGGTGCGTTCAGGGCGTGTTCAAGGCAGCCAGGCGTTCCGGCGTGCCCACATCGGTCCAGCGGCCAGTGTAAAGCGCGGCACTTACCCTTTGCTGGACCATGGCCGCACGCAACAGCGGCGCCAGTGCGGCGCGTTCTCCTCGCGGGTTGCCAGGTGGAACGGAACACCAAGGCGGCATAAACAGGGCGCGCCGGTACAGGGCTATGGTGGAAAAGGTGAAGCGCGGCACCTCTCCATTCTTCGGGCAGTTGAGCGCCAGGCCTGTGGCCGCGTCCAGACCGAAGTCGCCGCCTGCGTTGTGCTCCGGGTTGGGCACCAGCCACAGGTGGGCCAGCTTGTCACCCGCCAGAAAGGTCTGCACATCCGCTTGCGCAAACACAAAGTCAGGTGCGAACACATCGCCCGCCATGGCCCAGAAGGCCTCGCCCAGGAGCGGCAACGCGCGGCTGATGCCGCCCGCCGTTTCCAGCGCGTAGCCAAAGTCCTGCCCCTCGCGCGAATAGTCCAGCCGCAGGGGCACTGCAGAGAATGCGGGCGCAGAAAAGGCGGCACCCCACTGCGCTTCGATCTGCTCGCCCAGCCAGGCGGTGTTGAGCACGGCGTGGGTAAAGCCGCCCTGCAGCAGCGCCTCCATGCGCCACTGCAGCAGCGGCTTGCCGCGCACCCGCAACAGGGGTTTTGGTGTGGTGTCGGTGAGCGGGCGCATGCGCTCGCCGCGCCCGGCGGCCAGCAGCAAAGTCGACACCGCAGGCGGGGTGGAGCGCGTGGCGGCAGGGGCGGGGGTTTCGGTGTGCATCGGTGGGGGTGAAAGGCAGCCTGGGTCCTGCATCCTAAGCGCTGTGGCAAGGCGGGCGAAAGCGCGGTGAATCCGCTTTACAGGCGCGCCGCCTTTGGGGTCCAATCGGTCGCATATGCATGTGAAAAACGAGACGGGGCACGAGACCGGGCGTACAGACCCCCGCCCGCCCAGGCGCCCCGTGTTGGCAGTCCTGGCGGGCATGGCTGCTGCGGTCTGCCTGCCTGGCCTGGGCGGCTGCTCCGCACCGGTGCCCGCCATGCGGGTCGGCTGCATCGTGTTCCCCGGCTACGAAGACCTTTTTCTGGCGCGCGAACTCGGCCTGCTCGACGAACACCGGGTGCGCCTGGTGGAGCTGCTGGCCAACACCGATACCTTGCGCGCGCTGGCCGCCGGCCAGCTCGAAGCCGCCGCCCTCACCCTCGACGAGTTGCTGAGCGCGCGCGCCGATGGCGTGGACCTGCGCGCGGTGCTGGTGTTTGACATCTCCCATGGCGCCGATGTGGTGCTGGCGCGAGCGCCCATCAGCTTGCAAAACCTGGCGGGCCGGCGCATTGCGGTGGAGGACGGTGCCATGGGCGCGGTCATGCTCAGTGCCCTGCTCGATGCAGCGGGGCTCACGCCGCAGCAGATCCGCAAGGTCTCCATCACGCTGGACCGCAGCGAGGAGCTGTTTGGCCAGGGCCTGGTGGACGTGGTGGTCACCGCCGACCCCTGGGCTATGCGCCTGGAGCGGCAGGGCGCCCAGCGCATTTTTGACAGCAGCGCCATCCCCGGGCGCATTGTGGATGTGCTGGCGGTGCGCGCCGATGCGCTGGAGCGCCATGCCGCAGCGCTGCGCCACTTGCTGCAATGCCACTTTGCCGCGCGCAAGCGCATGCGTGATGCACCGGAACAGGCCGCACCCCTGATGGCCGGGCGCTTGCAGACGCCGCCCGGCGACGTCATGGCCCTCTACCGCGGCCTGCAGCTGCCCGAGCTGGCACAAAACCGCGACATGCTGGCAGCCGGCGCCAGCGTGGACCAGACCGCGCAGGCCCTGCAAAACCTGATGGTGGCGGCCGGTCTGCTCGGGCCCGCCACCTTGCAGCAGGCCGTGGCCGACGCGCAGTTCCTGCCCCTATGAACGCCGCGCTCAAGGACCGCTACACCCTGCGCAACGCCGTGCCCGTGGTGATCCTGCTGCTGGTGCTGGTGATGCTGGTGTTTTCCTATGTGGACTCGGTCTTCAACGGGCGGGTGGCGGCGCGCGAGAGCGCACGCACGCGCGCCGTGCTCGACGCCGAGCACCTGGCGCGCGTGACGCAGCGCGAATTCAGGGAGCGCCCGGCCAATGTGGCCTCCGACCTGTCGGTGGCCAGCACCGAGCCGCGCACCTCGGTGCTGGCGCTGATTGACCCCGCTGGCACCGTGACCATGGCGCATCGCCTGGCCTGGCGCGGCCAGAAGGCGCAGCAGCTGATTGCGCATTTTTCACCCGCGCGCTTTGCCCGCGTGGTGCAGGGGCGCCTGCCCGACGTGCAGGAGTTCAGCAACCCGCCGCGCATTGCTGTCATGGTGCCCTACTTCAGCGAAAGCCAGGCCGCGGTGATACGCAATGAGGACCGTGGCGTGGTCTACCTGGAATACGACCTCAGCCACGACTATGCGCTGGTGCAGTGGTCGGCCCAGCAGCGCCTGTGGCCCCTGCTGGGCGCGGCCCTGCTGACGGCGCTGGCGCTGGCCCGGCTGATACGCGCCAAGGTCACTCGGCCCCTGGCCCGCATCGAGCAAGCCAGCCTGCACCTGGCGCGCCACAACAGCTTCCCGCAGCCCCTGAATGAGAGCGGTCCGCGCGAAATTGCACGCCTGGCGCACGGCTTCAACACCATGGTGGCGCGCATACGCCTGGCCCAGCACGACAGCGAGAACAGCCGGGCGCGGCTCTCGGCCATCATCGAGGCGGCCATGGACGCCATCATCACCATCGACGCGCAGCAGTGCATCCGCGTCATCAATGGCGCGGCGCTGCAGATGTTCGGCTGCACCGAGGCCCAGGTGCTGGGCCAGCCCATAGCCATGCTCATTCCGGAGCGCTTTCGCCAGGCGCATGGCGCGCAGGTGCAGAGCTATGCCGACTCGGGGGTTTCGAGCCGCAGCATGGGGCACAACGCGGTGGTCCACGCCCGGCGCCTGGATGGTGCAGAGTTTCCGGTGGAGGCCTCGATCTCCAACATCCAGGTCGACGGGGCGCGGCTCTTGACGGTGATACTGCGCGACGTCACCGAGCGCCAGAAGGCGCAGGACGCCATCCTGGCCCTCAACACCACGCTGGAGGCGCAGGTGGCGCAGCGCACCGCGCGCCTGACCGACACCACCCGCATCCTGGAGCAGCAGCAGCAGGTGCTGCAGCAGGCGCACGAGGAGCTGCGCACCATCTTCAACACCGTCACGGTGGGCATTGCGCTGGTGCGCGCGCACCAGATCCTGCGCTGCAACCGCCGGCTCGAAGAGGTGTTTGGTTATCCGCCGGGTGGGCTGGACGGGCAGACCACGCGCCTCTGGTATGGCGATGAGGCCCGCTTCCAGAATGCCGGCGAGCGCCTTTTTGCCGACCTCGCCGAGGGGCAGGTACAGCGCCATGAGCAGGAGCTGGTGCGCCGGGACGGCAGCCGCTTCTGGGCCCGCATCACCGGCAGCCGCCTGGCCGAGCCGGTGCTGGGGCGGGCCCTGCTGGCGGTGATCGAGGACATGAGCCTGGCCCACGCCGCCGAGCAGGCGATTCTGGAGGCCAAGGAGCGCGCCGTGGAAGCCAGCGCCGCCAAGAGCCACTTCCTGGCCAATATGAGCCATGAGATCCGCACGCCCATGAACGCCATCATCGGCCTGTCCTACCTGCTGCAACAGGGCACGCTCGAGGCGCAGCAGAGCGCGCAGGTGGGCCGCATCCGCGGTGCCAGCCAGCACCTGCTGGGCATCATCAACGACATCCTCGACTACTCCAAGGCCGAGGCCGGCAAGCTGGGCCTGGAGCACATCGCTTTTGACCTGGCCACGGTGCTCGACAACGTCGCCAGCCTGGTGGCCGACAAGGCCGCGGCCAAGGGCCTGGAGCTGCTCTTCCAGGTGCATCCGGAGGTGCCCGCGCGCCTGGTGGGCGACCCGATGCGGCTGGGCCAGGTGATCGTCAACTACGCCAGCAACGCGGTCAAATTCACCCACCACGGGCAGGTGCGCATTGCACTGGAACTGCGCGAGGACAGCGCGACCGAAGTGCTGCTGCACTGCGCCGTCAGCGACACCGGCAGGGGCCTGGGCGCGGCCCAATTGCCGCGCCTGTTCCAGAGCTTCGAGCAGGCCGACAGCAGCACCACGCGTGAGTTCGGCGGCACCGGCCTGGGCCTGGCCATCTGCAAGCAAATCGCCGCCCTGATGCAGGGCGAGGTGGGCGTGGACAGCGTGCAAGGGCAGGGCAGCACCTTCTGGTTTACCGCCCGCCTGGGCAAGAGCCTCCAGCCCGCAGCGCCCGCGCTGCTGCAGGCAGGCGCGCCCGATGGCCTGCCAGCCGCGGTGGCCAGCCCGCAGGCCCTGCGCCAGGTCTGTCTGCAGCTGGCCACCCTGCTGGCCGATGACAACCTGGCGGCGGTGGACTGGCTGGCCGAGCACCAGGGCCTGCTGGCCCAGGCCCTGCAGGCGCAGTACGCGGCGGTGGCCGACGCGGTGCACCGCTTTGATTGCGCACAGGCGCTGCAGCGGCTGCAAATGGCCGCACAATCCAGCGGTATAGACATGAACCCGGGAGGCGGATGATGCACCCTGCTGCGGCAAGCCCCGACAAGGCCACCATTCTGGTGATTGACGACACGCCGGACAACCTCTCGCTGATGCAGCTGCTGCTGCGCGACCTGTACAAGATCAAGGGCGCCAACCACGGTGAACGCGGGCTGGAGATTGCGCAAACCGAGCCGCAGCCCGACCTGATCCTGCTCGACGTGATGATGCCCGGCATGGACGGCTACGAGGTCTGTGAGCGGCTCAAGAAGAACCCGCGCACGGCCGACATTCCGGTGATTTTTCTGACCGCCCGCAGCGAGGTCGAGGATGTGGAAAAAGGCTTTGCGCTGGGTGCGGTGGACTACATCACCAAGCCCATCAGCCCGGCCATCTGCCTGGCGCGCCTGCGCACCCACCTGCAGCTCAAGGCCACGGCCGATTTTTTGCGCGACAAAAACCAGTTCCTGGAGACCGAGGTGGGCAAGCGCACGCGCGAGGTCAACGCCATCCAGGACGTCACCATCCTGGCCATGGCCTCACTGGCCGAAACGCGCGACGCCGACACCGGCAACCACATCCGGCGCACCCAGCACTATGTGCGCGCCCTGGCCTGGAAGCTGTCTTCGCACCCGCGCTTTCGCGACTACCTCACCGTGGCCCACATCACCATGCTGTTCAAGTCGGCGCCCCTGCACGACATCGGCAAGGTCGGCATACCGGACCGCATCCTGCTCAAAAAGGGGCGCCTCACGCCCGCCGAGTTCGAGATCATGAAGACCCACACCACCCTGGGGCGCGATGCCATTGCGCATGCGGAAACTGCGCTGGGGCTGGAGGTGGCCTTCCTCACCATGGCCAAGCAGATTGCCTACTCGCACCAGGAAAAGTGGGACGGCTCGGGCTACCCCGAGGGCCTGGCCGGTGACGACATTCCCATCCCCGCGCGCCTGATGGCGGTGGCTGATGTGTATGACGCGCTCATCAGCCGGCGCGTCTACAAGGAACCCATGCCGCACGCGGATGCGGTGCAGATCATCCAGATCGCCAGCGGCCAGCACTTCGACCCCGATGTGGTGCAGGCCTTCCTGCAAATCCACCAGCAGTTCTACGCCATCGCCCTGACCTACGCAGACAGCGAAACCGACCTGCAGCGCAAGGCCGACTACATCCAGATCAGCCTGGAAAACACGCCGCAAAACACGCTGCATAGCGCGCCGTAAAAAAGCCCGGTGCAAACCCGGTGCCGGCCCGCTGGCGCAGCGCATTGCACACTCATTCATTCAAGCCTAGACTGCAAGCCACACCATCAACTGGCGTGTGCCTGCGGGCCGCGCCGCCTCTGTTACCGGCTTTTGGGAGAGCGCCATGACCACGCCATCGCCACTGGACCTGCCCACCGCGCTGGCGCGCGCCCACCGCATCAGCCTGGCCCTGCAAGCCTTGCATGGCAGCAGCCACGGCCACGCCAACCTGCACCCCGAAGGCATCACCTACCTGGCTGACGGCACGGTGCGCCTGGAGCGCAGCCCCTCCGGCGATGACGCCCTCTCGCTGGCGCGCCTGCGCTACGCCTCGCCCGAGCTGGCCGGGCGCCTGCCCGTGGTGGACGCGCGCAGCGACCTCTACACCCTGGGCCTGCTGCTCTTTGAGTGGCTGCTGGGCCAGAGCGCCTTTGATGCCCAGGACCCGCTGGACCTGGCCTACCAACACATGGCCGTGGCACCCGCTGCACCGCACACCCTGGATGCGGCGATTCCGCGGCAGGTGTCGGACCTGGTGCTGCGCCTGCTGGCCAAGTCGCCTGACGCCCGCTACGCCAGCGCGGGCGGTCTGGCCGAT
>CANCCF010000013.1 GCA_947374485.1 Comamonadaceae bacterium | reverse complement strand
CTGCAAGCGGCCTACGACTATGTGGTGGTGGGCACCGGCTCGGCGGCCTGCGCGTTGGTAGGCCGATTGGCCACCCGCAAAGAGGCCTCCATTCTCATGATCGAGGCGGGTGACTGGGATACCGCACCTTCGGTGATGGACCCCAGCGTGTGGTTTACCAACCTGGGTTCTGATCGTGACTGGAAAGATGTGGCCCTGGCCGCACCCAGCACCAATAACCGCGCCATCCCCGAACACATGGGGCGCGTGGTGGGTGGCGGCAGCAGCATCAACGCCACCATCTGGGCCCGCCCCTTCAAGGCCGATCTGGAATTCTGGGCCGAGGCCAGTGGCGACAAGGCCTGGGGCTACGAGTCTGGCCTGGAAATCTACCGCCGCATGGAAAATTGGCAAGGCGCCCCCGATGCGCGTTACCGTGGCAAAAACGGCCCCGTCTGGTGCCAACCGGCCAACAATCCTCACCCCTTGGCACCCGCCATGCTCAACGCCTGCAGAAGCCTGGGCTACAACGTCTTTGCCGACCAGAATGGCTTGCGCGAAGAAGGCGGGACCGGCTTTGCGCTGATGAACCAGATCATCCGCGACGGCCGCCGCCAGAGTATGGCGCGCTCCTACCTGTACCCCATTCTCTCGCGTCCCAATGTCACCGTGATCGTCAACACCCATGTGGATCGTTTGACCTTTGCGGGCACCCGCGCCACCGGCGTGCAGATTGCCACCGCGAGTGGCCCCAAGACTATCAGCGCTAACACAGAAGTGATTGTCAGCGCCGGTGGTATCAACACACCCAAGCTGCTGATGCTCAGCGGTATTGGCGACGAGGCCAAGCTAAGCCAGCACGGCATCAAAACCTTGGTGAACGCCAAGGAAGTGGGCCGCAACTTTCAGGATCACATCCTGCATGGCGGCTGCATCTGGGAACCCAAAGAACACATTCCCCACCGCAACAGCGCGGCCAATGCAGCGGGCTTTCTCAAGAGTCAGTCATCGTTGGTGTCGCCCGACGTCAACCTGGTGCAGATCGAGCTTCCCTATGCCAGTGAGGTGATTGGTAAGGAGTATTCACCACCCAATACCAGCTGGGCGTTGTGCGCGGGCCTGGTGGCACCCAAGAGCCGTGGCGAGATTCGCCTTGCTTCAGGCAACCCGGCCGACCGCCCCGTGGTCGATGCCCGCTTTATGAGCCACCCGGATGATGTGAAAGCGCTGGCCTTTGGCATCGAAGTGTGCCGTGAGATTGGCAACTCGGCCGCCATGAAAGACTTTGTGAAGCGTGAAGTGGCACCCGGTAAGACCTTGACCGGCAAGGCGATGGAAGACTTTGTACGCAATGGCGCCACTACCTACTTCCACCAAGCGGGTACCTGCCGCATGGGCCGGGACGCTGAGGCCGTAGTGGACAACAAGCTGCGCGTTAACGGCGTGCAGGGACTGCGCATTGCCGACAGCTCCATCATGCCGCGCATTCCCGGCGTAGCCACCATGGCCACTTGCGCCCTGATTGGCGAACGCATGGCCGACATCCTGACCCAAGGCGCCTGAAGCGGCGCATTCAACCTAAATCAAACCGAATTTTTAACCCTAGGAATACACCATGGAATCCCAACTCATTATTGATAACCAATCCGTAGCCGCCAAATCGGGTGCCACGTTCACCCGCAACCACCCCCATACCGGCGAGGTGGTAACCAGCGCCGCTGCTGGCGGCGTGGAAGACGCCTTGGTTGCGGTCAACTCGGCCCAGACCGCATTCCTGAGCTGGCGCAACAGCGCGCCCTCTGAGCGCCGTCGCCTTCTGCTCAAGGCCGCCGATGTGCTGGAGTCCAAGACCCCTCTTTTCATCGAAGCCATGGGTGCCGAAGTGGGTGCCTCTGGATTGTGGGCTGGCTTTAACGTGCATTTGGCCGCCGGTGTGTTTCGCGAGGCTGCATCCATGGTCACCCAGATTCAGGGTGAAACCATTCCCACCGACAAGCCTGGCACCCTGTCCATGACCGTGCGCCAGCCCGTGGGCGTTATCCTGAGCATCGTGCCATGGAATGGCCCCGTGGTGCTGGCCGCCCGTGCCATTGCCTACCCCATTGCCTGCGGCAACACTGTGGTGTTCCGTGCTTCTGAGGCGAGCCCCAAGACCCACACGCTGGTGGCCGACGCTTTGGTGGAAGCCGGTTTCCCACCGGGCGTGTTGAACGTGGTGACGAATGCACCCAAGGATGCGCCTGAAGTCATTGACGCACTCATTGCGCACAAGGCGGTGCGCCGTATCAACTTCACCGGCTCCACCCGCGTGGGCCGCATCATTGCGCAAAAGGCGGCCACCCAACTCAAGCGCTGCCTGCTGGAACTGGGCGGCAAATCGCCCCAGGTGGTGCTGGACGATGCCAACATCGACGAAGCGGTGAAGGCCGCCGTGTTTGGCGCCTTTCTTTACCAGGGCCAGATCTGCATGTCCACCGAACGCCTGGTGGTGGACGAGGCCGTGGCCGACGAGTTCGTCGCCAAGTTTGCCGCCCGCGCCAAGGAACTCGTCATGGGCGACCCGCGCGTCAACCCCGGCTGCGTCATCGGCCCCATGGTGGCCAGCGAATCGGGCACGCGCCTGAACGCCATGATCGATGACGCCCTGGCCAAGGGTGCCACCCTGGCCTGCGGCGGCAAAGCGAACGGCGCCATCATGCCCGCCACGATCGTGGATCACGTCAAACCCGGCATGACCATCTATGGTGACGAAACCTTCGGCCCCATCACCACCGTGGTCCGCGTCAAGGGTGTGGAAGAAGCCGTGGCGGTGGCCAACGACAGCGACTATGGTTTGTCAGCCGCCGTGTTCGGACGCGATGTGACCCGCGCACTGGATGTGGCCATGCGCATGGAGTCCGGCTCGGTGCACGTCAATGGATCGACCGTGCAGAACGAGGCACAGGCCCCGTACGGCGGCACCAAGAACAGCGGCTATGGCAAGTTCGACGGCCGTGCCGTGATCGACGAGTTCACCGAACTCAAGTGGATCACCATCGAGCCCTCGGTGCAGCAGTACCCGGTGTAAGCCAAGAGCGGCAAGAAAGCCCATGGGAGGCTCTCTTGCGGCTATCGGAGTCTGAGTGGCTGTGTGCGCTTCGACAGGCTGCCGCACTCGGTCGCCGGGTGCTTCTGCCACTGCTGATTGCTGTTGGCATCAGTCCCCGCTCTTCAAAGCCCGGGCGAGAAAGTCGATCAACGCCCGCACCTTGGGTGACACGTATTGGCGTGTCGGGTAGACCGCAAAAATACCGAACTCAATGGAACGGAAAGCTGGCATCAGCTCGACCAGGGCGCCGCTCTGCAAGTCCGCCTGCACCATGAAGGAGGGCTGCAGCACCACGCCGCGGTGCTGGCGCGCGGCGGCAATGCAGGTGTCGCCGCTGTTGGTGCGCATGAGGGGTTTCACGGTGACCACCACGGGCCCGTCAGGGCCCTCGAAACTCCATTGGTCGCCGGTGGCCAGCAGGCTGTACGACAGCACCGCGTGCTGCGTGAGCTCGGACGGGTGCCTGGGTTTGCCCTGTTTTTTGAGGTAGCCGGGCGAGGCGCACAGCACCAGCCGGGTGGAGGCCAGTTTGCGGCTCACCAGTGATGAATTGGGCAGGCGCGCAATGCGCACGGCCAAATCAAAACCTTCCTCCACCAAATCCACCATGCGGTCGGCCAGGGTGATGTCCAGCTCCACCTCGGGGTACCTGGCCATGAAATCCGGCCACAGTGGCGCGAGCTCCAGCAGGCCAAACGACACCGGCACGTTGAGCTTGATGAGGCCCTTCACCGCAATCGACTGCGCCGTGATTTCTTCTTCTGCCACCTCCACATCGGCCAGCAGGGTCTTGCAGCGGCCATAGAACAGCCGCCCCTCCTCGGTAAGCGACAGCTTGCGGGTGGTCCTGTGCAGCAGGCGCACACCCAGGCGCTGCTCCAGTTCGGCCACATGGCGCGACACGGCGGGCTTGGACAGGTCCAGCGCATCGGCCGCCCGCACAAAGCTGCCACAGTCCACCACGGCGGCAAAGGTTTTCATTTGCAGAAGTTTGTCCATTTGCAGCAAATCTACCTTGTTTGCTGCAGGCGATACAGCGCACCCCTGCCTTCAATGGGCTGCCACCCCCAGCCAGCTGTCAAGCAGGGCGCTGTCGTCCAGCAAGGTTTGGGCCGGCCCCAGGTACACGCCCTTGCCACGCTCCAGCACCAGGGCCTGTCGGGTCAGCGGCAGAATCTGGCGCGCATGCTGCTCCACCAGAATCACCGCCATGCCGCTCTCGCGGGTGAGCGTCTGGATGATGGCCAGCAGCTCCTGCACGATCAGCGGCGCCAGGCCTTCCAGGGGTTCATCGAGCAGCAGCAACTGCGGGTTGAGCATGAGGGCGCGGCCAATGGCCAGCATCTGCTGCTCGCCGCCGGAGAGCTGGTTGCCCATGTTGGCTGAGCGCTCCTGCAGGCGCGGGAACAGGGCGTAGATTTTTTGCAGGTCCCAGTGGCCCTTGGTCTGCACCACGCGCAGGTTTTCTTCCACCGAGAGCGAGGCAAAAATATCGCGCTCCTGTGGCACCCAGCCCAGGCCCAGATGCGCGCGCGCATGCGGCTTGACTGCGGCCAGGTCGCTGCCCTGCCAGCGCATGCTGCCCTTGTGAAAGCGCGTGGCGCCCATCAGCGTGGACAAGAGCGTGCTCTTGCCCATGCCGTTGCGCCCGAGCAGCGAGAGGCTGTCACCGGCCTGCAATTGCAGCGAGATGCCTTCAAGCACCACGGCCTCGCCGTAACCGGCCCAGACCTTGTCGAGTGTGAGGAGTTCAGACATGGGCGGCTTCTCCGAGATAGACCTCTTGGACCTTGGGGTCGCGGGCAATTTCTTCTGGCGTGCCTTGCGTGAGCAGGGCGCCACTGACCAGCACAGAGATGGTGTCGGCAAAACGGAAGACGAGGTCCATGTCATGCTCGATGAGCAAAATGGTCACGTCGCGTGGCAGCGCGGCAATCGATTCAAACAGCTCGCGGCTCTCCGCGGTGGGCACACCGGCTGCGGGCTCGTCCAGCAACAGCACCGAGGGCTTGGCGGCCAGTGCCAGCGCAATCTCGATCAGGCGCTGTTTGCCGTAGGCCAGGTTGCGCGTTTGTTCGTGGGCCACGTCCAGCAGTTTCAAAGTGCGCAGCAGCTCGGCCGCTTCTTCTATGGCCTGCGTGTGCGCGCCCACGGGCTGCCAGAATTTGGCGCCCAGGCCCAGGCGCTCGTTCACCGCCAGCACCACCGACTCCAGCACCGTGAGGTCCGCGAACAGGCGGTTGATCTGGAAGGTGCGCGCCAGCCCGCGCTTGACGCGCTGGTGCTGCGCCAACGTGGTCACCGGCTGGCCCTGCAGCAGCACGGTGCCGCTGCTGGGTTCCAGAAAGCCGGTGAGCAGGTTGATCAGCGTGGTCTTGCCCGCGCCGTTGGGGCCTATGAGCGCGTGGCGCGCACCGGCCTGCACGTTCAGCGACACCCGGTTGGTGACCACAAAGCCGCCAAATTTCTTCACCAGGTTGTGGGTTTGCAGGGCGTAGGTCATGCTTGTGCTCCCAGTCCCAAAGGCCGACCAAGGCGTGCAGCGCCACGGCGCAGGCCGCCCATCACGCCATCACGGGCAAACAGCACAATCGCCAGCAGCAGGGCGCCCAGCCAGAACTGCCAGTACTCGGGGTTCATGTCCGACAGCACATGGTGGGCCGCCATGAAAACCACGGTGCCGATGAGCGCGCCATACAGACGGCCCGAGCCGCCCAGCACCAAAATCAGCAGCAGCTCGGCCGAGCGGTTGAAGGACAGCACGTCCAGCGCCACAAACTGCGTGGTTTGCGCCAGCAAGGCACCGGCCACACCGGCATAGGCCGCACCGATGGTGTAGACGGCCGCCAGGCGCCGGTTCACCGGCGCACCGAGGGCGGGCATGCGCGCCACGTTCAGGCGTATGCCCTTGAGCGAGAGGCCAAAGGGGCTGTGCACCAGCTTGCGCGCGGCCCAGAACAGCAGGAACAGCACGCCAAGCGCGTACCAGAAGGCGGTCTTGCCCACCATGTCAAAGCGGAACCGGCCCAGGAGCGGCTGCATCTCCATGCCCTGCAGTCCGTCCACACCGCCGGTCAGCCAGGTCATTTTGTTGGCCAGCTCAAACAGCATCATGGCTACACCCAGCGTCACCATCAATCGCGTGAGGTCGGCCCCGCGCAGCACCAGCAGGCTGGTCAGCAGGCCCAGCACGGCACTCACCAGTGCTGCGATCATCAGCCCGCTGAGCGGCTCACCCCAGCCGTGGGCTGCCAGCAGCCCGGCGGTGTAAGCCCCCAAGCCAAAGAAGGCCGCATGCCCCAGCGAGACAATGCCCGCGTAGCCGAGGATCAGGTCCAGCGAGAGGCAGAACAGCGCGGTAATCGCCATTTGCGTGAGCAGCACCAGGTTGTCGGGGAAGATGAAATAGGCGGCGATGGGGAGCAGCCAGAACACGAGTTCGGGTGCTTGCCAACGGTCGGCGGCTTTCAGTTGGTCAATCGCTTTGGAGGCAATGGGCGGCGCTGGTACGGAAGTATTCGAAGAGCTATGCATGTGAAATCCTTGGAATGTTTTTTCGGGCCACTGCCGTAGGTGCAGATTTGTTCAAGCCACTGCCACCAACACGGTTGGCGCACACAGTTTTTGGGTACCCAGTCATTGCGCGCCAACACCGGCTCTGGACTCAGGACGATGCGGCGCTCTGCGCAGCGGCATAAAGGAGGAGGCCGCAGGCCGGGGGACAGCCGCGGAGCAGAGTGCCGCGTCGGCCTGAGGCTCGCGTGACTGCTGACTGCGCGTCTGAAAAAGCCAGCCATACAAGCTACCTCGCGGCCTTGCGGCCAAACAGGCCTTGCGGGCGGAACACCAGCATCACCACCATCACCGCGTAGATCAGGAAGGAGCCGACCTCGGGCACGTAGTACTTGCCCGCCACATCGACCACACCCAGGATCAACGAGGCCACCAACGAGCCGGTGATGCTGCCGCTGCCACCCACCGCCACCACAATCAAAAAGTACACCACGTACTTGATCGGAAAGCCCGGGTCCAGCCCCAGCATCTCCACCCCCATGGCGCCACCCAGACCGGCCAGCGCCGTGCCCAGGGCAAAGGTGAGCGTGAAGATGCGCTCCACGTTGATGCCCACACCGCGCGCTGCACGCGGGTTGTCCACCGAGGCGCGCAGCTGCGCACCAAAGCGCGTGCCGCTCACCAGCGCCTGCACGCCCCAGGCAATGGCGCCGGCCACCACGATCAGGAACAGGCGGTAGACCCCCATGTCCAGACCCGGCAGCTTGAACTGGCCGCGCAAGAATTCAGGCAACTGCAGCGGCTGCTGGTTGGCACCGAAAAAGTAGCTGGCCGCGGCCATGGACATGAACACCAGGCTGATGGAAAACAGCACCTGGTCCAGGTGCGTGGCGCCGTACAGGCGGCGGTACAGCACACGCTCCAGCAGCACACCCACGGCGGCCGTGGCCAGCGCGGCCAGGGGCAGCGAGAGCAGAAACGGCAGGCCCACGCGGTTGAGCAGGGTGACGCACACATAGCCGCCGACCATGGCAAAGGCGCCATGCGCGAGGTTGACGAAGTTCATCAGCCCCAGCGTGACCGACAGGCCCACGCTGATGAGAAACAGCAGCATGCCGGAGGCAATGCCATCGAAGAGAACGGTCATGGCTTACTGCTTGCCGGGGTCTTTGAAATTGGCAACCTGGTCGAACTCCACGTTCTGCAGCTTGCCCGCCACTTTTTCCACCTTGCGGATGTAGATGGTCTGCACGATGTCGCGGGTTTGCGGGTCGATGCTGATGGGGCCGCGCGGGCTGGTCCAGGCCAGGCCCTTGGCGGCGGCCATGAACTTGTCGCCATCCGAATCGCCGCTGGTTTTCTCCAGCGTCTTGGCAATCAGCTGCATGCCGTCAAAACCGGCCACCGACATATAGCCCGGGCGCATGCCGGGGTTGGCCTTGGCAAAGGCGGCCGTGTAGGCCTTGTTCTCGGGCGAGTTGTGGCTCTCGGCATACTGCATGGAGTTGACGACACCCAGGGCACTGTCACCCAGGCTGTCCAGAATGTCTTCGTCGCTCAGGTCGCCGGTGGCGATGATGCGGATGCCCGCTTTGGCCAGGTCACGCTCGGCAAAGCCCTTGATGAAGGCCACGGTCTGCTCGCCCGGTGGCACAAACAGGAACACCGCTTCGGGCGCTGCGTCCTTGATCTTTTGCAGGAAGGGCGCGAAGTCAGGGCTCTTCACGGGGGTGCGCACTTCACCCACCACTTCACCACCGGCGGCGGTAAAGGTTTTCTTGAACTGCGCGGCGGCGTCCAGCCCGGGTCCGAAGTCGGCCACCAGCGTGAACACCTTTTTGATCTTGTTCTTCGCAGCCCAGCTGGCAATCGGTGCGGTCACCTGCGGCAGGGTGTGCGAGACGCGCAGGATGTAGTCGGACTTGGTGGTGATGGCCGAGGTGGCCGCGTTCATCACCACCATGGGCTTCCTGGCCTCGGTGGCAATGGGCGCCACGGCAAAGGCCGAGGGCGTGAGGCCAAAACCGGCAAGGATGTCGACCTTGTCTTTCACCACCAGCTCTTGTGCGGCGCGCTTGCTGATCTCGGGTGCCACGCCGGTGTCGTCCTTGATGATGAGCTCGACCTTGCGGCCCGAAAACACGCCACCGCTTTGCGCCAGGTACAGGCGCGCACCGCTTTCAATCTGCTTGCCATATGAAGCAAAGGGGCCTGACATGGGCAGCACCATGCCGATCTTCAAGGGCTCGGCGGCGTGGGCCGTGAGGCCCAGGGCCAGCAGCGCGGCGCCGCCCAGGGTGGATAGAAAGAAGCGTTTGTTGGGGTGTGTCATGGAAGTCTCCTCGGGTTTTTTGGGTGTTGGAAAAAAGTTTCAGGAAGCGTCGGGTTGCGCGGCCGGTGCTGCGCGTGCAAAGGCATCCAGCGTGCTGCAGGCCTTGTCGATGGCCACGATGGCGGGGTAAGGGCCCAGGTCGACCTGGAAGCGGCGCGCACTTTCCACTTGCGGCACCAGGTACACATCAGCCAGACCCGGTTGGCTGCCAAAGCAAAAGTCGCCGCGCTGCGGGTCGGCCTGCAGCAAAGCCTCAAAGGCCGCAAAGCCCTCGGCAATCCAGCTGCCGCACCACTGCTGGATGGCGGCCTCATCGGCGCCAAAGCGCGCACGCAGCGCGTCCAGAATGCGCTTGTTGTTGACCGGGTGGATGTCGCAGCCAACGATGGCTGCCAGTGCCCGCACGCGGGCCCGGTCGTGCACATCGGCGGGCAAGAGTGCCGGTGTGGGGTAGCGCTCTTCCAGCCATTCGATGATGGCCGCCGACTGCGTCAGCACATGCCCACCATCCACCAGCGCCGGCACCAGACCCTGCGGGTTGAGGGCCTTGAAGGCGGCAGACTGGTGCGCATTTTTGCGCAGGTCCACGGCGATGTAATCGCAGGCCAGACCTTTGAGGTTGAGGGCGATGCGCAGGCGGTGCGAGGTGCCGCTGCGAAAGAAATTGTGCAGTTGCATGGGCCTTACTCCCGGCTCAAACAGTTGTCCACATTCCAGCCGTAGAGCCACTCCATCGCGTCATAAAAGCGCTCGGTGCTGCGGCCCTTCCACAGGTCGTTGCGCACCAGACGCTCCACACCTTTGGCGTGGTAGATGCGGCCCATCTCGCGGCCGGAGAGCACGATGCGTGCGGTGCGTGCCACGCGCGATTTCTGGTACAGCGCCAGTGCTTGCGGCCAGTCGTTGCCATGCACGCGCAGGGCCTCGCCCAGGGTCACGGCGTCTTCGAGTGCCATGCAGGCGCCTTGCGCCATGTACTGCGTGGTGGGGTGGGCGGCGTCGCCCAGCAGGGTGATGCGGCCAAACACCCAGGTGCCAATCGGCTCGCGGTCGGCCGTGGCCCAGCGCTTCCAGGTCTTGGGCAAATCAATGAGCTGGCGGGGCTTGGCGGCGATGCCCTGGAAGTAGCTCTGCACCTCTTCCTTGCTGCCGTCGGTCACGCCCCATTCCTCTTTGTCGCGGCTGTGAAAAGTCACCACCACGTTGTACTGCTCGCCACCGCGCAGGGGGTAGTGCACCAGGTGGCAGTGCGGGCCGACCCAGATGCTGGCCGCGTTCCACTGCAGGTTTTCGGGAAAATCTTTTTTGTCGACCACGGCGCGGTAGACCACATGGCCAGTGACGCGCGGCGGGTCGTTCACATACTGCTGGCGCACCACCGACTTGCCGCCGTCCGCGCCAATCAGGGCCACGCCCTGGTAGGACTTGCCGTTCTGGTCGAAGGCGGTGACGCTGCCATCGGTCTGTTCCATGCGGACTATGCGGGTGTTGGTCAAAAACTGCACCCGGCCGGTCTCCTGCGCGCCTTCGAGCAGCGAGAGGTGCACGTCCACCCGGTGGATCACGGCATAGGGGTTGCCAAAGCGCTGGATGAAGGCCTCGCCGGTGGGGATCTTGCCCACTTGCTGTTCGTCCAGCGCGTCATGCATCACCATGTAGTCGGTGTAGACGGCGCGGGCGCGCGCCTTGTCGCCTATGCCCAGCGCGTCAAAGGCGTGGAAGGCATTGGGCCCGAGCTGTATGCCCGCGCCGATTTCACCGATCTCCGGTGCCTGCTCGAACACCGTGACCTCAAAACCCTGGCGCACCAGGGCCAGCGCTGCGGCCAGGCCGCCTATGCCGCCACCGCTCACCAATACCGGGAGTTGCTGGTTCATCATGTCTCCTTGCTCGTTTTGGACTATTCGGCGGCGCCAACGGTCAGCGCCACGCTGCCCACCTGCGCGATCTGGCCGGTGATGAGGTCGCCACTGACCACCGCGCCCACGCCTTCGGGCGTGCCGGTGTAGATGAGGTCACCCGGCTGCAGGTGGTAGTACTGCGAGAGGTCGGCCAGCAGCTCCGGGATGTTCCAGATCAGCTGCGACAGGTCGGCGGTTTGCTTGGGGTGGCCGTTCACCTGCAGGGCAATGGAGCCAGACTGCAGCACGCCCAATTCGCCTTGCGGCACGATGGCAGCGCATACCGCCGAGTGCTCGAAGTTCTTGCCCAGGTCCCAGGGGCGGCCCTGGTCCCGGGCGACCAGCTGCAGGTCGCGCCGGGTCATGTCCAGGCCCGCAGCGTAGCCGTAGACCAGGCGGGCCGCGTCGGCCTCGGTGACGCGAAAACCTGCTGCGCCAATGGCCACCACCAGCTCCATCTCGAAGTGGTAGTTGCTGGTGCCAGTGGGGTAAGGCACCGTTGCGCCCGACTCCACCAGGGCGCTGGCGTCCTTGATGAAATAAAAGGGCTTCATGCTGGACTTGTCCACCGGGCGGCCCATCTCCACCGCATGGGCGTGGTAGTTGCGGCCCACACAGAAAATGCGTTTGACGGGGAAGCGGGCGTCGCTGCCTTGTACGGGCAGGGAGTACACGGGGGCAGGGGGGAAGAGGTATTTGGTCATGGTCTGTGGCTCTTTAAAAATGGGGTGGTTCAGGCCTTGTGGGCTTCGCGGACTTCATACACACCGAGCTTCTTTTGCAGCGGCGCGTCGTCGGCCACAAACAGGAAGCAGGGCGCGCTGGTGGAGGCGTTGAACAGGGTGGTGGCGGTGTAGCCGGGGATGCAGCAGGTGTCGGCCTCACCCAGTGCAAAGGCGCTGGTGTCGGCTGCCACCGAGGTGCCGCCTTCAATCACATGGAACACCGTGGCGGTGGAGCGCGCGGGCAGCAACAGGGTTTCGCCGGGGCGCAGCATCAGGGCCGAGAAGCCCAGAATCTTTTGCGCATCCGCGCCGGTTTCGGGGTTGATGTAGGCCACCTGCACGGCCTCGATTTCGGGCCGGGTGCGTGCCAGGGTGGTGAGCGCGGCGCGCACATCCACCCAGGGGTAGCGCAGCATGGGGAATGCCGTGGCGCTGCGCTCGAACAGGGGCGAAGGCACCACGCCGCCGCGCTGGTAGGCCAGGCCTGCGGAGTCGCCGCTCACGGTTTGGGCGCGGCCTTCGGTGACGTAAGACGCCTCCATGTAATAGACCAGGGGCAGGTCCAGCACATCGAGCCACACCACGGGCTTGTCGCCGTCGTGGCCGTGTTCATGCCACAGGCCCGTGGGCGTGAGGATCAGGTCGCCGCGCTGCATCAGGCACTTCTCGCCGTCCACCGTGGTGTAGGCGCCTTCTCCCTCCACAATCATGCGCACCGCATTGGGTGTGTGGCGGTGCGCCGGCGCCCACTCGCCGGGCAGCAGCAGCTGCATGCCCAGGTAAATGGTGGAGCTGGCCTGCATTTTTTCCAGGCCGTGGCCGGGGTTGGCCAGCACCAGCACACGGCGTTCGGCTTTTTCAATCGGGGTGAGTTCACCCGCTTGCAACAACAGGGGGCGCAGGGCCTGGTAGTTCCAGGCAGTGGCGCGGGTGCGCGGTGCGGGCTTGCCCGGTGGCAGCACGCCGCGCAGGCTGGGCCACAGCGGCACCAGGTTCTGGGCACCCAGCGCGTCGCGGTAGTCTTGGGGCAGGTCTTCAAGGCGGCCCAGTTCAGGTAAGGACATGCAGTCTCCACAGCGTTGTTTGGAATGGGGTGGAGCGTAGAAGCCGGGTGCCGCGCTGACAATCCAAGGCGGGTAATATGAAGTATTCGAAAATAGAATAGAGCGCACCGACATGGCCCTGGACACGATGGATATCCGCCTGCTGCAGGTCTTTGATGCGGTCTACAAAACCCGCAGCGTGACCGAAGCCGCCGTCGAGCTGGACCTGGGCCAACCGGCGGTGAGCGTGGCGCTGTCCAAGCTGCGCCACCACTTTGGCGACCCGCTGTTTGTGCGCACTTCACACGGCATGGAGTCGACGCCGTTTGCCGAAGGCCTGGTGCGCCCGGTGCGTGGCGTGCTCGAAGCGCTGGAGGTGGTGATGGGCCACCACAATACCTTCGAGCCCGCCACCTCCAAGCGCATCTTCCGCATCTGCATGACCGACATCAGCCAGCTGGTGCTGCTGCCCCGTCTGTGGGAGACGCTGAGCGTGGAGGCGCCGCACATCCGCATCGACATCCTGCCGCTGAGCCCGGACATCGCGCGCCAGCTCGAAAGCGGCGAGGCCGATCTGGCGCTGGGCATGATTCCGCAGCTCGACGCGGGCTTCTACCAGAACGTGCTGTTCTCGCAGAAATTTGCCTGCATGGTCAGCGCCCACCATCCGCGCATCCAGAAGGAGTTGCGGCTGGAGCAGTACGCGAGCGAAAGCCATGCGGTGGTGAGCTCATCGGGCGCGGCCCCGGTGTTTCTGGACCAGGAGATCGAGCGCCTGGGGCTCACGCGCCGCGTGTCCCTGAACATTCCCAACTTCATTGGCGCCGCACTGGTGGTGGAGCACACCGATTTGATTTTGACCATCCCCGAGCGCCTGGCCGAGGTGCTGCGGGGGCGCGCTGCGCTGCGCATTTTTCCGGTGCCGTTCCAGCTGCCGCAGTACGACGTCAAGCAGCACTGGCATGAGCGTTTTCATAGCGATCCGGGCTCGCAGTGGTTGCGCCGGGTGATTGCGGGGCTGATGGTGGCCAGCGCCAGGGCTTAGTTGCTAGAGCTTGTGCGCCGCAGTGATCAGGACGTCAAAAAAGATGCAGTACACCGCAATCGGCAGCGGCAGCCCCAGCAGCGTGCCCAGCACATAGTGGCGCAGCCGCAGGCCCGACAAGGCCAGTGCATAGTTCAGCGCGGGCAAGGTCTGGAACAGCGTGCGCAGCAGCAGCACATTGCGCAGCGGGTGCGCGTGCAACTGGGCCAGCAGGCGCTGTGCCAAGGGGCTCTTCAGGGTGGCGGCCACATTGCCGCCCACCAGGCGAATCGCCACAAAGGTGAACAGGCAGCTTGCGCAGGCCGCCACATAGGTCACCACACCCCCTTGCACGCGGCCAAAGGCAAACACGGCGGCTGCGAGAAAAATCCAGCCCGGCACCTGCAGCAGGTTGCCCGCGCAAAACGCCACTACAAACAGCGCCAGCCCGCTCCAGGGGTTCTGCTGCAACTCGTCATGCAGGAACTGCACGGTGAGGTGGCCGCGCAAGCCGGTGAGCTGCGCCACGATGGCCAGCACCAGCAAGAAAGCCAGCAAGCCGAGCAGGCGTGCGTGGCGTCGGTAGAACGGCCGCGCTTTCTGTTCGGGCGGCGCTCGCATCACAGGCAGGGCAGGCTGAGCGCCTGTAGCGGCTCGCCGCTCTGTTTGTCGGACACCACCAGGTTGATGCGGCGCGGATGCTCGGCATCAGACGCCAGCGCAAAGAACTTCAGTTGCTGCGGCCCCTGGTAGGGCCCGAGCGGCGTGTACTGGCGCACCACAAAATCGTGCTTCAAAAATTCACCGGCGTTCTCACCGGCCTTCACGCGCGAGCTGTGGCCGTCTTCGGTGACGGTCCAGTAGGCCGTCCAGGTGGCGTTGGCATCCACGGGCTCCACGCGGGCCTCAAAGGCATCGGTCGTGCCCACGCGCTGCACCGTGATGTTGGCCTTGGCGGCAGCTTTCGGCTCGGCCACTTGCTGGTAGTCGTGCCAGTCGCGGTTGTTGCGCACCAGCTGCGGCGTGTAGATGCTGTTCAGGCGGTTGGTGGCGGCTATGCCCTTTTGGCGCTCGGTGAAGGTGGCCTGCGCGAAGCGGTCCTTCCAGCCGATGTAGTCCCAATAGGCCACATGAAAAGCCTCGGCCACCACCGGCTTGCCCTTGAGGGTGGAGAGCCACTGGTCCGCCGGTGGGCAGGAGCTGCAGCCCTCCGAGGTGTAGAGCTCCACCACCGGGGTCAGCGTGGGGCCGGACTTGGCCTCGCAGACCGGGGCAGCTGCTGTGGCTGCGAGGGGCAGCACACAGAGGATCAAAGAGAGTGTGGGCAGGTACATGGTGGGTCTCCAGCATAGGGCAATAAGCGTTTGTCGCCGACCGCCCCGCTGTTCTTACAACGGGTCCGTTGGTCACTGATTTGACAATGGAACTTGCGTATGTACACTGAATAATACATTCACGTCTGCGAGGGGACTGCAATGAATCAACACACATGGAAATGGATCGCGCTGCTGTGGCTGGGCCTGATCCACCCGGCGATGGCCCAGGAGTTGAAGCTGGGTCTGTTCCCCATGTCCCCCTATGTTATTCAGGAAAGTGGCACAGGCATTGAACCCGAAGTCATTCGGGCGGCGCTGCCACCAAGCGTGAAAACCAAGCTGGTGTATCTGCCTTTTTCCCGCTTGATTGCAAGCTTTACGGACGGCACCGTGGACGCCATTTCACCCGTTACCGAAAGCGCCAACCTTCCGGGGGCGTTCTACTCAAACGTCCACATCACCTACCAAAACGTGGCCTTTTCGCTCAAATCCCGCGGGCTCAACATCAAGTCCATCGCGGATTTGGGAAAGCTCCGCGTCATTGGCTTCCAGAAGGCCACTCTGTATTTGGGCAATGATTTTGCCGCCATGGCCAAGTCCAACCCCAAGTACGACGAGCTGCCCTCGCTGGAGAACATGATCAGGATGTTGTATTCCGGGCGGGCGGACGTGGTGATCTTTGATCTCGTCATCTTCAAGGACCTCCGGTCCAAGATCAAGGATGTGGACGTGAGCCAGGAGTTTGCCTACGCGGAACTGTTTCCCATCAACGAATACAAGGTGGCTTTCAAGTCCAAAGAGACCGCTGACGCGTTCAATGCAGGGCTTGCCAAACTCAAAAGCTCAGGGAAGTACGCGTCCATCATCAGCCACTACACCAAGTAGCTTGGAGGCTTGGGCGGATGTTTCCCGGGCGCCCGAACCTACTGGTGCAATGGCTGTCCCGGCATTGGCGCTCGGTGCAGACGCGGTTCACGGTGCTGGTGGTGCTGGCCACCTCCTGTGTTTTTGGCGGCTTCAGTTATCTCAACTACCGCAGCGACAAGATCGAGCGGCTCGATACCATCCATTCGCAGATTGAAAAGCTCGGTCGACGCCTTCCGCTCAGCCTGGTCAACGCCATCTGGGAACTGCGCTATTCCGCCGTACCGCAAATTGTGGCGCTCGAAATTGACGAACCCTTTCTGCTGGGCATCACGGTTGAAGCGGGTGGCAAATTTCTCTACGGCGTGCGCAGTGACCACACGCCCATTGCCTCGCCGGCCATGGCGCCAGCCGCAGACCAGGTGCGCACTTTTGATGTGGAGTTCATGGACGACTCGATCCATCAGAAAATTGGAGCGGTCACGCTGTACCTGAGCTTCAAGCAGGTGGAGCAAAGAATGGCACAGGACCTGGTCATCACATTGCTGCAGTTTGCCGCCCTCAATCTGGCGACGGTGCTGGCGATTGTGTGGGCCCTGCGGCGGGTGGTGATCCGGCCCATCCAGGAAATGGGACGGGCCCTGTCGGACGTGGCCTCGGGCGAGGCCAATCTGGACATACGGCTGGGCAACACCCACACTGCGGAATTTGACGACCTGACCCGCAGCTTCAATGGCTTTGTGGAGAAACTGCAGCGCGTCATGGGGGGCTCCATTGACAGCGTGCACCAGGCCATCGCCAAGGTGGCGCGCGGCGACCTCAGCCTGGACCTGCAGGTGTCGCAGTTCAGCGAACACAGCGTCATGGGCCGACTGGCCGTCATGCAGGCCAACCTGCGCATCCACCAATCCGAAGCGGCCAGAAGTGCCAGCGAACTCGCACTTGCCCTGCAAGCCGCCGAGGCCGCCACCCAGGCCAAGGGGGACTTTTTGGCCAACATGAGCCACGAGATCCGCACACCCATGAACGCCATCATCGGTATCAGCCGCCTTGCGCTGAAGACCGAGCTCAGCAGCAAACAGCGTGACTACGTGCAGAAGATCAGCCAATCGAGCCGGCATTTGCTGGGCATCATCAATGACATTCTGGATTTTTCCAAAATCGAGGCCGGCAAGCTCGACGTTGAGCGCGTGGACTTCAGCCTGCAACAGGTGCTCGACACCGTGGCCAACCTGGCCGCCGACAAGGTGCGCGAGCGCAACCTGGAGCTGGTGTTCGACGTGGGGCGCGACATACCCGAGAACCTGCTGGGCGACCCCATGCGGCTGGGGCAGGTGCTGATCAACTACACCAACAACGCGATCAAGTTCACCGCGGAAGGCACGGTGTGTTTGCGTGTGCGCAAGCTCAGTGCCACGGATGCCGGGGTGGAGCTGCGCTTTGAGGTCACGGACACCGGCATCGGCCTGTCGCCCGAGCAGGTGGGCAAGCTGTTCCAGAGTTTCAGCCAGGCCGACACCTCGACCAGCCGAAAATTTGGCGGCACTGGCCTGGGGCTGGCCATTGCCAAGCGGCTGGCGGCCTTGATGGGCGGCGAAGTCGGTGTGCACAGCGTGTTGGGCCAGGGTTCATGCTTTTGGTTCACCGCCAGGCTTGGCGTGGGCGCGCAACACACGCGTACCCCAGGCCACTCTGCGCAAGTGCAGGGCGTGCCGGTGCTGGTGGTGGATGACAACGCGCTGGCGCGAATGGTGCTCGTGGAGAGCCTCAGCGACCAAGGCTTCGTGGCCGACCAGGCCATCGATGCAGAGACTGCGCTGCAAGCCATACAGGAGCGCTCGCTCAGCGCCCGGCCCTACCAGCTGATTCTGTGGGACTGGCAGATGCCCGCCATGGACGGCCTGGAGGCGGCGAGCCGCGTGCGCCAGATGGCGCTGGAACCTTGCCCCAAGCAGGTGCTGGTCACGGCCTTTGGGCGAGACGAGGTGATGGGCGGGGCCGAGCGCGTGGGCATGGACGATGTGCTGATCAAACCGGTGAGCCCCTCCACCCTGCAGAGTTGCCTGATGCACGTGCTGGGGGGCCACCTGCGCACACCCACGGCGGGCCGAGGAGGCACCGACCCGCAGGGCCACAGCCTGCTGGAGCAGGAGGTGCGCACGCTGCGGGGGCGGCGCATCTTGCTGGTGGATGACAACGATTTAAACCAGCAGGTGGGCGCCGAATTGCTGCAAGACGCGGGCTTTGTGGTGGACCTGGCCGACGACGGCCAGCAGGCCCTGGACCGGGTGCAGGCCACAGCCTATGACCTGGTGCTGATGGACATGCAAATGCCCGTGATGGACGGCCTGGAGGCCACGCGCCGCATACGCGCACTGCCCGGGTTTGCGGCACTGCCGATTGTGGCCATGACCGCCAACGCCATGCAGCGCGACCGCGAACGTTGCACCGAAGTGGGCATGAACGGCTACGTCTCCAAACCCATTGAACCCGACGAACTCTGGCGCGTGCTGCTGGCCTGGCTGCCGCGCGGCACCGCCATCCCCATGGCCTTGCCCATGCCCATGGCCTCCGCTGCAGAGATGGCCACGCAGGTGGCCACACTCAAGGCACAGACCGGGCCCGCGCTGGCCTGGCTCCATGTCGAGGGGCTGGATGTGCCACAGGCCCTGCGCCGGGTCGCAGGTAACCACCGGCTGTACCTCAAGCTCCTGTCAAGCTTTGTGAACCGACAGGCGCAAAGCCTGGACGATTTGAAGCAGGCCATCGCCGCGCACGACAGGCCCTTGGCCGAACGCCTGGCGCACACCTTCAGGGGCTCGAGCGCCAATCTGGGCATGCAGGGGCTGGCCCTGCTGGCCGCGGAGGTGGAACAGACCGTGCGCGATGGGGGCCTTCCCGACACACGGGCACTGGAGCAGGCGGCCCAGGCCTTGGCCCGCGCGGTATTGGCGCGCTGGCCCGGCGACCAGAGCCTGGACACCGAGCAGGCCCACGACGGCGTGCCCGGCAAGCAATCGGCCGCAGAGGTTGTGCAGCAGCTGCAGCAGTTGCTGGGGCAAAGCGACCCGGGCGCCATCGACTGGCTGGAGCAGCACCATAGCACCCTGCGCGCGGCACTCGGGCCCCACTACTCCGGCGTGGAAGAAGCCGTGCACCAGTTCGCCTTTGATGAGGCCATGTCCCTCCTGTCGCCGCAGTGATGCCCCGGGGCACTGGCGCTGCTGTGAGCGGCAGGCTTAGCTGCCGCGCCAGCGCGGCGCGCGCCTTTCGCCAAAGGCGCGCGGGCCTTCCTGGGCATCTTCGGAGGTGAGCATGGCGCTGTAGCTGGCGATGCTGCCACTGCGCATGGCTGTGTAGGCCTGGGCCACGGACAGGCTTTCGGTCTCGCGCAGCACCTCTTTCACCGCAGCAAGAGCCAGTGGTGCGGCTTGCACCAGTTGCGCGGCCAGTTCCTGTGCGGTGGCCATCAGCTGCTCGGCTGGCACCACGCGATTGACCAGGCCCCATTGCAGGGCCTCTTGCGCGGACATGCGCCGCCCGGTCATCAAAAGCTCGGTGGCGATGGCGCGGGGCAGGCGCCGGGGCAGGCGCTGCACACCGCCCGAATCGGCCACGAGCCCCAGCTTGACCTCGGGCAAGGCGAATTCCACGTGGTCGGCGGCAACGACCAGGTCAGCGGCCAGGGCCAGCTCAAAGCCGCCGCCAAAGGCCAGCCCGTTGACGGCGGCAATGACCGGTTTGCTCAAGCTGAAGAATTCAGTGAGCCCGGCAAAACCGCCGGGCCCATGGTCGGCGTTGATGGCCTCGCCCTGCGCTGCGGCATTCAAATCCCAACCGGCAGAAAAAAAGCGGCCCGTGCCAGTGAGGATGGCCACGCGCAGGCTCGGGTCGTCTTGCAGCTGCACAAACGCAGCGTACAGCGCGCGGCTGGTGGCGACGTTGATGGCGTTGGCCTTGGGCCGGTCCAGCGTGATGGTGAGGATGCCATCTTGGGCCTGGGTGCGCACGGCGCTCTGTGCGGTCTGGGAATCGGTCATGCGGTGGCTGCCCTTGAGAGGTGAATGAGTGCGTCCACGGCCAGCACGCCCTGGGGCAGCACCAGTATCGGGTTGACGTCGAGTTCCAGCAAGCTGTCTGCCTGGGCCTGTGCGTAGGCGGCGATGGCGCCTATGGCATCGACCAGCGCGTCCACATCGCCTGCGCGTCGGCCCCGGTAGCCGTTCAGCAAGGGCCAGATTTTCAGGCCCTGCAGGGCCGCGTGGATGTCGCTTTGGGACACCGGCAGCAGCAGGGTCGTGCTGTCCTTCCACAACTCCACCCAAATGCCACCCGCACCCAGTGTCAGCGCCAGGCCGAACTGCGCATCGCGGCTGATGCCGACAATGATTTCAGCCACCACCCCGCTGGCCATTTGCTCAATGAGAAACCGGTCTGACAGATGCGCCATGGCGGCGACGGCCGCTTGCACCTGGTCCGCGCTCTTCAGGTTGAGCCGCACGCCACCGGCCTCGGTCTTGTGCGCCAGCCTGTCGGACACGGCCTTCACGACCACCGGAAAGCCGATGCGCTGGGCCGCCTCTGCTGCCTCGTGCGCGGCCACGCAGACGCCTTGGGGAATGGGCAGGCCGAAGGCGGCCAGGGCCTGTTTGCTGGCGACTTCGTTGAGCAGGTGGCTCGTGGCACCCGCACCCGCATCGCGGCCTGAGCCCGTGGCAACACCACGGTCTGCACCTGCGCTGGAAATGGAGGCAGGCTGTAGGTTCGTGCCTGCGCTCGCATGAGACACCCCCGCCACGGGCCGCGTGCTGGCCGCGCGCGCCTGCGCGGCGCCAATACGTGCCGCATGGGCTATCGCCAGCAGGCAGTCGGCCGTGCCCTGCATGGGCGCGATGCCGTGTGCCAGCAGGCGCTGTCCCAGGTCGTCGGGCAGGCCTTCGGGCAGCGAGGTCAGCACCACGGCCGCAGCGCCAGTCTGCTTCTGCGCAGTTACAAAAGCGTCCAGCGTGGTGTGCCAGGTGGCGCCATCGCAGCGGTCGGCGCGCGGGAAGTCCAGCACCAGAAGATGGGCGTCAAAGCCGCAGTCCATCAGGCCAGCAAAGCAGGCCGTCTGCGCTGCCAGGTCGCCCCAGATGTAGGTGTGGTAATCCAAAGGGTTGGCCACGGTGACCTTGTCACCCAGCACCGCCAGCAGCCGGTTGTGCGCGGCGGGTGGCAGCTCCGGCATGGCCAGCCCATGAGCCTGTGCCAGGTCGGCGACCAGCGAGGCCTCACCGCCCGAGCAACTGGCGGAGGCGATGGTGTTGCCCTGGAGGCCGCAGTGCACATGCAAGAATTTCAGCGTCTCCAGCAGGCTGGCCACATCAAAAACCCGCGCCACGCCGCAGCGCGCAAACAGCGCGTCATAAAGCGCATCCGGCCCGGCAAGTGAGCTGGTGTGGCTCATGGTGGTGCGCGCGCCCAGCTCGGAGCTGCCCGCTTTCAGCGCCACCAGCGGCACGCGTTTTTGCAGGGCTTTGATGGCCACGTGCGAGAAGGCGGCCACATCGTCCAGGCCCTCGATGTGCATGCCAATGGCCGTCACGCGCGGATCGTCCAGCAGCGCGTCGAGGATGGCGTCCATGCTGCTCCCCGCCTGGTTGCCCACGGTCACCAGATAGGCCAGCGGCAGGGCACGGCGCTGCATGCTCAGATTGAGGCCAATATTGCCGCTTTGCGTGATCAGCGCCACGCCGCGCTGCAAGCGTTCCGGGCGCTGCCCGCCATGCTGGTCGGGCCACAGGGCCACGCCGTCCAGGTAGTTGAGCATGCCGTAGCAGTTGGGGCCTATGAGCGCCATGTCCGCTGCTGCGGCCACCAATTGCTGCTGCAGGGTCACACCTTCGCCGCCTACTTCGGCAAAGCCGGAGGCATAGCAGATGGCGCCTCCGGCGCCGCGCGCGGCCAGCGCGCCTACCACTTGCACCGTGGCTGCTGCAGGCACGGCGATGAAGGCGGCATCGGGTGCGGTGGGGAGGGATGCCACATCGGCGAAGCAGGGCAAACCTTCCATCTCGCGGCGCGTGGGGTGCACCGGCCAGAGCGCGCCGGTAAACCCTAGCTTGCGGCACTGGCGTATGACTTCGGCTGCCGCATTGCCGCCGAAGACGGCGATGCTTCTTGGAGAAAAAAGGCGCTGCAAGCGGGCGCTCCCGGGCGCATCCGCCTCGGCCACCGTACCTGGCGGTGTGCCCACGGGCGCGGCCTTGCTGGTGTCGGCTGCGTTGGTTGGCGCGCTCATGCACCGTGCGCGCGCAGCATGGCGCGCGAGATGATGTGGCGCTGGATTTCGCTGGTGCCATCCCAGATGCGCTCCACCCGCGCGTCGCGCCAGAAGCGCTCAATCGGCAGCGAGCCCATCAGTCCCATGCCGCCAAAAATCTGCAGGGTCTGGTCGGTGATGCGCGCCAGGGTTTCGGACGCAAACAGCTTGGCCATGGCGGCATCCGAATCGGTCATGCGGCCCTGGTCGCACTTCCAGGCGGCTTGCAGGGTCAGCAGTTCGGCGGCCTCGAGTTCGGTGGCCATGTCGGCCAATTTAAAACCGGTGCCCTGGAAGCGGCCAATCGCTTGGCCAAACTGCTTTCGGTTCGCTGCCCACTCGGTGGCCAGGTCCAGCACGCGCCGCCCCCGGCCCACGCTGGTGGCAGCCACGGTCAGGCGCGTGGCCCCTAGCCATTCGCCCATCAACTCGAAGCCTTTGCCTTCCTCGCCCAGGCGTTTGCTGGCGGGCACGCGCACATCGTCAAAGAAGAGCTCGCACTGGTGGTAGCCCCGGTGCGACACGCAAGCAGGCCCGCGCCTGCGCGTGAGGCCGGGCGTGTCAAAGTCCACCAGAAAGCCGGTGATCTTTTTCTTCGGTCCGGCCTTGCTGTCTTCCACGCCGGTGGCCGCAAACAGGATCACATAGTCGGCCATGTCGGCATGGCTGATGAAGTGCTTGCTGCCGTTGATCACGTAGTCATCGCCATCCCGCACGGCAGTGGTCAGCATGCCGCGCACATCCGACCCCGCATTCGGTTCGGTCATGGCCAGGCAGTCGTGGCGTTCGCCGCGAATCGTTGGCCGCAAATACTCTTCGATTTGCGAGCCCGTGCAGCCGCGCAGGATGTTGCTGGGCCGGGCGATCAGCATCTGCAAGCCATAAGAGGCGCGTCCGAGTTCGCGCTCCAAGAGCGTCACGCCAAAGTTATCCAGCCCGCCGCCGCCCAGTTCTTCCGGCATGTTGGCAGCGTACAGGCCGACCGCTATGGCCTTGGCCTGGATCTGTGCTGCGAGTTCTGGCGGGATCTCGTCGGTGCGCTCCACCAGGTCTTCGTGCGGGTACAGCTCGGTTTCCACAAAGCTGCGCACTGTGTCCACCAGCAGGGTGTGCTCAAAGCTGAGTTCGAAATGCATGGTGTGGATTCTCTAGGTGGTCTTGCGGCGTATGCCGATGGCAGCACCGGCTTGCGAAGGGCGCGGCAGTGCAGCGTGTGCCGTGTGGATGGCCTGCATATGTTCCAGCAGCCACGGCGGCATGGGCGCGGCGCGGCCAGCGTGCATGTCCACATGCACCAGCATTTGCTCACCCGTGGCCAGCAACTCGCCGGTGTTTGCATGGAACATGCGGTGGAAGATGTGCACGCGTTTGTCGTCCACATCCAGCACTTGCAGGGTGAGCCGGAGCGGGTCGCCCTGGGACGCTTCCTTGATGTTGTGGATTTGCGTTTGCACCGTGTAGAGCGACATGCCCTGTGTATCGCGGTAAGACTCGTCGATGCCGACAAAGCGAAAAAAGGCATCCGAGCTGTCGCCAAACACCAGCAAAAAACACGACTCGCTCATGTGGCCGTTGTAGTCCACCCATTGCGGCAGAACTGTGGGGGAGTGGAGTTGCAGCGGTGCGTCTATGGGGGCCGTGGCGTTCCAGGGTTTGGCCGGTGTGTTTTCCAGTGGGGTGCTGACGCGGCCTGTTGTCTTATGGGGATCGGTCATGGTCTTTTGTTTGGGTGCGAAAGGCATGAAGTCATTGTGTGCAGTGGTTTGTGTTGTCCGAGGGCAGCGGGGTAGATGGTTCCGTTCGTGTCCCCCGCCCTGCGGGCTCCTCCTTTACCTCACTGCACCATCCACCCCACTGCCCTCGGCAGCCTGCGCTGTTGACGTGCAATGGCTGAATACCCGAATCCTTGTGCGCCAACCATGTAGGCAGACGCAGGACGGCGTGGCGCTCCGTTCCGGTAGGTAAAGGAGGAGGCGTACGCATCCGCTGCCAGCGGATGCGCCCACCTTGTGGCAATAGGCCATGCACGGCTGCAAGCCGTGCGTGGGCGGGGGACACGGACGGAACGGAGTGCCACGTCGGCCTGTGTCCAGAAGTGACTCCATCAACAGCAGTGCAAAAATACATAGCTACTTGCGCACAACAGGCAACGCAATACTGCGCCCCGCATTGGCAGGTCTTGGCATTGACGCATGCGCCGCTGCAAGGGGCATCAACACCGCAGCAACCTGCGGCGCAAAGGGCGCAGTCTTGGGGCCCGCCAGCTTGTCCGAGGTGTCGATGTTCGACAGCATCTGCTCATTGGTGGCCAGCAACACACCATCGTCCTGCCGATGCAAAGTGTTGAAGATGTGCAAGCGCTTGGCATCCAGACCCAGCACCTGGGTGCGCACTTCCACCGCCACGCCCTCGTGCACCTCCTGCAGGTAGTTCAGGTGCACCTCCAGCGTGTACATGGTGTGGCCGGTGGCGGCGCGCCCTGCGGCGTCCAGGCCGATGTGCAGCATCAGCGCGTCCGTGGACAGGCTGAAGATCACCAGGTAGTAGGCGTCGTTGAGGTGGCCGTTGTAGTCCACCCAGGCGTGGTCCACGGCACCACGCCAGGTGGTCAGCAAGGCGGGCATGGCTTCACTCATCCAGAGAAATACCGTGCTTGATCTTGGTGGCCCGCACCGCTTCCTGTACGGCCATCAGGCAGTCGTCGCGGTAGCGCTCGAGGTCGGCAATGCTGTGCGTGCCGAGTTGTACCTCGGTGCCTTCGACCACCCGGTCGATCAGCGCATCGGTCAGCTCGGGCGCCACCAGCTTGGTCCACGGCAGCTTCAAAGCCGGGCCGAACTGCGACATGAAGTGGCGCATACCGGCGTCGCCGCCTGCCAGCGTGTAAATCAAAAAGCTGCCCATGAAGGACCAGCGGATGCCTGCGCCATAGCGGATGGCATCGTCAATCTCGCCGGTAGTGGCCACGCCGTCGTTGACCAGGTGCAGGGCCTCGCGCCATTGGGCTTCGAGCAGGCGGTCGGCGATGAAGCCGGGTACCTCTTTGCGCACATGCAGGGGCTTCATCCCCAAGCTTTTGTAAAACGCAATCGCAGCTTGAATCGCCTCGGGCGAAGTCTTGGCGCCGCCCACCACTTCCACCAGAGGCAGCAGGTAGACGGGGTTGAACGGATGGCCCACCAGGCAGCGCTCGGGGTTTTTCGCATGGGCGTAAAACTCGCTGGGCAACAGGCCCGACGTCGAAGAGCCAATCAGCACATCGGGCCGTGCGGCGGCCGTCACACGGGCGTGCAGGTCGATCTTGAGCGCCAGGGTTTCGGGGGCGCTTTCCTGGATGAAGTCGGCATCCTTCACGCACTCCTCTACGGTGGCGACAAAGCGCAGGCGCGTGGGCGAAGCGCCGGGTTTCAGGCCGTTGGCCACCAGTGCGGGCCAGCATTTGCGGATGCGCTCTACCAGTTGCGCTTGGGCATTGGGTGCCGGGTCCCAGGCGATCACGTCCAGGCCGTTGGCCAGGGCGCGGGCGATCCAGCCGCTGCCGATGACGCCGGTGCCCAAGGCAGCGAAGGTTTTGATGTTGGTGTTGAATGTCATGGAGTTCCTTGGGGTTCAGCGTTTCTTCAGATTCATCTTCACGCGGCCATCGGCCGGGCTCATGGGCTTGGCGCCCATGCACTCGATCAGCTTGATCACGCGCTCCACCAGGCTGCCGTTGCTGGCCGGCACGCCCTTGTCCAGCCACAGGTTGTCTTCCAGACCCACGCGCACATTGCCGCCCAAGAGCATGGCCTGTGCGGCCATGGGCATTTGCATGCGGCCAATGCCAAAGCCGGCCCAGGTGGCACCGGCCGGCAGGTTGTCCACCATGGCCTTCATGGTGGTGGTGTCGGCGGGTGCGCCCCAGGGGATGCCCAGGCAGAGCTGGAACAGCGGGTCGACCAATAAGCCCTCCTTCATCATCTGCTTGGAGAACCATAGGTGGCCGGTGTCAAAGATTTCCAGCTCGGCCTTCACACCCAGCTCGGTGATGCGCTTGGCGCCCACGCGCAGGGCGGCCGGCGTAGAGACATAAATCGTGTCGCCATCGCCAAAGTTCAGCGTGCCGCAGTCCAGCGTGCAGATGTCGGGCAGTAACTCTTCCACATGCACCAGGCGGGTCAGCGGCCCCACCAGGTCGGTGCCTGGGCCGAAGTCGGTGGGGCGCTCGCCGACACCAATTTCCAGGTCGCCGCCCATGCCGGCGGTCAGGTTGACGATCACGTCCACGCCCGAGGTCTTGATGTGCTCCATCAGTTCGCGGTACAGCGCCGGGTCGCGGCTGCCTTTGCCGGTTTGCGGGTCGCGCACATGGCAGTGCACCACCGTCGCACCGGCCTTGGCCGCTTCAATCGCCGCATCGGCAATCTGGCGCGGCGTCACCGGCACATGCGGGTTCTTGCCAACGGTTTCGCCGGCGCCGGTCACGGCGCAGGTAATGATGATGTTTGGGTTCATGCTTGGTAGTCCGGTTCTTCTTCGTTGAGGATGGTTTTGAGGGCGTTGAAATGCAGCTCGCTAAAGCGCGTGGGGTAATCGTTCCATTGGCTGCAGGCGGCCTGGGCCACGGCCTCGGGTATCAGGGCCAGCTCACGACCAGTGGCCAAGGCGGACACCTGCAGGGCGCAGGCTTTCTCCAGGTAATAGAGTTCGTCAAAGGCCTGGGCCACACTAGGGCCGACCACGATGACGCCGTGGTTGCCCATGAACAGCACGCTTTTACCAACGCCCATCAAGGCCGCCACACGCGTACCTTCGTTGTCATCCAGCGCCATGCCCGCATAGTCGCGGTCATAGGCAATGCGGCCATGAAAACGGCAGGCGTTCTGGTCCAGCATCAAAAACTCGAAGTCTTTCAGGCAGCACAGCACGGTGGCGTTGTGCATATGCGTGTGCAGGATGCAGCGCGCCTGCGGCAAGGCTTTGTGCAAGGCGGCGTGCAGGTGCCAGGCCGTGGGGTCGGGCGCGTTGTCGCCAGCGTAGGTGGCTGGCTCGCCCACGTCCAGCAGCAGCAAGTCGCTGGCGCGCAGGCGGGAGAAATGGCTGCCCACCGGATTCAATAGAAACTGGCTGCCGGACGCGTTGGTGGCCACGCTGAAATGGTTGGCAATCGACTCGTGCAGGTTGAGCCGCGCGGCCCAGCGAAAGGCGGCGGCCAGGTCGGTGCGCAGGGTTTGAATGTCGGTCATGGTGGGCCCATCGTATGCCGGGCCTGTGGCGGTGTCTCGGTTTGCTGCGACGCTCTGTTGACACAAAGCGACGCTGCAAACTTCAGGCTGGCTGCAGGAGCAGGCCTTGCAAGGCCAGCGCCTGCAAAACTGCGCTCAGTGCGTCTTGCATGGCCGCATCTGGCGCGTCTGGTGAAACCGTCTGGCCCGCGTGCTCCAGCTGAATCTGCCCTTGTGCGATCCCCTGGCGCAATGCCCGGCACAGGGCAGCATGGTCATTGCCCCCATCCAGCAGTGGCAGAAGAAAGCAGGCCACGGTGCTGGCCTCTACCGTCTCATGCATCAGGTTGGTCAGGACACGTGCATGCAATGCCTGCCACCGTGCATAGGCCGACGCCGTTGGGAGGGGACCAGGGCTAGGCGCAGCCCCATGCTTGCTCGCATAAAGCTGGACGGTGCCGGGTGCCATGTAGGCCAGCAACAGGTCATTTGCCAAGGTTGTGGCGTCTTGCTCAGCGCAGATTGCGTCGCAGTGGGTCGAGGGCAGACGGCTGCGCGCAAGGCTCAGCAAGGCGCTGAACGCCAGTGCGCCCGGAAAGTGCGCGCGCAGTGCCAGCAACGCCGCCTTGGTGATCGGGTGGCCGGTGCGCAAACCATGACCGTTGCCTGACCGGAAGGCCGTTTCATCGGCGGTTGCGGGATCACACGGCGTGTCGGGAACCAGGGCGCCAGATACCCACAGCTCTTGCAGTCGATCGCCGTCCACCTTGCGTCGAATATCGCGGCCCTGTTGCACCAGCAGGGTCATGCGGAACGTGCGGTTGCGCATGAAGTCAAGGTATTGCTCCAGGCGCACGATGTCTTGTATCTCGCTTGCCAACTGCTGGTATGCGTCATTGGATACCCCGGCGCCCACCATGCTGCTGAATTCTGACTCGCCCAAATAGGCCAAGCCGCAGGCATGGGCCCGTGTCACGAAATCGCGGAAATAAAGGGCCTCGTTGTGCTCCTCCAGATGGTCATGGCTCAGGTAGCTGTCGCTAACGGCAGAAACCAGTTGCATCTCGTGGCGCAGGTACTGCCCGTAAGGGTTGCCTTCGGTCGGCACCTGTGTGGCCATGAAATCCAGCAAGGCCTTTGCCTGGACGACTTTCTGCCCGGGGTCAGGGAACAGTTCCGAATGGAACAGCATCATGTCACGGATGATTCCGCGCATGTGCCATCCCGGCAAGGTGTTGTAGCTCACGTAGGCAATGCCCTGTGGGGCCAGACTGTGCCTGCAAAGGGCAAGCAAGGCCGCCTGTGCATCGGGTGCCAACCAGGAGTAGATGCCGTGGGCGATCACATAGTCGAACACCCCCCAGTTTTGCGCATCGGCACTGCGGATGTCCACACAGTGGAACGCGATGTTGGTCAATCCGAGTTCTGCTTGTGCCTTTCGTGCCAAATCAATTTGGACGGGAGAATAGTCCAGTCCAACAAAGTGCGCCTGGGCTTGCGATGCGGCCATCGGCAACAGGTTGCCCCCACTGGCACAACCGATTTCCAGCACGCGCGCTGTTTCCAGCGCAGCCGTTTCAAGCCCGAAGAGCCGGGCGACTACTGCCAGTCGACTCGGGTGCGAGGCCCCATAGGCGTAGCTCTGGTAAGGCGTGACGTCGTACGGGTTTGGGGCCATGGATTCGTGTTCGGTATTGGCGCAAAGAATTACCCAGGGACCACATTACCTGGTGCCGGTTGAATTTTGCGTGGCCAGGCTGTCTGCCGTGATGGAACCCAGAAGTGACCTGGCGGAATCGCCCGCCGCTTCGCCTGCGTAGGCACGTATCTGATCTTGGGTCGTCAGCCCATCGGTAAAGGATTGCGCCGCATCTTTTCTGGCTTTGAAGACGGCCGCATCGGAACTGTCGGCTGCGATGGCGCTGTCCGTGATGGCGCCCGCCACCTGGGCGATCGACAATTTACCTTGTGCCAAGGGGAGCGCCCAATACGCCAGTTCGTTCGGACTTGCATCACGACCAAACTGGTTTTGGAAGATCGTGTTGACGGATTGGTCACTGGTCAAGCCGGAGAATTTGGCCCGGTATTCGACTGACCTGCCCAATGCCTCTCGTATGCCATCGATGACGGTGCCCATGTCACCGCCAGCGGCAACGCCTGACTCCACCACGGATGTCCAATATGCCAGACCGGTCGGGTCTGCCGGACGGCCAAAATATTGCACATACAGACCTTGCAACCCGTCCTGTATGGCGCGCATCGGTGGTTGGGTCGGCGCACTTCCATCGGCCGCGGTTAGTGTCACGGCGGCCTGGCCCGGCAATGCAGGCGGCTGCGCAAGTTCCAACGGCGACACAGGGAGCAACTTCGCGGGGCCCAGCGGAAGATTGCCGGGTTCGGAACGGGTGTTCAGGGGCGCCACGCCTTGCCGGGGGCTGGAGGCATACAGAAAGCCCAGGCCGGTTCCCGGAAGCTGGCCGGCACAGGTGCTGGCGTAGGCGCAGTTGAAGCGGGAGAAATTGCTGACCAGTCCGCCGGTCACATCCTGGTCCGGCGATTGGGAGTAAACCCGCCGGTATCCACCCGCAGCAAGCGCCGTTGAACCGGCGCCATTCATGAATGTGCCTGCGGCAACCAGATCCACATTGCCAGCCGCCGTGAGAACGCCGTTGAGAACGATGTCAGCCGCCGAGACCAACTCGGCGTTGCCACCTGCACCGACTGCGCCGAGGACGGTGATGTTTCCGCGGGATGTCACCGCCAGGTTGCGGCCAACCGTGCTTGTCTGCAGATTGACGGCGCTGCTGGCCGCCACCGTGACGTCGTTCGCACCGGTATTGCCGACCTGTATGAAGTTGCCAAACTGGTTGCCGGTGCCAGTGAGTGCGATGGTTCCGGCCCCGGTTTGAAAGGTGGATCCGGCACTGGCGTTGATGTTGCCGGCCAGGCTGATGCCTCCGCTGCTGCCGTTGGTGTCCACGGTGATGAGACCACTTCCCGCATTCAAATTGCCCGCTCCGCTGACGCTGGCACTGGCTGAACGCGTGCCGCCCGGATCGTTCGCGCTCAGTGTGATCTGGCCGTTATTGGTCGTGATGCCCGCATTCACGATGATGTTTCCACCGGCCTGCGCCGTCAGGCCAGCCCCCGCAAATGTCAGCGTCACGGCACTGCTGAAGGTGATGGTGTTTTGGGCTTGCAGCACCACCGAGGCCTTGGCCAGGGCCAGCTCATTGGGGCTGATCCGGGTGCCCAGGCCCTTGCCCGACAGGTCAAAGTCTGCAAATTGGTTCACGTCGCCGGTAGTGGCGAACAGCTTTCCGCTTGCCACCACGTCAATGCTTGTCGGATCCAGCAGCCAGGTCCCGTTCCTGCCCATCGTGGCTTGGGCACTCACCTGCGCGCCATCGATGTCCAGGGCGCCTTTGCCTGAAGTCTCGACCTGGCCGCCATTGCCGCCCAGGGTGCCGCCGTTGGCCGAGACGCTGCCATGGAAGCGCGTGATGCCATCCGCCCATACGACCACCGTGCCGCCATCGCCTGCGACCAGCGCATCGGCCTGGATGCGCGCATCCGCGCCGACAAAGGTGAGCTGCGCGTTGCGTTCCGGCCCCTTGCCCTGCCAGTTGCCGCCAATCAGCGCTGCGCCGCCGCCGGCAAATCCGGATACGTCGATACGGGCCTGGTCCAGCAGGCCGACCTTGTCACCCAGCACCTTGACTGAACCACCCTTGCGCCCGGTGCGTGTGTCGCTTGCATCCAGTACGCCGCTCACCGTCACAGTGGCGGCGCCACCGCCGTCCAGAACAATGCTGCCGCCCTGGTCCGAGAGCCCACGCGCTTCGATGATGCCGCTGGTGTTGATGGCCGCGCCAATCAGCTGGTCGCTGGCCTGTGCGCTCAAAAGTACCGTGCCACCGTCTGCCTGGATGACACCGCGGTTCTCTACCAGCGTGGCGATCTGTGCCGGATCGACGATGACGTTGACCAGCCTGTCGCCGGTCAGGTTCAGGGTCATGGCGTCACCCGCTGCCAGTGCAATGCTGCCGAGTTGCGCACGCAGGGTGCCGGTGTTTTTGATATCGGGCGCCAACAAGGCCAGGTAGCCGCCGGAGGATGCCGTCAAGCTGCCCTGGTTCAGGATGCCAGCGCTGGTGGCGTTTCTGGTGAAGCGGTAGTTGCCCGTCAGAAAATCGGTGTCGCCCAGGCCCAGCGTCGAGGCCACCAGGCCACCTGCATTGACAACGGCACCCGGCCCGAAGATGACCCCGTTGGGATTGATGAGAAAGACCTGCCCATTGGCGTGGAGCGCACCGAAGATCTGGCTCGGGTCACTGGAGACGACGCGGTTCAATGCAATCGCACTGCTGCCGGGTTGGTTGAAGTTGACTTGCGCGGCAGCGCCTATGTTGAAGGTGCTCCAGTTGAGAATGGCCCTTTGCGTACTTTGGTTGATATCCAGGCGGGCCACACCGTTTTGCAGGCTCTGGTTCAGTACCACCTGACCCGCGACAATCTGTGCACCGCTCGGCAGTGCATTGGCTGGCGGCGCTGCGTGGGCCAGCGGCGAAAACTCTCCCAGCGTCAGCAGTGCCACAGCCAGGGCACCGGCGCGCCTGGTCTGCAGCGCACGTCCCGTCTTGCCGCAGGCGGCGGCCCCTTCATGTGCCACCATCCACAGGCCCCGCGCCCGGTTCCAGACCAGGCAATACATGCGATTCATGGTGGCTCCTTAAAGGGTTTTGCTCAATTGGAGCCACACGCGTGGCTGCTCATTGCTGGCGTCGCTGTCGCGGTTATTGGCCGCACCCGGGTTGTTGCCAATGATCCAGGCGAGCGTACCTTTAAGGACAAAATTCTGGGGCAGTTTGCAGGACAAGCCAAAGCCAGCGCCGCTCAGTGTGTAACGGTTGGGCTGGCCGGGGCGCGCAGCATCCCAGCCTATCCAGGCATCCCGGTGCAAGCTGATCGCCCCGGTGTCCAGGAACGCCTGGACCTGCAGCAAGGCCGAGAGTTGGTAGCGCAATTCGGTGTTCAGCAGCCAACCCTCATCGCCACTCGCCTCATTGGCTGAAAACGCACGGATGCCATTGGGCCCGCCCAGACTGAACTGTTCGCCGGAGTCCAGGTTGTGGTTGCTGAACTGGCCGTTCAGGCCCACGTAGAGGCCCGTGCTGTGATTGATCTTTTGCAGCCGCGAAGCGCTATAGACCAGTCTGTCAAAGCTGCCTTGGCTGTTTGCCGATATCTGGTCGTTGGCCGCATCTGTCGCGTTATCTGTCAGGCCGAGTTCGCCCGCAACGAGCTTGGCCTCCAACTGGCTTTGCCCCCCACCCCCGATCGGGTCACGCAGGCTGGCGCTGAGGCCCAGGAAATAGGAGCGGATATTTTTGTTGCTGGTGTTTTGACCGACGGCGTTGTTCACCAGGTGTTTGGAGCCGGCGCCGGCGCCCAGGTCCCAATCGGCACCGGCGCTGCGTTGCAGTGGGTAGACAAGTGCCAGTGCCAAGGCGTCGGCTGTACCGTTGGCATCCAGGTTGGCCAATGCGCCAACCATCCGGTACTGCAGCGACGACGCGTTGATGCTGGCGTGCAGGCCGTGCGTGCCAAAGGGCCGTTGGTAGCTTGCGCTGAGGAACTGCGTGCCGCTTGCGCCGAGTGCCAAAAGACGGATCTGATCCCCCAGGCCACCCGGGTCGTTGATGGCCAGGTTTGCCATCAAACGCTCTTTGCCGGTGGAGTCGGAGCCAAAATTGTCCAGCACGACCTGACTCGCCAGCAAGGGTTCTTCGTCAATCTTGACAAAGAAGTTGGACTCGCCAGGCGAGCGGCCACCCAGCAGTCCCCCGATTGCCTGGACCCCGGGGAGTTCGTTGAGCAGACGCAGACCCTTTTGCAACGCCTCTGGCTGCAGGGCCGCCCCTGCACGCTGCTGCGCCAGCACAAACTGGCGTGCCACCTCAGGCTCCAGTCGTTGCAGGGTACTTTGTGGCGAAACCTGCACCTCACCCAAACGGCCTTCAACAACCTGTATCTCGACCACTCCGTTTTCTATGGCCTGGCGCGGGAGCAGGGCGCGTGCAAAGTAGCCTTTGGCGCGGTAGTACTCTCCAACGTGCAGAGCGGTCGCCTGCAATTGCGCCAGCGTCAGCTCCCTGCCTACCTGGTCGGCCAGCAGGGCCTGCAGTTCGGATTCATTGACCAGGCTTGTGCCACTGAAGCGAAAACCCGTAATGCGCACGCGCAAACCAGTATCCGCAACCGGTGCTTCGCGGGCCGGGAGTTCAAGCTTGGGTGTGGCGGCTTGCGGCGCCGCTTGCGGAATGGATTTCTCCATTTCGCGCAGTAAGGCGCCGGCGTCGGTACGCGTCTGTGCCGGTGCCCCATGCGCTGCGCATAGCAGGACCATGCAAGTGAGTCCCCGTGACAGCGACCCCCGCTTTCCGCATGGAAGCAAGCAGCGTGCGTGGGTGAGCGGTTCCATAGTTCCAATCATTTATTTTTGGCAGACAAGCTGGGCACCTTGTGTGCATTGCATGGTAGCCCAGTTGCAGGTGTGCGCAGCCTTGTGGCCCTCACGCGTGCAGTCGGGGGCCAAGGCCTGCGTTGCATGAAAAGTGCCCGGCCCCGGACCTCCCGCGAGATGCCCGATGCGCCCGCAACGGCTTTGAGCATTCTCAAGCCCGGGAACTGCGTGGACCCAATAATGTGATGTGGGTTTGTTGATGTGGTCGTATCACCCTCTTTGGAGTCCGGCATGAACACCTCGATTTTCCTCATGGCAGGGGCATTGGCATGCGCACTGCTGCCCCAAGCACACGCGGCAGACGCACCCTTGACGCCCAAGGCGCAGTACACGGCCGACAGCCGGGCCGCTGCGGCGCGCTACGCCAGCGACAAAAAACTCTGCAACGACGAGGCCGGTTCGGCCGCGCGCCTGCAATGCCGGCGTGATGCCAGGGCCGAGTACGACCGGTCCCTGGCCGATGCCCGCGCCCGCATGGCGGCGGCAGCGCCGTCTGCCAGCAACACGCCTGCAGCAACGGCCAAACGTGCGCCTGTGTGTGCGGAGTGCGGCAAGGTGCTGTCGGTGACTTCGCAGGAGAAAAGCGGCGAGGGCACACCGCTGGGCCTGATTGCCGGTGGCGTGGCAGGTGCCGTTCTCGGGCACCAGGTGGGGTCTGGTGTGGGCAAAGACCTGGCCACCATTGCCGGCGCGGCGGGCGGCGCCTATGCGGGCAAGAAGATCGAAGAAAAGGCCAAGAGCCACACCGTGTGGACGGTGGCCGTGCAGTTTGAAGACGGCAGCAAGGCGAATTACGAGTTCGCCCAGGACCCGGGCTTCAAGGCGGGCGATGCGGTCAGAAAGTCCGGCGACAGCGTGATCCGTTAAGCCGCCAGCAACGGGCCGACTGGCAATGTGTGCCCCTGTGTACACGGCCGCGTGGCATGAAGATTGCGACAGAATGCAGCAGAGCCAAAAGCAGCTGCCCCAAGCGCTGCAGACGGACGAATAACCACACAGAAAGTGTCTGGATGCAGTCTTTGGAAACCACGCCGTCGTTGGGCTTCGACCTTGCGCCACAAGCACCGCCAGCCTCTTTTGCAAGCGTCAGGGCCAAAGGCCGATGGCAGGCCCTGCGCTTGCGCCTCACCCCCAATCCCGATAGCGGCCCCTCGGTGCGGGCGAGCCTGTTGCTGGCCTTTGCCAGCCTGCTGCTCGGCGCGCTGGCCATAGGCGCTTTTTCACTCTGGCAAATGGGGCGCATCAACGCCTCCACCCAGGCCCTTTACGAGCGCGAATATGCCGCTGGCCTGGCCGCCGAGCAGATGCGTGGCCTGGTGCTGCGGGCCAGCCGGGCGCAGACACAATTGCTCACCGCAACCACCGCCAGCGAACGCACGGACCTGGGGCGCGATGTGGACGCCAGCCTGGCCGCCATTGCGGCGCGCCTGGCCGGGTTCGAAAGCCTGTCGCAAGGCGAGGCGGCACGCACCCAGGCAGCGCAGCTGGGGGAGGCCCTGGCGAAGTGGTCCAAACGCCTGAAGGAGTACGTCGCCCTCGTCAAGGCGCAACCGCTGGACCTGGTGCAAATGAGCGCCGACGTGCCTTCTGAAGATGCCGGTCTGCTGATCGACACGCGCAAGATTGAATCGCGGGTGGACGCGGTGGTGACGCTGCGCGGCGAATCGGCGCAGGCCACCATGGAACATGCCGCCGGCATTTACAGCGACTCGGTGCGCTGGGTGGCGGCCATCATGCTGGCGCTGGTGGCCCTGTCGGTGGGCATCAGCCTGTGGGTCACACAGCGCCTCTCACGCCAGCTCGGCGGTGAGCCGGCCTATGCCAAGTCGATTGCCCACCGCATCGCCCAGGGCGACCTGTCCATGCAGATCCGGCTGGCTGAGGGCGACAGTGCGAGCCTCTTGCACTCGCTGCAAGCGATGCAGGGCCAACTGGCCCGCACCATGCGCCAGATCACCCAAAGCTCCACCCAGGTGGCCAGTGCCTCGCGCGAAATCTGGCTGGGTAACCAAGACCTGTCGCTGCGCACGGGGCAGCAGTCCGAATCGCTGGAGCATACGGTGGCCAACATGGGGCAGATGAAGCTGGTGGCCGAGCGCTATGCCGCCAGTGCCAGCGAGGCCGCCGAGCTGTCGTCCAAGGCCACCCAGGCCGCGCTGCACGGGGGCGAGGTCGTGGCCCGGGTGGCGCTGACCATGGAGAAGATCAGCAAGACCACGGCCGTCATCCATGGCCACATCAGCGAGATCGAGGGCATTGCCTTCCAGACCAATCTGCTGGCGCTCAACGCCGCCGTGGAAGCCGCCCATGCGGGCGAACAGGGGCGCGGCTTTGCCGTGGTGGCGGCCGAGGTGCGGGCGCTGGCCAAGCGCTGCGCGACGGCCGCGCGCGAGATCAACGCCATGATCGACAACTCCACGCGCGAAGTGAAAGAAGGCCTGGTGCTGGTGCGGGAAGCCGACCAGACCATTGCCGACATGGCCGGCGCGGTCTCGGACGTGAGCAACGTGATGAACAAGGTGTCGAGCTCCACGCTGGAGCAAAGCCAGGGCATTGGCGAGATCAACGGCGCCATCTCGCAGCTCGAAGGCACCACGCAACAGAACGCAACGCTGGTGCAGCAGGCCGCAAGCGCAGCCCAGTCGCTGGACGAGCAGGTACAGCGTCTGGAGCACCTCGTGGCTCGCTTTACGCTGGCCTGAGCTGCCAGCCCGTCAGCCGCTCAGGCCGCGCGGCGGCCCAGGCGCACCAGCCCGGTGGACAGCGTGGTGCCGGCAATGATCACCAGCGCGCACAGCACCATCCACGGCGTGATGCTTTCGCCCAGCAGCAGCACGCCATAGAACACGGCAAAGGCCGGAATCGCAAAGGTTACCGACAGGGCGCGCGCCGGGCCCGCCCGCTCGATCAGGCGAAAGTACAGGATGTAGGCCAGGCCCGTGCACACCACACCCAGCACCAGCACGGCGGCCCAGGCCTGCAGGCTGGGCGCCTCGGCGGGCCAGTAGCGCACAGTAAGCGGCAGCAGGGCCAGGCTGGCGCCGATCTGGCTGCCGGTGGCCGACACCAGCGAAGGCAGGCCGCCCATGTAGCGCTTGGCCACGCTGGCCGCCGAGCCGTAGCACAGGCAGGCGAACAGCACCGCCAGCACGGCCCAGCCGGTGGTGGTGCCGTTGGCGTCGGGCTGGAAGCTGGCCTTGTCCCAGGCCAGCATGGTGACGCCTGCAAAGCCCACCGCCAGGCCCAGCATGCGCGAGCCGCTGGGCCGGTCTTTCAGCCACAGCCAGGCAATCAGCGCACCGAACAGCGGCACGGTGGCGTTCAGGATGGCGGACAGGCCGGTGGTGATCGACAACAGCGCGTAGGTGAAGCAGACAAAGGGAACGGCCGAGTTGAGCACGCCCACCGCACAGGTCAGCTTCCAGTGCTGGCGCAGCGCCGGGCCCAGGCCCTTGAACAGCAGCATGGGCAGCAGGAACAGCGCGGCAATGCAGACCCGCAGGCCCGCGGCGGGCAGGGCGCCCAGCGCATGCGCGGCCACGCGCATGAACATGAAGGAGGCGCCCCAGATGGCGGCCAGCAAAATGAAATCGATCAGCCAGGGTTTCTTGTTGGCGGTGGCTGGGTGGGTGCTGGTGGAGTCGTTTGTCATGCCCTGATTGTCGCGGCCATGGCTTGTTCCAGTTGCAGCAGAGCGACCTTGCGTTCCAGCCCACCGGCATAACCGATGAGCGCGCCCTGCGCCCCCACCACGCGGTGGCAAGGCACGATGATGCTGATGGGGTTGCGCCCCACTGCCGCACCCACAGCGCGCACGGCCGCAGGCCTGCCGATGCGCAGCGCCAAAGCGCCATAGGAGGTGGTGGCCGCACTGGCAATGCCGCGCAGTGCCTGCCAGACCTGCTGCTGGAAAGCGGTGCCATTCTGGATGTCCAGCGGCACCTCAAACACCTGGCGTTGCCCGGCAAAGTAGTCGCCTAGTTCTGCTTGTGCTTGCAGCAGGATGGGGTGGTCTGGCTGCAGCGCCCAGCCCTCCATGTCGGGCATGTGCTTCTGGCCATCGAACCACGCACCGGCCAGGCCGCGTCCGGTGGCGGCCAGGCTCATGGGGCCCAGCGGGCTGGCGAAGCTGCAGCGCACGATGGGTCGGCGGGTGCTGCGGGGCGCAGCTGAGGCGAAAGGGGTTGGGGCGGTAAGCATGGTCAATCTCCAGTGCGCGAGTCGAGTGGGTTGTGAGGCAAGGACAGGGCATGCCAGGCCCGCACCACGGCATAGCTTCGCCAGGGCCGCCAGGCCTGTGACAGGCGCTCGGCCTCGGCGGCGGGCGCCTTGTGCTGGCGCAGGCCCAGGGCGCTGTGCAGGGCCACGTCGCCTGCCGGAAAGGCATCGGGCCAGCGCAGGGCGCGCATGGCAATGTAGTGGGCCGTCCAGGGGCCGATGCCGGGCAGGGCCAGCAGGGCGGCCTGGGTCTGCGCCACATCGGCACCGGCGCGCAGGCGCATCGTGCCGCTGGCCACAGCTTGCGCGAGCGCCTGAATGGCCGCCTGGCGCTGGCGCACGATGCCCAAAGCACCCAGGGCCTCGCCGGTTGCCCCGGCCAGCGCCTGGGCCGTGGGAAACAGATGGGTCAGCGCCGCAAAGGGTGTCGTCAAGGATGTGGACAGGGGTTGGCCCAGCGCCTGCACCAGCCGGGTGGCGAGCGTGCGGGCGGCCGCCACTGTGATCTGCTGGCCCAGCACGGCGCGCACGGCCAGCTCCAGGCCGTCCAGTGTGCCCGGCACACGCAGGCCCTCCAGCCCGGCAAAGCGCGCGCCCAGGCTGCTGGCTATTGCGCCGGGGTCGGCGTCCAGGTCCAGCAAGTGGCGCAAGTCGGCCATCAGGCGGGGCAGGGCAGGCAAGAGGCTTTCGCTGATGGCAAATTCCACCGTGTGGGTGCCGGGCAGAAAGCGCGCCTGCACCCAGCCTGTCAGCGTGCGGCCGTGGTGCTGCAGGGCCAGGGTGCGCTGGTAGCTGTGCGTGGCCATGTCCACCGCCTCCACGCCGGGCATGGCGCGTTGCTGTAAAAAGGCCAGCATCGCCGGCACGTCATAGGGCGGGCGGTAGCTGGCCTTGAGCACGATGCCGGTGACAGCTCTGGCGGCGAAGGCGGCGCGATGTGTGGCTGATGGCGTGGCAACTGCCCGGCGCAGGGCGCGCGGCTGCAGCCGGTAATGCGCCACAAAGGCCGCATTGAAGCGGCGCAGGCTGGCAAAGCCGCTCAAGTGCGCCACCTGGCTGACGGGCAACTGCGTGTCGGTCAGGAGCTGCTTGGCGCACAGCAGGCGGCGCGTCTGCAGGTATTGCAGGGGTGATATGCCCCAGTGTGCTTCAAAAATGCGGCGCAGATGGCGCTCGCTCACGCCCAGACGAACCGCTACCCCTGCCATGCCTGCGACACCCGTGCTGCCTGGACTTGCCATGCCAGCGTCTGCCTGCGCCAGCCCGTCCAGCAAGCCTGTGGCCTGTTGCGCAAGCGTCGCCGAAGCGTCCTGCGTGCTCCAGGCCAGGTTGTTGGAAAGGCCAGGTGCCACCTCCGGGCGGCAGCGCAGGCAGGGCCGGTAACCCGCCGCTTCGGCCTGCGCGGCCAGCACATAAAAGTGGCAGTTCTCCGCCTTGGGTGTGCGCACCCGGCAGACCGGGCGGCAGTAGATGCCGGTGCTGCTGACGGCTGTAAAAAACTGGCCGTCAAAGCGCGCGTCATGGGCCTTGAGCGCCAGGTAGCAGGCCTCGGCATCAAGGGCCCATGGGGCAGGGGCAAGCGCGGTGGACATGGCTGCATGATACGCAGCGCCGATTGAAAAACTGGCCGTTTCCGGACATGTGGCTGTGGCAGATCCGGGGCGACCCTGCACCTACAATGGGCGGCCACCACAAGGGGCCACAGCCGTGGCCCACACAAGCGCCAACAAGGGAAACGCATGCAGCTTCACGCCGGTATTTTCAAGGCCTATGACATCCGGGGCATCACCCCCACCACCCTGAACGTTGACATTGCGCTCGGCCTGGGCCGCGCCTTTGGCACGGTCGCCATGGCACAGGGCCAGCGCACCGTGGCCGTGGGCCGTGACGGCCGCCTGAGCGGCCCCGGTCTTGCCGCGGCCCTGATCCGTGGCCTGGTGGAGGCCGGTGTGCAGGTGATCGACGTCGGCATGGTCACCACGCCCCTGCTGTACTTTGCCGCCCACACCCTGTGCGCAAGTGGCATCCAGGTCACCGGCAGCCACAACCCGCGCGACTACAACGGCTTCAAGATGGTGATGGGCGGACGGGCTATTTACGGCGAAGACATCCTGGCCCTGCGCCGCATGATGGAGACCGATGGCTGGACGCTCAAAGATGGCGGCGCCTGCACCCAGGCTGACGTATTGCCCGCCTACACGGCGCGCATTGTGGGCGACATCCAACTGAAACGCCCGATGAAGATCGTGGTCGATTCCGGCAACGGCGTGGCCGGCGCTTCGGCCCCGGCCATCCTGCGCGCCATTGGCTGTGAAGTCACCGAGCTCTTCAGTGACGTGGATGGCAACTTCCCCAACCACCATCCCGACCCCAGCAAGCCCGAAAACCTGCGCGACCTGATTGCCGCTTTGAAAGAGAGCGACGCCGAACTCGGCCTGGCCTTTGATGGCGACGGCGACCGCCTAGGCATCGTCACCAAGGACGGCAGCAACATCTACCCCGACCGCCAGATGATGCTGTTCGCCCGCGACGTGCTCTCGCGCGTGCCCGGCGGAACCATTGTGTTTGACGTGAAATGCTCGCAGCGCCTGACGCCCGAGATTGAAGCCGCAGGGGGCAAAGCCCTGATGTTCAAGACCGGCCACTCCCTCATCAAGGCCAAGATGCGCGAGATCGACTCGCCCCTGGGCGGCGAGATGAGCGGCCACATCTTCTTCAAGGAGCGCTGGTTTGGTTTTGATGACGGCACCTACGCCGGTTGCCGCCTGCTCGAAATTGTGAGTGCCGCCGCCGACGCGGGCGCCCTGCTCAACGGCCTGCCCACCAGCTTCTCCACGCCCGAGCTCAATGTGCCCTGCGCCGAGGGCCAGGCCCACGGTCTGGTCGAGCAGCTGGTGGCCCGGGTGGACTTTGCCGCACCGGCAGTGGTCAACACCATCGACGGCCTGCGCGTGGACTGGCCGGACGGTTTTGGCCTGGTGCGCGCCTCCAACACCACGCCGGTACTGGTGCTGCGCTTTGAGGGCCACACGCCCGAGGCGCTGGAGCGCATCCAGACGGCCATGCTGGCGCTGCTGCGTTCTGCAATGCCCGACGCCCAAATCGAGGAAAGCGCGCATTGAGCCTGGGCGTTTCCAAAACTGCCGCCGCCATGGCGCCGCGCATCCTGATCGTCAAGCTGTCCTCGCTGGGCGATGTGGTGCACGCCATGGCCGCGGTGCAGGACATGCGCCGCGCGCTTCCCAACGCGCAGATCGACTGGGTGGTGGAGCGTGCCTTCGCGCCCCTGGTGGCGCGGTGCGAGGGCGTACGCCGCGTCATCCCCTGCGAACTGCGGCGCTGGCGCAAAAACCCTTTGTCATCGGCGACCCGACAGGATTGGGCCGCCTTCAAAGCCGCGCTGCAGCAAGAGGCCTATGACGCGGTGATCGACCTGCAGGGCCTGACCAAATCGGCCTTGATCGCCTGGCTGGCGCAAACCCGCGTCGGTGGCCTGCGTTATGCCATGGCGAATCGCACCGAGGGCTCGGGCTATGAGGCGCCCACGCGTTGGGTCGCTGACCGCGCCGTCACACTCGCGCCCCATGTGCATGCGGTGCAGCGCGCGCGCCTGCTGTGTGCCGAGGCGCTGGGCTATGCGCTGGAGGGCGAGGCGCAGTTTGGTTTGAAAGCTGCAGGCCTGGCCGTATCGCCGCCGCAAGGCCGCGCGGCACACCAGCTGCTGGCCAACCCGGGCGCCAGCGCCAACCCCTTTGCCCCGCGCAAGCCGGTGGTCGCCCTGGTGCACGGCACCTCGCGCCAGGACAAGGAATGGCCACTGGACCACTGGATTGCGCTGGGCCAGCGCCTCAACCACAGCGGCTTTGCCGTCGCCCTGGCGCATGGCAACGCGACCGAGAAGGCCGTGAGTGAAAAGATTGCTGCGGGTTTGCAGGACGCCTGGGTCTGGCCCCCCATGGCGCTGGACGCACTGGTGGACACCATGGCGCACTGTTCCGGCGTGATTGGGGTGGACAGTGGCCTCAGCCACATTGCTGTGGCCTTAGGGCTGGCCCATGTGCAGATCTACAACTTCGACACCGCCTGGCGCACCGGCGTGGCCAATACGCGCCAGGTCTGCGTGTACGCCGTGCCCACACCCGCTGTGGAGGTGGTCTGGCAGGCCTGGGAGGCGCTGGCCACGCCCCTGCTGTGCCGGTGATCCGGGCGCTCTATTCGCTGGCCCTGTGGCTGGCGCAGCCCTTTCTCAGGCGCAAGCTGCGCGCCCGTGCCGCGAGCGAGCCGGGTTATGCCCACGCGGTGGAGCAGCGCTTTGGTCACTATGACTTTCCCGCACCAACACCGGTGCCTGGCCAGGCCTTTGTCTGGCTGCATGCCGTGTCGCTGGGCGAAACCCGCGCCGCTGCGGTGTTGCTTGCTGCCCTGCGTGCGCGCCGACCGGGCTTGCGGCTGCTGCTCACCCACGGCACCGCCACGGGCTGGGAGCAGGGCAGGGCCTTGCTGCGTGACGGGGATGTGCAGGTCTGGCAGCCCTGGGACACACCCGGTACGGTGGAGCGTTTTCTCACGCACTTCCGGCCACGCATCGGCCTGCTGATGGAAACCGAGGTCTGGCCGAACATGGTGGCGGCCTGCAAGGCGGCCCGCATTCCCCTGTGCCTGGTGAACGCGCGCCTGAGCGAAAAGAGCTTGCGCCAGGCCCTGCGTCTGGCTTGGCTGGCCCGCCCGGCCTATGAAAATTTGACCGCCGTGTGGGCGCAGACCGAAGACGACGCCCGCCGCCTGCGCCTGCTCGGCGCACCGGTGCAAGGCGTCACCGGCAACCTGAAATTCGACGCCGCGCCCAACGCCGCGCAGCTGGCCCAAGGGCGTGCCTGGCGTGCGGACAGCCAGCGTCCGGTGCTCATGTTTGCCAGCGCGCGCGAGGGCGAGGAGCAGATGCTGCTGGACGCCCTGGCACGCCGCACCGCCGCAGGCCAGCCGCTGCACGTGCAATGGCTCATCGTGCCACGCCACCCGCAGCGTTTTGATGCGGTGGCCGTGCTGTTGAAGGCTGCCGGCTTGTCAGTCTCCCGCCGCAGTGGCTGGCACGACGCTCCTACCGTAGCGGACGTGTGGCTGGGCGATTCACTGGGTGAGATGGCGCTGTACTACGGCCTGGCCGATGCGGCCCTGCTGGGCGGCAGCTTCGCGCCCCTGGGCGGACAGAACCTGATCGAGGCCGCAGCCTGTGCCTGCCCGGTGCTGATGGGCCCGCACACCTTCAACTTTGCCGAGGCGGCGGAGTTGGCCGTTGCAGCGGGTGCGGCCTTGCGCTGTGCGCACCTGGAACGGGCCCTAAGCGCAGCACAGGAACTGCTGCACGACCCGGTGGCGCTGGAGCACGCACGGCATTGCGCACTGGCGTGGAGTCTGGCCCACCAGGGTGCCACGCGCCGGACGCTGGAGGCTTTGGATACCCTGTGGGGCTGAGCGCCAAGGCGGCAGAAGCTGATGCAGGCGCCTGCGCCCAAGGCGCCCAATGTGCCTTAGGCGCCTATGGCGCCAACTGCGCGTTGATCGGCTGCAGGTCGTCGTCCTTCAACACCCCGCTGGCCTGGCGCAGCTTCAGGCCACCCACCAGCACGTCATAGCGTGCCTTGGCCAGCGTGGCCTTGGTGCTGAAGAGCTGGCTTTGGGCGTTGAGCACGTCGATGTTGATCTTCACACCCACCTGGTAGCCCAGCTTGTTGGCGTCGAGTGCGCTTTGGCTGGAGGCCTCAGCCGCCTCGTAGGCTTTGACCTGCGACAGGCCGGACTGCACGCCAAAGAAGGCGGTGCGGGTGGCCTGGGCCACCGTGCGTTTGGCGGCGTCCAGGTCGCTGCGGGCCTTGTCTTCCAGGGCCAGGGTTTCCTTCACCCGGTTCTGGATGGCGTAGCCCGCAAACAGGGGCAAATTAAAACTCAGGCCCACGGTGGCCACATTGGTGGTGTAGCTGCCGTTGGTGGTGGTGCTTCCGTTGTTGTTGGCCACACCGTAGCTGCCGGTCAGGTCCAGCGTGGGCTTGTGGCCTGCGTTGGCTTTTTCGGTTTCCAGTTTGGCCACCTCCAGCGCGATCTGGCTTTGCTGCACGGCGGGGTTGTTGTCCTGTGCCTGTTGTACCCACGCGTTCACGTCGGCGGGCTGCACCTCGCCCAGCACCACGGGCGCCAGCAGGGGCTTGGGTGCGGTGCCGCTCTGGCCCACCAACTGATCAAGGGCCAGGGATTTGACGCGCAGGTCGTTGTCGGCGGCCAGCTCCTGGGCGGTGGTCAGGTCAAAACGGGCCTGCGCATCGCGGGTGTCGACGATGGTGGAGGTGCCGACCTCGAAGTTGCGCTTGGCCGAGGCCAGCTGTTCGGCCACGGCATCCTTTTGGCTGCGCAAAAAGGTCAGTGTGTCGGTAGCGGCCAGCACATCAAAGTAGGCCTGGCTGACGCGCACGATCAGGTCCTGCTCGGCGGCCACGAGTTGCGACTGGGCGATGTCGCTGCTCTTCTTGCCTTGTTCATACGCGGCCTGGTTGGCCGGGCGGTAGAGCGGCTGCGAGGCCGAGATTTGCGCCTGCTGGGTGTTGAAGCTGCGGCCGTTGAGGGAGGCCAGCGAGCTGTCCTGGTTGGTCTGGCTGGCGCCTGCGCCCAGGCCCACGGTGGGCAGAATGCCGGCCCGGGCCTGCTCACCCTTGGCCACGGTAGCCACCGCCTGCGCCTTGGCGGATTGGTACGTGGCGTCATAACCCTTGGCCGCCTGGAACAGGTCCACCAGACTTTGCGCCTGGGCTGGCCCGGCAAAGCCCGCCCCCAGGGCGGCCAACAGGGGCAGCAGGCGCAAGGGATTCAGGGTGCGGGGTTTGCGGGTGCAGTGGCGGTTCATGGGGCGCTTTCGGGTAAGGGGTAAGGTTTCAGTAGGTGGCCAGGCTGGGGTCGACTTCAGCAGCCCAGGCGTGGATGCCACCGGCAATATTGGCCACGTTCCCAAAGCCGCGGCTGGCCAGGAACTGCGCGACCTGCATGCTGCGCCCACCGTGGTGGCACAGGCAGGCTATTGGGCGCTCAGGGTCCAGCTCGGCCAGACGCAGCGGCACGGTACCCATGGGGATGGTCAGCAGGGTGAAGCCCTCGGCCTTGACGCTGGCGATTTGCAGCTCGGCGGGCTCGCGCACATCCAGCACCACGGGGGCCGCGTCGGGCCCCAGTTGGGCCAGCCAGGCGCTCAGGTCACGGGGGCGAAATTGCGTAATCATGGGTGTCGATCTTCGTTGGGAATCAAAAGGTGAAGCGTGATTTTTCCGCAAAGTTTTGCAAACGCGGCGCGTCGCAATCCCAGGGCTGCACGGTGCGGAAATCGGTGGCGCTGGTGCGGGTGACAAAGGTGCCGCACATCACCGGCTCATCGCCCACCACGGCGCCCAGGCGCCCGCCGACCTTGAGTTGCTGCAGCAGTTCCTGCGGCACTTCGGCCACCGAGCCACCCAGCACGATCACATCAAACGGGCCGTGTGCCGCCGCACCGTGGGCGCCGTCGCCCTGGCGTACATCGGCGTTGCTGATGCCGGCCTTTTGCAGGTTGCCTTTGGCCAGCGCCACGAGTTCGGGTGAGAGCTCCAGCGACAGCACGCTGGCCGCCTGGTGCGCCAAGAGTGCGGTGAGAAAGCCCGAGCCGGTGCCGATCTCCAGCACCTTGTCGGTTTTCTTGATGGCCAGGTCCTGCAGCAGGCGCGCTTCCAGGCGGGGCGCCAGCATGCACTGGCCGCCGGGCAGCGGGATTTCCATATCGGCATAGGCCAAGGCCTTGTAGGCCTCGGGCACAAAGGCGTCGCGGCGCACCGACGCCAGCAGGGCCAGCACGCCGGCGTCCAGCACGTTCCAGGGGCGGATCTGCTGTTCGATCATGTTGAAGCGGGCGGTTTGGACGTCAATGGCGGGCATGATAGAAATACTCCTAGGGGGTATGTTGATGGATTGTAAGCAATTTTAGGTGACAGACACCGCGGCCGGGCTGAAACGGCGGCGCAGCCATTGCGCCAGGTCGTCCATGTAGCAGTACACCACCGGCACCACCACCAAGGTGAGCAGGCTGGAGGTGATGACGCCACCAATCACAGCCTGCCCCATGGGCGCGCGCTGCTCCGAACCTTCCGAGAGGGCAAAGGCCAGCGGCACCATGCCGAAGATCATGGCCAAGGTGGTCATCAGGATGGGGCGCAGCCGCACGCGGGCGGCCATCAGCAGGGCGGCGTTGCGCTCCATGCCGGGCACCAGTTGGCCGTGTTGGTCCGTGTGTTCTTCGCGCGCACGGATGGCAAAGTCCACCAGCAAAATCGCGTTCTTGGTCACCAGGCCCATGAGCATCACCACGCCAATCACCGAGAACATGGAGAGCGTGGAGTTGAACAGCAGCAGTGCCAGCACCACCCCAATCAGCGTGAGGGGCAGGGCGGTCATCAGCGCCAGGGGCTGCAGGAAGCTCTTGAACTGGCTGGCCAGAATCATGTAGATGAAGATGACGGCCATGGCCAGCGCGGAGACGGCATAGGCAAAGGACTCGGCCATGTCCTTGGTGGAGCCGCTGAACTGGTAGCGGTAGCCCGGCGGCATGGCAATCGTGTCCATGGCGGTCTTGATGTCGGCCGACACCTCACCGGCCGAGCGGCCCGAGACGTTGGCGCTGATGGACACCTCGCGCGTGAGCTCGCGCCGGTTGATCTGGTTGGGGCCGGTGGAGGGCACCACATGGGCCAGCTGGTTCAGGCGCACCAGGCGCGTGGTGCCGTCGGGGTTGGCCACAGCAAAGGGCAGCAGCTCCAGGTCCTGCGCGCTGTCTCTGGCCTCGGGGGCCAGTCGCACGTTGACGTCATAGGTCTGGTCGTCGGGGGCGCGCCAGTTGCCCACGGTGCGGCCTGCCACCAGGGTGCGCAGCGCGTTGCCGATCTGGCCCACGTTCAGGCCCAGGTCGGAGGCGGCCTCGCGCTGCACCTGCACATCGAGCGTGGGCTTGTTGGGCTTGACGCTGGAGTCCAGGTCCACCAGGCCGGGCGTGTTGCGGATCTTGTCCAGCGCCAGCCCAGTCAGGCGTTCGAGCTCGGCGGTGTCACTGCCCAGAATGGAAAAGGTCACCGGCTTGTTGCCGCCAATGGCATCGAGCAGGCCGGTGTGCGTGACCGTCATGCCCGCAACGCCTGCCAGGCGCTGGCGCAGCACCACGGCCATCTGGTCCACGCTGCGGCTGCGCGCCTTGCGGTCCACCAGGCGCACATAGACGCTGGCGTACATCTTGCCCTGGGCCGTGCCGGTGTTGATGGTGGAGAGCGTGTAGCGCACCTCGGGAAAGCTGCGGATGATGGCCTCGGCCTGCAGCGTCTTGGCCTCGGTGGCCTCCAGCGAGGAGCCCACCGGCGTGTAGAAGTTCACCGACATTTCCGAGAAGTCGGCCTTGGGCACGAACTCGGTGCCCAGAAGCGGCAGCATGAAGAGGCTGGTGGCAAATACGGCAATAGCCAGCGCCACCGTGGCCAGCTTGTGTAGCAGGGCCCAGCGCAAAATGTCCTGATAGAAGTGGGCCAGTT
>CANCCF010000012.1 GCA_947374485.1 Comamonadaceae bacterium | reverse complement strand
GCCTCGGTGCAGGTGCTGCAGGGCATCGCCTTTGTGTTGATTTTGGCCAGTGAGGCCCTGCGCGAACTGGACTGGAAACAGTTGGTGCTCACCCCCCTGCTGCGCTGGCGCAGGCCTGCCGATGTGCCAGCAGGCAAGGAGATACGGCTATGAGCGCAGCGCCGGGCCGCCCCAAGCAAGCTCGCACCATAGTGCGCAGCACGGAGGTGTTCCCATGACCGCTGATATGTGGTTGTCCCTACTGGCGGGCATTGGCGGCGGCGCCCTGCGCGTGGGCGTGCCCTTTTTGTTTGTGAGCCTGGGCGAGTGCCTGACCGAAAAGTCCGGCCGCATCAACCTCGGCCTGGAAGGCGTGCTGGTGCTGGCGGCAATGGCCGCGTTTGGTGGCGCGTATCTCACGGGCAACGTCTGGCTGGGCGTGCTGGCCGGTGCGCTGGCCGGGGGCCTGCTGGCCGCGCTGCACGGCCTGCTGTGCTCGCTGCCGCGCGTGAATGACGTGGCCACCGGCATCGCGCTGATGCTGCTGGGCACGGGCCTGGCCTTTTACCTCGGCAAGCCGCTGATGCAGCCGCAGGCGCCTCAGATTCCGGCCATTGAGCTGGGCAACTGGAGCGACAACGCCGCCGTGCGCGCGGCCCTGCAAATCAACGCCCTGCTGCCCGTGGGCCTGGCCATTGCCGCGCTACTGTGGTGGGCCTTTGCCCGCACGCGCTGGGGCCTCTTGGTGCGGCTCACCGGCGACTCGTCGCACGCCGCGCGCGCGCTGGGCTATTCGGTGAACGGCATCCGCCTGATGGCCACCACGCTGGGCGGCATGGTGGCGGGCCTGGGCGGTGCCTCGCTCACGCTGTACTACCCCGGCAGCTGGAACGAGGGCATCTCCAGCGGGCAGGGCCTGATCGCAGTGGCGCTGGTGATTTTTGCGCGCTGGAGCCCCTTGCGCTGCATCGGTGCGGCCGCCCTGTTTGGCGGCGCCGGTGCCATTGGCCCGGCCCTGCAGTCGGTAGGCATCAGCTGGGGCTACCACCTCTTCAACACCGTGCCCTATGTGCTCACGCTCTTGATTCTGGTGCTGACCTGCAAGCCCGGCAGCGTGGCCGTGGGCAGCCCGGGCGAGTTGTCTGCTACCCGCTAAAGCGGTAGCGACCTGAAAGGCGGCATTCTTGATGGAGCAACACATATGAGCGGCTTGGGTGGATTGAACAAATCAAAACATGGTGTGGTGATGGGCCTGGTGCAGCTGCAGTTGCCCGTGGTGAAAACACCGCAAGACTTGCAAGCACAAACCCTGCGCATTTGCGACATGGTGGCCAAGGCCCGGCGCAACCAGGGCAGCATGGACCTGGTGGTGTTTCCGGAATACGCGCTGCATGGCCTGTCCATGGACACCCACCCTGACATCATGTGCAGGCTGGACGGGCCGGAGGTCGCGGCCTTCCAGGCGGCCTGTGTGGCCCACCGCATCTGGGGCTGCTTTTCCATCATGGAATACAACCCCGTGGGCAACCCCTACAACAGCGGCCTCATCATTGACGACCAGGGCCGCATCGCCCTCTACTACCGCAAGCTGCACCCCTGGGTGCCGGTGGAGCCCTGGGAGCCGGGCAACCTGGGCGTGCCGGTGTGCAAGGGGCCCAATGGCAGCACGCTGTCGCTCATCATTTGCCACGACGGCATGTTCCCTGAAATGGCACGCGAAGCGGCGTACAAGGGCGCCGAGATCATCATCCGCACTGCGGGCTACACCGCGCCCATACGCCACGCCTGGCAGATCACCAACCAGGCCAATGCCTTCCAGAACCTGGCCTACACCGCCAACGTCTGCATGTGCGGCAGCGACGGCAGTTTTGACTCCATGGGCGAAGGCATGTTCTGCAACTTTGACGGTACCGTGCTGGTGCAGGGCGGCAGCCGGGTGGATGAAATCATCACGGCCGAGCTGCGGCCCGACCTGGTGCGCGAAGCACGCAGCGGCTGGGGTGTGGAAAACAACCTCTACCAGCTCTACCACCGCGGCTATGTGGCGGTGAAAGGCGGCGCGCAGGATTGCCCCTACACCTACATGCACGACATGGCCGCTGGCCGCTACCGGTTGCCCTGGCAGGTCGAGGTGACCGACGGCACGCCCTGCGGCTTTGCGCCGCCCACGCGCAGCTACATCGGGCCCGAGGCGCACCCGCTGGTGCCCGACGCTGCCTCACTACCCAAGCAAAAGGTGGCGTAGATGCCCACAACCCTTGCTGCCAACCCTTACGCCTGGCCTTTCAATGGCGACTTGCGGCCGGACAACACCGCGCTGTTGGTCATCGACATGCAGACCGACTTCTGCGGCCCCGGCGGCTATGTGGACAAGATGGGCTATGACATCAGGCTCACGCGTGCGCCCATTGCGCCTCTGCAAACGCTGATGGCGCGCATGCGTGCGCTGGGCTTCATGGTGATGCACACGCGCGAAGGGCACCGTCCGGATTTGTCCGACCTGCCTGCCAACAAGCGCTGGCGCTCACGCCAGATCGGCACGGAGGGCGTGGGCATTGGCGACGCGGGCCCCTGCGGGCGCATCCTGGTGCGCGGCGAGCCGGGCTGGGAGATCATTCCTGAGTTGGCACCCCTGCCCGGCGAGGTCATCATCGACAAACCCGGCAAGGGTTCGTTCTACGCCACCGACCTCGAGATGGTGCTGCACTCGCGCGGCATTGCCAACCTCATCCTGGCCGGCATCACCACCGATGTCTGCGTGCACACCACGATGCGCGACGCCAACGACCGCGGCTTTGAATGCCTGCTGCTGTCCGACTGCACCGCCGCCACGGATGTGGGCAACCACCTGGCCGCTCTGAAGATGGTCACCATGCAGGGCGGTGTGTTTGGCGCGCATGCCACGTCTGGCGAACTGTTGCAGGCCTTGGCATGAGCGATCTCATTCCCCCACCCAAACCACACACCGGCGCGCTCACGCTCGAGACCTACCAGCTCACCAAACGCTTTGGCAGCTTCACCGCCATGGACAGCGTGACCCTGCGCGTGGAACCCGGCAGCGTGCATGCGCTCCTGGGCGAGAACGGCGCGGGCAAGAGCACGCTGGTGAAGTGCGTGGCCGGGTTCCAGCGCGCCGAAGAAGGCGCCATCCTGATCGACGGGCGCGAGCAGGACATTGCCAACCCGGTGGTGGCGCGCGCGCTGGGCATTGGCATGGTCTACCAGCACTTCACGCTGGCACCGGGCATGAGCGTGGCCGAGAACCTGCTGCTCGCCGGTGACCACGTGCCTGCGCTGATTGACTGGAAAACGAAACGCGCCGAGCTGCAGGCTTTTCTGGCCACCACCCCTTTCCGCCTCGACCTGGACGCCAAACCCTCGGAGCTGGCAGCCGGCGAGAAGCAAAAACTCGAACTGCTCAAGCAGCTCTACCTGCGCCCGCGCCTGTTGATACTGGACGAACCCACCTCGGTGCTGACGCCGCAGGAGGCCGACGAGGTGCTGGGCCATGTGCGCGCCTTTGCGCAGAGCGGTGCCTGCTCCGTCATCATCATCACGCACAAGTTCCGCGAGGTCATGGCCTATGCCGACGCCGTGACCGTGCTGCGCAAGGGCCGCGCCGTGCACCACGCGCAGGTGGCCGAATCCAGCCCGGCCCTGCTGGCCAGCGCCATGATGGGCGAGAGCGCGGCAGAGCCTGCAGCACAGGCGAGCCAAGCCACGCCAGCAGACGCCACGGCCACCCCCGTAGCGCCCCAGGCGGCCAGCGCAAGCGGTGCTGCTGCAAGTGTGCCAGCCCTGTCGGTGCAAGCGCTGTGCGCCATGGGCGACCGCGGCACCATGGCCTTGCACGGCATCAACCTGCAGGTGCAGCCGGGTGAAATCCTGGGTGTGGCGGGCGTGTCCGGCAACGGCCAGCGCGAGCTGGTGGAAGCGCTGGTGGGCCAGCGCCCGCGCGCCAGCGGCACGGTGCAGGTGGGCGGCCAGCCCTATGCGGCCACGCGCGAAGAGAACCGCCGTTTCATGGTGCGCAGCCTGCCCGAGGAGCCGCTGCGCAATGCCTGCGTGGGCGATTTGTCGGTGGCCGAGAACATGGCCCTGCGCGACTTTGACCAGCCGCCTTTGAGCCGTAGTCGGGTGCTGGGCGGCCTGCTGCAGTTTGGCCAGTGGCGCAGCCGCGCGCGCGCCTGGATTGCCGAATACGGCATCAAGACGCAGGGTGAGAACGCCCCCATCCGCAGCCTCTCGGGCGGCAATGTGCAGCGCGCCGTGCTGGCGCGCGAACTGGCCGGTGAGATCAAAGTGCTTATTGCAGCCAACCCGGTGTTTGGCCTGGACTTTGCCGCCGTGCGCGACATCCACGCGCGCATCGTGCAGGTGCGCACGCGCGGCGCCGGTGTGCTGCTCATCAGCGAAGACCTGGACGAGCTGCTGGAGCTCTCCGACCGCATCGTGGTGATGAGCGAAGGCCGCGTGGTGTTCGAGACCACCGCGGCGCAGGCCGACCGCACCCAACTCGGCGCCCACATGGGTGGCGGCCACCACTGAGGAACCCACCATGTCTTTGACGATTGCCGCAACGCCGTTTGCCTACCCTTTTGCAGTGCAAAGCACAGCGCTGGTCATCATCGACATGCAGCGCGACTTTGTGGAGCCCGGCGGCTTTGGCGAGACGCTGGGCAACGATGTCTCGCTGCTCACCGCCATCGTGCCCGCCTGCCAGCGCGTGCTGGCGGCGTGGCGCAAAGCGGGTGGCCTGGTGGTGCACACGCGCGAGGCGCACCGGGCCGACCTCTCCGACTGCCCACCGGCCAAACGCGAGCGCGGCAACCCGAGCCTGCGCATTGGTGATGAGGGCCCCATGGGCCGCATCCTGGTGGCGGGTGAACCGGGCAACCAGATCATTGCGGCGCTGGCACCCATTGAAGGCGAGATCGTCGTCAACAAGCCCGGCAAGGGCATGTTCTACGCCACCGGACTGCACGAAACGCTGCAGGAGCTGGGCATCAGCCACCTGCTCTTCATGGGCGTGACCACCGAGGTCTGTGTGCAGACCTCCATGCGCGAGGCCAATGACCGCGGCTACGACGGATTGCTGCTGACCGATTGCACCGAGAGCTATTTTCCGGAGTTCAAGGCCGCCACCATCGCCATGGTCCATGCCCAGGGCGCCATCGTCGGCTGGACGGCCGAGAGCGCACAGCTGCTGTCCGCCCTGCCTTGAGCCTTGGCCGGAAATGGCGGTGTTAGAGTCTGCCGCAATGAAACCCCTGCCCCGCCGTTCCGTGGCCGACGATGTGTATGAAAAAGTCAAAAAAGACATCGCCGCCTTCCGCCTGATTCCGGGCGACCGCTTCACCGAAAACACACTCAGCCTGGGTCTGCAGGTTTCACGCACGCCCGTGCGCCAGGCGCTCTACCGCCTGCAGCAAGAGGGCTATGTGGAGGTGCTGTTTCGCAGCGGCTGGCGCGTGCTGCCCTTTGACTTCGAGAAGTTCGAGCAGCTCTACGATTTGCGCCTGCTGCTCGAAGCCGCAGCCGTCGCCCGGCTCTGTGATGCCAGCGTGGCGCGCAGCCCGCAGGGGCAGGAACTCATAGACAGCCTGGCCGCCACCTGGCTGGTGAGCGCCACGGAGCGCAGCAACGACGCGGTGCAGGTGAGCCAGTGGGACGAGGCCTTCCACTGCGCGCTGGTGGAGGCCAGCGGCAACCAGGAGATTGCGCGTGTGCACCGCGATGTGACCGACCGCATCCGCATCCTGCGCCGCCTCGACTTCACCCAGCAGGCCCGCATAGACGCCACCTACGACGAGCACGGCAAAATCCTCAAGGCCATCCAGCGCCAACGCGGCGAACAGGCCACGCTGCTCCTGCGCACGCACATCGCCACCAGCCAGGCGGAGGTACGCAAGATCACGTTGCACCAGGTGTTTATGGCGCGACAGGGGAAGTAGAAACGCCGCTTTTTTGCTGCCTGCGGGTGGGTGAGCGGGAGGGGCAAGGGCGGGCACCTCATACGGGAGTACCCCAAATCGGCGCCCGCCCTTGCCCCTCCCGCTCACAGCGGTATTCCTTCGCTGACACAGAAATACCAACACCTCTTTGGCGCACGTGCCTTGAGACGTTACGGATGCAGCGGTCCGCACGGCAAGGGGGTGTGCCGGGCGACGATTTCTGGTACTCCAGCATGAGGAGCCCGGCATACCCCCTTGCCGTGCAGCGAGCGAAACAACACCGGCTAACTAAGCCAACACCCACCCCAACGCAGCCACAGGCGGCAAGTCGCGCGAGACGCAGTGCCAACGGTCACCCGCATCCGGGCTGATCCACAAGCCACCCGTGGTGGAGGCCATCGCCAGGGTCTGGCGGTCGGGGGCGAGATCGAGGCCGTGGCGGTAGACCAGGTGGTAGGCATCGTGCGCGGGCAGGCCTTTGTCGAGCACCGTGAAACTCTGGCCACCGTCATCGGTGCGCGTGACCACCATGCGCCCTGCCACAGGGTAGCGGTGGCTGTCGGACTGGGCGGGTACAAACCAGGCACGTTGTGGGTCTTGCGGATCACAGGCCACGGCAAAACCAAAGCCGGAGGGTGCGGGGGGAGCAATGCCTGTCCAGCGCTTGCCGCCGTCGATGGAACGGTACAGCCCGCAGTGGTGCTGCACCCACAGCACATCGGGGTGAGCCGCACACTGCCGCATGCGGTGCGGGTCTTGCGTGTTGGGGTCTTGCGCGCTGCCAGCGGGCAGGTAGTCGGCCACCATGCCATCGGCCGTGAGAGCCCAGGTGGCGCCCGCATTGTGACTTTGCCAGACGCCGCCGCAAGAGATGGCCACGCTGATGTGCAGCGGGTCACGCGGGTCCACCAGCACCGAATGCATGCCGGGGTAATCGTTGCCGCCGCCCATCCAGTGCAGGCGGCGCGGGTCTTCCCACAGCGTGCGGCACAGGGTCCAGCTGTGGCCGCCGTCTGCCGAGCGGAACAGGCCCGCGGGCATGCAGCCGGCCCACAGCACGCCGGGCTCGCTGGCAGCGCCCGGGGTCAGGCTCCAGATGAGTTCCACATTCCAGGGCGTGGGGTCGTCTGCCAGCGGGCCGCTGGCGGGCTTGGTGGGGAAGGCCGGTGTGGTGATGTCGACCCAGTTGCGGCCCTGGTCCACGCTCTTGCGCAGCTTGGCGCCAAAGTGGCCCAGGCGCAGCGCAGCGTACCAGTGGCCGCTGCGCGGGTCGGTCATGACCTGGGTGACCGGGTCACCGGCGAAATGGTGGGCGCTGAGGACCCAGCGGTCGGCCTCGCCGCGGTAGACGAACAGGCCTTTGCGGCTGGCTACCAGAAGGGTTTGCATGGGGCTTCCTTTCTTGTGAGGTTGGGCGTGGGTTGGGCGCGGCATCAGCCGCCAGTGAGGGCCTGGATCACCAACAGCTGGTCACCGTCTTGCAGCAGCTGGTCCAGGTGCTGGCGGTCCTGCACCAGGCTCTGGTTGATGAAGACGGCCACGTGTTTGCGCACGCAGCGCTGGTCGTCAAACACATAGGGCGCCAGCGCGGGCGCGGCCTGCAGGGCGGCTTCGAGCACCGCGCGCAGGCTGGCCGCAGCCACGCTTTGGGGCGCGCAATCCACGTGGCGGCGCAGGCTGGAGGCAAACTCGACGGTGACCATGGCGGGCTCTTTTCAACAGGACGCCAAAGTATGGCGCCGCGCAGACGGGCTGACAACCGTTTGTCGCTGCCCGACCGCTACAGGGTGCCTGTGGCTTCGTGGATCACGATGCCTTCGGCGGGGTCCACCGGCAGGCTCCAGGGTGCACGGTCAATCATGGCCTGGGCATCGCGGTAGCCGGCCTGCCAACGGGCTTCGATGTGGACGGGCGAAAAGTCGATGTCGATCAGCGGGTCTTCGTTGGCGGCGTTGGGCGCAATGATTCTGGCAATGTGCATCACGGTGCGGCAGCCCCAGGCCGTCAGCGCCTGAACCTCGGGAAGGGTGCGCGCACCTTCGGGCAGTGCATCGGCCAGTTCCTGTATGACGTGGCGCAGATGGTGCAGTTGCTTTTGCCGCGCAATGTGGCTGTCCGAACGGCTGGCATAGCGGATGTCTTTTTCCTTGCCCTCCACCTGCCAAAGCGACTCCGGCACCGGGCCCCGGGCGCTCCACAGGTCCACTGCAAAGATCAGCGAATCGCGACGCGGCTTGTCGTCCAGCACCGCCTCGATCGGGGTGTTGGAGTAGATGCCGCCGTCCCAGTAAAAATCGCCCTTGACGCGCACCGCCGGAAAGGCAGGCGGCAATGCGCCCGAGGCCAGAATGCTGTCCAGGCCGAGAGGCTCCGCCCGGCTGTCGAAATAGCACATTTCGCCGGTGGCAATTTTTACGGCTCCCAGGGCCATGCGCACATGGCGGGCGTTGAGATAGTCCAGATCCAGCAGGCCCTGCAAGGTGTGGCGCAACGGGGCGGTGCTGTAGTAGGCCGCGCGCTCCGCACCCACATGGGCCCGCTGGCCCAGCAAGACCAACGGATTGGGTACAAAGAACGAGGGAATGCCCGCAGTGACGGTCAGCCAGGCCGACAAACCCGGGACTGCACATTGCCCCAGGCTTTGCCAGAAGCTACGCAGACGCTGCAGCCGCAGCTCGGGCGGATTGCCTGCAATCAGGGCGGCATTGAAGGCACCAATGGAGGTGCCTATGACCCAGTCCGGCTCAATGCCCGCTTCCTGCATGGCCTGGTACACGCCCGCCTGGTAGGCCCCCAGGGCACCGCCGCCCTGCAACACCAGCACCACCTGGCCCGGCAGGGTTGCCGCAGCGCGTCTGGGCACGGGGCCATTGCCATGCGGTGATGAAAGTTGCGAGGGGGGCATGGCATGCGCTCCGAAACATGGCAAACCCTGATTGTGGGGAGGCCGTGCCTGAGCAAGGTCCACAATTCGCAATGCAGCAGACACCACCAACGAAAAAGCCCTGGAACATTGCTGTTCCAGGGCTATCCGATTTGGTGCGGCTGGCAGGAATTGAACCCACGACCCCTTGGTTCGTAGCCAAGTACTCTATCCAACTGAGCTACAGCCGCCAAGCCTCGAATTATAGCAGAGGAATTTTGGCATTTCGGCGTGGCAGAATGAATTGATATGAAATCCGACAATCTTTCGCGCTGGGTGCACGACCACGTGTTCGACCAAAGCAATCCGCTGGCCGAACGCAGCACGCGGCTGGTGATGTGGATAACCGCGGCCATGATGGTGGTGGAGATTGCGGCGGGCTGGTGGTTCAACTCGATGGCGCTGCTGGCCGATGGCTGGCACATGAGCTCGCACGCAGTGGCGATTGGCCTGAGCGCCTTTGCCTATGCGGCTGCCCGGCGCTACGCACAGGACACGCGTTTTGCCTTTGGCACCTGGAAGATCGAGGTGCTGGGCGGCTTTGCCAGCGCGATCTTTTTACTCGGGGTGGCCGCGCTCATGGTGTTTGGCTCGGCCGAGCGTTTGCTCTCACCCCAAGCCATACATTACCGCGAGGCGATTGCGATTGCCGTGCTGGGCCTGCTGGTCAACCTGGTCTGTGCGCTGATCCTGGGCAAAGCCCACAAGCACACGCACGGCCATGCGCATGAACACCACGGCCATGGCCACCACGCCCATGGCAAGGCGCCGCACCAGGACCTGAACCTGAAGTCCGCCTACATCCACGTGATTGCCGATGCCGCCACCTCGGTGCTGGCGATTGCGGCCTTGGCCGGAGGCTGGCTGTTTGGCTGGGCCTGGCTGGACCCGGCCACCGGCCTGCTGGGCGCTGTGCTGGTGGCGGTGTGGGCCAAGGGGCTGATCGTGGACACCAGCCGTGTGCTGCTGGACCGCGAAATGGACCACCCGGTGGTGGAAGAGATCCGCTCTGTTGCGGAGGCCAGTGGCGCCCCAGGGACCCTGACCCGCGTCACCGATCTGCACGTGTGGCGCGTGGGCAAGAATGTGTATGCCTGCGCCCTCAGTGTGGTGACCGAGGATGCGGCACTCACGCCAGCACACATCCGCGCAAGCTTGGGCCAACACGAAGAGGTGGTGCATGCCACCATCGAAATCCACCGCTACCCCGGCGCCATGGCGCACACGGGCTGATTTCAAGAACACACGCCATGCCCACCCCGTCCTTTCGCCTGCTGCGCCAGATCCCCAAAGGGGTCTGGGTGCTGGGGTTTGTCAGCATGTTGATGGACATTTCCTCAGAAATGATCCACAGCCTGTTGCCACTGTTCATGGTGACGGTGCTGGGCACATCCGCCTTCACGGTGGGCCTGATTGAGGGCCTGGCCGAATCCACAGCGCTGATCGTCAAGGTGTTCTCCGGCGTGCTCAGCGATTACCTGGGGCGGCGCAAGCGCTTGGCGGTCTGCGGCTACGCGCTCGGAGCCCTGAGCAAACCGCTGTTTGCGCTGGCCGGATCGGCCGGCCTGGTGCTCACCGCGCGCCTGATAGACCGGGTGGGCAAGGGCATACGCGGTGCGCCGCGCGATGCCTTGGTGGCAGACATCACGCCCTCGCATATGCGGGGTGCGGCCTTCGGCCTGCGCCAGTCGCTGGATACGGTGGGGGCTTTTCTGGGGCCCTTGTTGGGGGTTGGGCTGATGTTGTTGTGGGCGAATGATTTTCGAGCCGTGTTCTGGGTCGCCCTGGTGCCCGGCCTGCTGGCCGTGGCTTTGCTGGTGCTGGGCATACGGGAACCCGAGGCAGAACACAAGGGGCCGCGCAGCAACCCCATCAGCCGGCGCAATCTGAAGCGCCTGGGGCGCACCTATTGGTGGACGGTTCTGGTCGGTGGCGTCTTCACTCTGGCACGCTTCAGCGAGGCCTTTCTGGTGCTGCGCGCGCAGCAAAGCGGCGTGGCCCTGGCACTGGTGCCACTGGTCATGGTGGCCATGAATCTGCTGTACGCGGGCAGCGCCTACCCCTTTGGCAAACTGTCCGACCGCATGCGCCACAGCACGCTGCTGTTTGCGGGCCTGGTGGTGCTGGCGGCTGCCGACCTGGTGCTGGCATCCAGTACACACTGGACGACACTGCTGGGCGGCATTGCACTGTGGGGCATTCACATGGGCATGACCCAGGGCCTGTTGGCCACCATGGTGGCCGATACCGCACCCAAGGACTTGCGCGGCACGGCCTACGGTTTTTTTAACCTGCTGAGCGGGCTGGCCATGTTGCTGGCCAGTGGCCTTGCGGGCTGGCTCTGGGACCGCTTGGGCCCGGCCTTCACGTTTTACGCAGGCGCTGCCATCTGCGCTTTGGCACTGCTGTGCCTGACTGTCAAGCCCCGGCACCACTAAGCTGCGGTGGCTGCGCGTAAAGGCTGGCGCATTGGCGCTGTTGGCCTCAGAATACATACATAACAACAAGCACTGCTTTGCTAACTACCGCACTTTTCGTCTTGGCAATCGCCATGGGAGCGACGATCCTGATTCTGGCAGTCAGGCTCGGACGCGCACGTGCCATTGAAGTGGACTTGCGCCACAACCTGCAAAGCCTGCAGGCCGCTGAAAGTACCTTGCGTGAGCAGGCCTATTACGACCACCTTACCGGACTTGCCAACCGGGCCCTGCTGGTTGACCGCTTCCACCTTGCCATCGAGCGCTCCAAGCGCAGCCGCATTCCATTTGCGGCCATCATGATCGACCTGAACAGCTTCAAGGCCATCAATGACCGCCATGGCCACGCCGCCGGGGACCAGGTGCTGGTTACCATGGGGCGGCGCCTGATGGAGACTGTGCGCGCCTCGGACACGGTGTCGCGCCTGGGCGGTGACGAATTTGTGGTGATCCTCGAGTCCATCGAAGACCGGCGCGAACTGGCCCAGATCGGCCAGAAGCTCATCGACATGCTGGCAGAAAAGGTTGAACTGGGCGACGGCACCGTAGTCAGCGTGGGCGGCAGCCTGGGCTTTGCGCTCTACCCCGGCGACGGTGCCAGCATGGAAACCATGCTGCATGTGGCCGACCAGGCCATGTACGACTGCAAGTCCTCCGGCCTCATGCCCCTGTTCTAGACGTCGCTGCCAGAGACCGAGTAGAAGTACGAGAGGCGCTGCTGGGGGTTGAGCCAGTCCAGCACGTCCGGTGGCAGCGTAGAGGGCCGTATGGCCTCGGTCACCTTCAGGCCAGGCTCATCCGCCAGGTCCAGGGTGGGAGCCTCGTCCCGCGGCACCTCCGGGCTGTAGATCAGCACCCGAGGCTGCAGGCTGGTGGCGCCGGGTGACACCACCAGGGCCAGGCTGCCATCGCTCAGTTGCACCACGGTGCCGGGGGGGTACACCCCCAGCAATTTGATCAGGGTGCTCAGGAGGGACTTGTCGTATTTGCCAGCCAAGGTGCGAAACAGGGTGGCCAAGGCTTCGCTGGGCATCAGCGCTTCACGCCCGGACGCTTCGGGTGTGCACAGACGGTCGTAGCGGTTCACCAAAGCGAGAATGCGCGCAGCCCGGCTGGTTTCCTTCTTGGACTTCGGCCATCCGGTGCCATCGGCGCACTCATGGTGGTCTGCTATCACGGCCAGCGCCTCCGGCGTGAAGACGCCCGACTCGGTGGCAAACTGCACGCTGAACTGCACGTGCTGGCGGTAAAAATCTTCTTCAAATTTCTTGCGCGTGGCCGATTGCAGAATGGCCACCGGAATTTGCGCCTTGCCGCCATCGTGGGCCAGTGCGCCCAGCGCCAGGTCCGCCAGTTCGCGCTCGGTCAGCCCGGCGTGCTTGCCCACCACCATGCTGAGCGTCATCACATTCAAGGCATGGAACTGCGGGCCCTGCCCCTTCTTGTCGCCCAGCAGGTGCAGCAACACCTCCTGGCCCTTGGCAATGGCCGAGGCCGTTTGGCGCGAGAGCTGTGACAACTGGGTGCCAGCCGTCTTGGGTGAACGGGCCATGTTGAGCAGCGCCTCGCGCGTGGCGCGCGCCGCATCCTCCCAGTTTTTGTCGGCCCTTTGCGCCGCCAGCCTTTGCCGCTGCAACTTCGCCTTCTTGGTTGCTTCCAGCGCCTGCACTTCCAGTCGCAATGCGGCAGCCTCCAGCTCGGCGGCCGACAATTCGGCCTCGGACTGCGAAGGCAATCGGCTCACGGGCCTCGGTTCGGCCCGGCTCATGTCGGGGTAGTAATACAGGCGCCCCTCCACATGGTGGGCGCGGATCATGGCGATCTCTTTTTCAGTGGACACCATGATGCGGCTGGTGAGGAAAGGGTGGTCGACCCAGCTGATGTCCAGCCAGATATACAGGCCGACAACAACTTGCGAGGGTTCAATAGGTACAGGCGTACCGGGCTTTTTCCACATGGGCCGAATATAGCAGTCGATACACCCATCGGCACCCTACGCGGCCTGCGCCGCACACTGCGCTCAGCGCGACGCAGGCTGCGTTACGGGCCCAGGTGCAACAGGCACTTGCAGCCCCGTCAGCAGGCTGAACCCGGCGGGTGTCAGGGCGCGGCCAGCATCGGGCAAGCGCCCGCATGCGGCAAGTTCCGCCGCCGTGTGCTTGCGCAGCACGATCTCGATCGCGCACTCTCCCACCGGCGTGCAGGTCTGGTCAAAGCGCGGCAGTGCGTAGCGGAAACTTGCGTCCAGCAGCTCCACCTTGAGCACCTGTGCGGTAGCGCCCAACTGCGGCAGCAAGGCAAACACGTTCACGCACTTCGGGCTCCACGATGCGGCCTTCCACAGCGTAAAGGTCCACTTGTGGTCGGCGTTGTAAGCGGATGGAAACTGGCCCTGCTCGTACAGGTCTTCATCCGGCACCACGCACACCATATGGCCGCCCGGCTTGAGCACGCGAAACCAGTTCTGCAGGGCTGCCACGGGGTCACGCATGTGCTCCAGGCAGTGGGAGGAATGCACAAAGTCCAGGCTTCCATCGGACACCCCGGACAGCAGTTGCGCGTCCCCATCTGGCAGGTCCCAGGCGCGCACGGCCTGCATGCCCGGAAAGAACTCCCGGTAAACGTGTATCGGGTCCGCACCCGCCCCAATATCTATGCCGTTGCCGACAAAATAGCGGCTGGCAAAGCGGCTGTCGTGCAGTCGCCGCATCATGGATTTGCTGGCTTCACGCATGGGGTGTCCTGACTTGGTGGGTACAAAGGGACGGCGAGTATGGCCGTACTTTGCCACTTGGGCACGCTGCAATAGCTGCCGTGGACAGTTTGAAGGAATGGTAGGGCGTGAGTGACTTGAACACTCGACCAAAGGATTATGAGTCCTCTGCTCTAACCAACTGAGCTAACGCCCCAACCGAAGGCGAGATTGTAAGGGCTGCGCCACGCCGCGGCATCGCCCCGCTCCTGCCTCAATTCTGCCCCTGGCTCCAGATGTCCACCGCGGGAAACAGATGCCGGTATTCCTGGTTGTGCTGCTCGGCCAGGGCGTGCAAGGCCATGAGGGTCTCAAAGGGGAAGCCTTTGCGGTTGCCGCCACGGTTGTCATGCAGCAACTCGCTCATGAACGGGCCAAATTCCTTGCGGCCCCAATAAGCCTCCAGTTTGCCGCCGATGATCGGAAATTCCTGGTTCACCGACTTGAAGTTTTCGTTGTTGTCCATATGCGGCAACAGGTCATGGAAGTTTTGGTCATGCAGATCTGACAGGCGTTGCAAAGCCTGCGTCACCGGCTCCGGAAGCCCGTTGCCCCCACTGCCTTTGGCAGCCACCAGCAGCTCTTTGATGTAGGTAACAAATTCCGCGCTGCCCCACGTACGTTTGATGTTGTTGCCAAACATGGGATAGGTACTGGCCACCAACTGCAGGTCGGGGTTCTCGGTCATCTTGTCTGTCCCTGTCTTTTGTTAAAGGGGGTGCTGCCACCGGGTCGCCATTACTTATTGTGGCTGAGTGCGTTGCTCATGAGCTTGGAAGTGATGTCCACAATCTGGATCATGCGGTCATAGGGCATGCGGGTAGGGCCAATCACGCCCAGGGAGCCCACCACCTTGCCGTCCACCTCGTAGGGGCTGCTGACGATGGACAGGTCTTCAAAGGGCACGACCTGGCTTTCACCGCCGATGTAGATGCGCACGCCCTCGGCCTGGCCCGCAATATCGAGCAGGCGCATCAGCTGGGCCTTTTGCTCGAACAAATCAAAGGCGCGGCGCAGGTGGCCCATGTCGCTGGAAAAGTCGGACACCGACAGCAGGTTGCGCTCACCGGCAATCACCACCTCGTCTTCGGTGTCTTGAATAGCTTCCGAGCTGACGTTCACGGCCGCCTGCATGAGCGCGGCGATTTCGGAGCGCAGGCTCTCCACCTCGCCCTGTAGCCGCGCGCGCACCTGGTCGATGTCCAGGCCCACGTAGTTGCTGTTGAGGAAATTGGCCGCCTCCACCAGCTGGGCCTGGGTGTAGTCGACCTCGGTGTAGATGACGCGGTTTTGCACATCGCCCTCGGGCGAGACGATGATGACCAGCAGGCGCTTTTCCGAAAGGCGCAAGAACTCCATGTGCCGAAAGGCCGAGGAGCGCTTGGGCGTGATCACCACGCCCACAAATTGCGACAGGCTGGAGAGCAGGTTGGCCGCGTTGGAGATGACCTTTTGCGGCTGGTCCGGCGCCAGACTGTGGCGCGCATACGAGGTGGGCTGCACCGTGAGCATGGTGTCGACAAACAGCCGGTAGCCACGCGCCGTGGGAATGCGCCCGGCAGAGGTGTGCGGGCTGACGATCAGACCCATTTCTTCCAGGTCGGACATGACGTTGCGGATGGTGGCGGGCGAAAGTTCCATCCCCGAGGCTTTGGAGAGCGTTCGGCTGCCCACCGGCTGTCCGTCGGCTATGTAGCGCTCCACCAGAGCTTTCAGCAACATCTTGGAACGTTCGTCGAGCATCAAATCATTTTAGTGATGTTTAGTGATCTAATTTGCAAATGAAGTCGCCGTCCCAATTTCGCCTGGTTGCCCTCGTGGGAAAGTACCAAAGCACCGTCTCCGGCCCGGCCGGTGCGCACGCACGACAAGCGTTGGAAGACATTGCCGACTACCTGCTGGACCTGGGCTGTGATGTGGTGCTGGAGGCCGACAGCGCCTCCAACATGGGCATGGGCCGCTACGCCACCCTGACGCTGGAAGAAATCGGCCGCCAGTGCGATCTGTGCCTGGTGATTGGTGGCGACGGCACCATGCTGGGTATTGGCCGCCAGCTGGCGCAGTACAAGGTGCCGCTCATCGGCATCAACCAGGGCCGCCTGGGCTTTATCACCGACATCCCGCTGGGCCAGTACAAGGCCGTGCTGCGGCCCATGTTGGCCGGGGAATACGCGGAAGACCAGCGCAGCCTGATCCAGGGCCGGGTCATGCGCGATGGCATCTGCGTCTTCAGCGCGCTGGCCATGAACGACGTGGTGGTGAACCGCGGTGCCAGCTCGGGCATGGTGGAGTTGCGGGTAGAGGTGGACGGGCATTTTGTGGCCAACCAGCGCGCCGACGGCCTGATCATTGCTTCGCCCACTGGATCGACCGCCTATTCGCTCTCGGCGGGCGGGCCTTTGTTGCATCCGTCCATCGATGGCTGGGTGATCGTGCCGATTGCGCCGCACACCCTCTCCAACCGCCCGCTGGTGCTCACCAGCGCGGGCGAAATCGCCGTGGAAATTGTGGCCGGGCGCGATGCCAGCGCCAGCTTTGACACGCAAAGTCTGGCCAGCCTGATGCACGGCGACCGCATCGTGGTCACGCGCTCCGAGCACAAGGTGAAGTTTCTGCACCCCAAGGGCTGGTCTTACTTTGATACGCTGCGGCAAAAAATGCACTGGAATGAAGGAGTCGTCTAAGCCATGGCCTTGAAGCGGATTGTCCTGCGGGACTTTGTCATCATCAGCGAACTCGAGCTCGACCTGGAGCGTGGCTTTACCGTGCTCACCGGCGAAACCGGCGCGGGCAAATCGATCCTGGTAGACGCCCTGCAACTGGTGACCGGTGCGCGTGCCGATGTGGGCGTGATCCGCGAGGGCGCCGCGCGTACCGAGGTGAGTGCCGAGTTCGACCACGCCCCGGGCTTGCAGGCCCTGCTGGAAGAAGGCGGTTTCGATACGGGCGACACCCTGCTCTTGCGGCGAACCGTGGACGCCCAGGGAAAAAGCCGCGCCTGGATCAATGGCAGCCCGGCCACCGCGCAACAACTGCGCGGCATTGGCGAACAGCTGATGGACATCCATGGCCAGCACGCCTGGCAAAGCCTGACCCGGCCCGAGGCAGTGCGCGGTCTGCTCGATGCCTACGCCCAGCTTGGCACCACCGAACTGGACATGCGCTGGAGTGCGTGGCGACAGGCCGTGGCCGCATTGGCGCAAGCCAGCCAGGCCCAGGACTCGCTGCAGCGCGAGCGTGAGCGCCTGGCCTGGCAGATTGGCGAGCTCGACCGGCTCAACCCGCTGGCCGATGAGTGGCCCGAACTCAACACCAGCCACAGCCGCCTGGCCAACGGCCAAGCCCTGCTGGACGCGGCTCAGGCCACAGTCGAACTGCTGGAAGACGCCGACAGCAACGCCCTGCAGGCCCTCAACAGCGCGCTGCAGGCCTTGCAAAGCCAGTCGCACCTGGAGCCCGAGTTTGCCGACGCGATTGCAGCCCTGCGCTCCAGCGTGGCGCAGGTGGAAGACGTGGCCCACACCCTGCGCGGCTACGCCCGGCGCACCGAGCTGGACCCGCAGCGTCTGGCCGAGCTGGACGCACGCATGACGCAGTGGGTGTCGCTGGCGCGGCGCTACAAGCGCGCGCCCGATGAGCTACCGGCACTGCTGGCGGGCTGGCGCGAAGAACTCACCCAGCTCGACGCCGCAGCCGACCTGCAAGGCCTGGAGGCCGCCGAGCGCAAGGCCCACGCCGCTTATATGACGGAGGCCAAAAGCATCTCGGCGCAGCGCGCGAAGGCCGCCCCCAAGTTGGCCAAAGCCATCACCCAGGCCATGCAGGGCCTGGGCATGCAGGGTGGCCAGTTTGTGGTGGCACTGGACGCCCTGCCACAGCCCCAGCAAAGTGGCCTGGAAGAGGTGCAGTTTCTGGTGGCCGGGCACGCAGGCAGCACGCCGCGCGCGGTGGGCAAGGTGGCCTCAGGTGGCGAACTCTCGCGCATGGCGCTGGCCATCGCGGTCACCACCAGCCAGTTGGGCACCGCGCAAACCCTGATTTTTGACGAGGTGGATTCCGGTGTGGGCGGTGCCGTGGCCGAGACCGTGGGCCGCCTGATGCGACAGCTCGGGGTGGACCGGCAGGTGCTGGCCGTGACCCACCTGCCCCAGGTGGCAGCCTGCGCTGACCACCACATGCTGGTGTCCAAACAGTTGCAGGGCAAAGCCACACTCAGTCACGTGGCCGCCGTGCTGGGCGAGGCCCGTGTGGGCGAGATTGCCCGCATGCTGGGCGGCGAAAAACTCTCCAGCACCACCCTGGCCCACGCCAAGGAAATGCTGCAGGCCGGGGCATGACCGGGCCCCGCGCAGCAGTGCCTGCGCCCATGGAGATTGTGCTGATCACCGGCATGTCGGGCTCGGGCAAATCGGTGGCCCTGCATGCGCTGGAAGATGCCGGCTTTTACTGCGTGGACAACCTGCCCCCCGAATTGCTACTACCCTTTGTGGAACTGGAAATGCAGCACCAGGCGCACCAGTTGGCGATTGCCATGGACGTGCGCAGCGCCACTTCACTGCCCCAGGTGCCCAGGCAGCTCGACGCCCTGCGCGCCCAGGGCCATGCCGTCAAACCCTTGTTCCTGGACGCTACCACCGACACCCTGGTGCGCCGCTATTCCGAGACCCGGCGCAGGCACCCGCTGTCCCAAACCGGCGTGCGCCGCGCAGGCGAAACCGACGCGCAGCTCGACAAGGACGAGCGCCGAGCCCTGGTGGAAGCCATTGAGCTGGAGCGCAGCCTGCTGGCCGCCCTGCGTGAGCAGGCCCATGTAATCGACTCCAGCATGATCCGCGCGGCACAGCTGCAGGGTTACGTCAAGGCGTTGGTGTCCACCCGCAGCGCACAGCTCACGCTGGTGTTCGAGTCTTTTTCTTTCAAGCGCGGAGTGCCCACCGATGCCGACTTTGTGTTTGATGTGCGCATGCTGCCCAACCCGCACTACGAGCCCGCATTGAAAGCCCTGACCGGGCGCGACCAGCCGGTGGCCGACTTTTTGAACGCTCAGCCAGATGTGCAGCGCATGCTGCAGCAGCTGCAAGCCTTTCTGGCGGGCTGGTTGCCCGACCTGGCGCGCGACAACCGGAGCTATGTCACGGTGGCCATTGGCTGCACCGGTGGCCAACACCGCTCGGTGTATCTGGTGGAGCAGCTGGCGCAGCACTTTGCAGCCCAGTGGGCCACACTGAAACGCCACCGCGAGATGGACGCGCGCGCTCTTTAGGTCTACCTAGAGCTGCGTTCCAGCAGCTTGCGGATGGGCGCAGGCAAGCCCAATGCAGGCCACTCTTCTGCACTGACCCAGCGCCCTTCGCCCAGCTGCGCTGTGTCATTCAACGGCACCGGGCAGGCGTGCAAATGCAGGTCCTTGTGCGTCAGCACATGCACAAAAGCCGGTTCACACACCAACTGCTTGTGTGCCTGGGGCGGGAGGCTAGCACGCAAGGCCTCTTCGCTGTCAAACAGTGGCAGGCAATACAAGCCGCCCCACACGCCGGGCGTGGGCCTGCGCGCCAGCCAGACCGCGCCAGAAGGGCCTTGCACCCACAGCAACCACAAGGACTGGCTGCTGCGTTTGAGCTTGCGGCTGCGCACCGGGTAGCGCTCCGGGTCGCCATTTGCGCGGGCGAAGCATTGGGCCGCTACGGGGCATTGGCCGCACAGTGGCTTTTTGGGGGTGCAGAGCAGGGCCCCCAGGTCCATCATGCCCTGCGTGTAGCGCGCCATGTCCTGGGCCGCACGCGGGGGTGCTGGCAGCAGGCTTGAGGCGGCGGCCCACAGCGCACGTGCGTTGGCCGCAACAGCCACGTCGGCATCGAAACCCTGTACACGGGTCACCACGCGTTTGACGTTGGCATCCAGAATCGCCACCCGCTCGCCAAAGCACAGCGAGGCAATGGCAGCGGCGGTGGACGGGCCAATGCCGGGCAGGCTGGCAAGAGTCTGTGCATCGCGCGGAAAGGCACCGCCGTGCCGTTCCACCACCTGCTGCGCACAGCGGTGCAGGTTGCGTGCGCGGCTGTAATAGCCCAGGCCGCTCCACAGGCCCAGCACCGCATCCTGGCTGGCGGCGGCGAGTGCGGCCACATCGGGGAAGGTAGTGAGGAAGCGCTCGAAGTAGCCCATCACGGTGGCCACTTGCGTTTGCTGCAGCATGATTTCCGAGAGCCACACGCGGTAGGGGTCCCGGGTGTTTTGCCAGGGGAGGTCGTTGCGGCCCTGGGCTACCTGCCACTGCACCACGCGGGTGGCGAAGTCGGCGCCTGTCGCTTGTGCTTTCAGGCGATCTCCAGATCCAGCTCGGCTGCAGTGGCCTTTGGCGGTGCCATCAGGTGCGCGGTCAGCTCCATGAGCTTGTTTTCAAGTTGCTCCAGCGTGGCTTCCTGCAACAGGATTTCATCAATGCGCTCGTCCAGACCACCCGCGGCCTGCTGGATACGGTCTACCGCGTCCATGCGGCGGGCAAAGCTGCGACGGCGCTCGCGCAACTGGGCATCGAGCTGCGAGGCGGCCGATTTGCTCCAGAACTCCACCTCGCCCAGAGCTGCCTCGTGGATGCTGCGAAGGCGAGCCGACAATGCGCGCACCAGCCGGTCGGCAAACTCGGGCTGGGCCAGCTTGAACACATTGCTCAGGCCCAGGTACTGCAAATGGCTGCGCTGCGCCAGATCAAAATCATTGAGGTAAAAATTCAGGTCAGGCTGCTGGATGGCCTGCAGCGAAAAACCGTATTCGGTGTTGAGCTGCACAAACATGGTGGAGAGCATGGTGTGCATCTCGGCGGCCAGGCTTTGCACGGTGGCAAAGTTCGCGCGCAGGCGCACAAAGGTTTCGCCATAGGCTTTTTTCACGCCCAGCTTCAGGCCCTTTTGCGTCAGCGCCTCGGTAAGCTGCGCCATCTCCGCCTTGAGCACCTTGGGGCCCAGAATGCCAAACACTTCCTTGAGCAGCTTGAGGTGCACCGAGCGCACCGCATGCAGTTTGGCCCCGCCCAGGTCAAAGTCGGCCAGCTCCTGCGCAATGCGGCCCTTCATGTGCTTGATCACGCCTGCGTTCTTGCCCTTGAGACCGAGCAGCTCAATGCGCTGCTCGGTGAGGTCACGCTTGCGGATGGTGATGACACGGCCGGTGTCCGCGCGCAGGCCCGCAATGCCGCTGTTCATGGCCAGGCGCAGGATGCGCTGGCGCTCCAGCAGCATGCCGTCACCCAGTGCGTCTTCGAGCAAGCCCAGGCCGCTCTTTTGCAGCAGGGCCTCGTCCTGGGTGACCTTGGCCACCAAGCCTTTTTGGGCCGACACGGCAATCACCTGCTCTGCTCGCAGGCCCAGAATTTCGGCCGTGCTGGCCTTCTGGCGCTCAATTTGCGCGTGGATCTGCTCTGGGGTGCTGAGCTCGTCCCACAGGGTGTCAATTTTGTTGAGTACCACCAGGCGCGCCTCGGTGCCGGTGCTATCGGAAATCAGATGCTCACGCCAGATGGCCAGGTCGGACTTGGTGACACCGGTGTCCGCGCCCAGAATGAAGACCACGGCCTGGGCCTGCGGGATCAGGCTCACGGTGAGCTCGGGTTCCGCACCGATGGCATTGAGCCCGGGGGTGTCCAGAATCACCAGGCCCTGCTTGAGCAAGGGGTGGGCGATGTTGATCAGGGCGTGGCGCCACTTGGGTATTTCCACCAGGCCCTGCGCATCCACCAGCGGGTTGTCTTCCGGCGCCTGGCTGTGCCAGAAGCCCAGGGCGCGCGCCTCGTCCTGCGTGACCTTGCGGGTTTGCGACACCAGCTCGAAGGCGGCAGCGAGTTGCTGCGGGTTGTCCACCTCCAGGTCCACGCGCATCCATTGCTCGGGCACCATGCGCCATTCCATCAGCGCCTGGGGTTGCAGACGGGTGTCAATGGGCAGCAGGCGCAAGCAGGGCGGCACATCGGGGTCGTAGCCCATTTCGGTGGGGCACATGGTAGTGCGCCCGGCACTGGCGGGCATGATGCGCCTGCCATAACCGGCAAAGAAAATGGCGTTGATCATCTCCGACTTGCCACGCGAAAACTCCGCCACGAAAGCCACCATGGCCTTGTCGGAGCGCAGCTGGGTTTCCAGGTGCTTCAGGCGCTCCTGCACGGCGGAGTCGAGCAGGTCATGGTCGTTCATCCATTCGGCCAGCAGTTTCAGGCGCAGTGCAAATTCACGGCGCCAAGTGCCGTGCTGCTCTAGTTGCTCATTGAATGAAGTGGCCAAGTGTTCCCCCGCGGTGGGGCAATATAGCATTGCCACCCAGCCAGACGGTCAAGGTTTTTGGCATTGTGGACAGAAAAAAGTGGAACGCTGGCCCTGCACCATTGTCTTGATGGGGGTGTCGCAGACGCGGCAGGGCTGGCCCGCGCGCGCATAGACCATGGCGCCCACCTGGAAGTGCCCGGATTCGCCTTGGGCGTTGGAAAAATCACGCAAGGTGCTGCCGCCTTTTTCAACCGCCAGCGCCAATACTTGGCGAATGGCCCCATGCAGACGCAGCACACGTGCACGGCTCAGGCGGCTGGCACGGGTGGTGGGGCGAATACCTGCCAGAAACAGGGTTTCAGAGGCATAAATATTACCGACTCCTACCACCACCTCGCCTGCCAGCAAGACCTGTTTGATGGCGCTCTTGCGCTGATGAAGGCCCTGATAAAAACCGGGTGCGTCAAATTCTTCACCCAAGGGCTCCACGCCCAGTTTGCCCAGCAGCTTCTGCGCCACGGCGTCGGCCTCAGTAGCGGCAAAGACCACTGCGCCAAAACGCCTGGGGTCGTTCAGGCGCAGCGTGCCCTGGGTGGTTTGCAGATCAAAGTGGTCGTGCTTGCCGGGCTCGCCCAGGGCCTGGCCAAAGGCCACGCTGCCAGACATGCCTAGATGCAGCAGCAACAGGCCACTGCTCAGGTCCAGCAGCAAGTATTTGCCACGCCTGCGCACGGCCAGCACCCTTTGCCCCATGAGCTGCCCTGGCTCTATGCCCAAGGGCCAGCGCAGGGGCTTGCCAAGGCGCGCCGACAGAACCCTGGCCCCCCGGATGCGCGCCTCGAAACTCAGGCGGGTGACTTCAACTTCTGGCAGTTCTGGCATAAGGGGTGGGCACAGGGGTGGTTGCTGTCAAACGAGGGCCATTGGTGTTGGATTATTATGACCCGATGACCCCACCCAAGCGTCCCAAGATACCCGCTCTGCTGCTGACTCTGGCCCTGGCCTGGCCGGGGGCATGGGCGCAAAGCGATGCGCCACTCAACTCGGACCTGGGCGCCAGCCTGATGTACGAGTTGCTGCTGGCGGAGATGAGCGCCTACAACGAAGATGCGCCCTCGGCCTACCAGCTGATGCTGGACGCGGCGCAGAAGGCCCGCTCGGAGCAGCTCTACCAGCGCACGGTCGAAATCGCCCTGCGGGCCAGGGTGGGCGAGTCCGCACTGCAGGCGGCGCAGGCCTGGGTGAAGCAGTTCCCGGCATCCGAGAATGCCAACCGCTACCTGCTGCAAATACTGGTGGGGCTCAATAAGCTGCCGGACACGGTTGACCCGATCAAGCGCTACCTGGGCACCCAAAGTCCGAAGGATCGTGCCGCCGCCATTACCCTGTTGCCGCGCTACCTGGTGCGCGCCGCAGACAAGAAGGCGGCAGCCAAGGTTGCAGAACAGGCACTGGCTGGCGAACTGGCCAGCCCGGTGACTGGCCCGGCGGCCTATGCATCCATGGGCACCATGCGGCTGCTGGCAGGTGACAACGAAGGCGCGCTGGATGCAGCCAGAAAGGGCGCAGCGCTGGACCGCCGGGCCGAAGAGCCGGTGCAATTGGCACTCGCCTTGATGCAGCCCGCGCAGCCCGATGCCGAGGCTTTGGTGCTGGCCTATTTGCAAGGCGATGCACGCCTTGAACTGCACATGGCCTATGTGCGGCGGCTGCTGGATGCCCAGCGCTACAGCGATGCCAAGACCCACAGCGTGCAAATCAACCATACGGCACCCGACTTTGCCGATGCCTGGCTGGTGCGCGGCACGCTGGAACTGCAAGACAAACAAGTGCCCGAAGCGCAGGCAAGCTTGAGCCGCTTTGTGCAATTGCGTCAGGCAGCCGATGCTTCTGAAGGTGCCGGCAAGGAAGCCGACCGCGCCCTGAGCCAAGCGTATTTTTTGCTGGCCGACATTGCCGAGCAAGACAAAAATACGACGGAGGCCGAGCGCTACCTTTCCCTGATCGACAGCCCGCAAGACGCCGTGCGCGTGCGCAGCCGCCGCGCTGCCATCCTGGCGCGCCAGGGCAAGCTGACCGAGGCGCGCGCGCTGATTCGCACCGCGCCGGTAGTGGGGGAGGAAGACGCCCACAACAAAATCAGCGCCGAGGTGCAACTGCTGCGCGACAACAAGGAGTTCGAGCTGGCCTACCGCTTTTTGCAGGACAGCGTAGCCAACAACCCTGACGATGTGGACATGCGCTACGACCTGGCCATGGCCGCCGAAAAAGTCGACAAGCTCGATGAGATGGAGCGCCAGCTGCGCCTGGTGATTGCCCAGAAGCCCGACTACCACAACGCCTACAACGCGTTGGGCTATTCGCTGGCCGATCGCAAGCTGCGCCTGCCCGAGGCGCGCGAGCTGGTCAAAAAGGCGCTGGAGTTTGCGCCCGCCGACCCTTTCATCCAGGACAGCCTGGGCTGGGTCGAATTCCGCAGTGGCAACCTGGCCTTGGCGCTGCAAATTTTGCAGGGCGCCTACCAGAGCCGCCAGGACGCGGAAATTGCCGCCCACTTGGGTGAGGTGATGTGGAGCCTGGGCCAGCAAGAGCAGGCACGCGCCGTCTGGAAAGCGGGCCTCTCGCAAAGCCCGGACAACAGCACCTTGCTGGAAACCATCAAACGCCTGAGCCCGCTGTGACCTTGTGGTCCAGCCGGTGGCTGCAGCGCTGCCTGCGGCTGACCCAGTGGGTGCTGGCTGCAGTCTGGCTGGCAGGCTGCGCCACCCAACCCGTTGCGCCGTTGGCACCGGAGGAAGAAGCCCATTGGCAAGGCAAGCTTTCGCTCAAGGTCTACAGCAATCCCATGCAGGGCATTGCGGTCAACTTTGATTTGCAGGGCCGCCCTGACAAGGGCGAGCTGATTTTCACATCGCCACTGGGGACTACGCTGGCACGTATGCAATGGGATGGCGCATCAGCCACGCTCACTGCCAATGGCGAACAGCGCAGCTTTGACTCGCTGCCAGACCTGGCGCGCAAGGCCACCGGCGCCGACCTGCCGATTGCAAGCCTGTTTGCCTGGCTGCAAGGCCGTGAATCCCCTGCCCCGGGCTGGCAGGTGGACTTGAAGGACTTGCCCAATGGCCGTCTGCAGGCACGCCACATCGAAGCCGTGGAGGCCGAACTGAAAATCATCCTCGAGCGCTGAGCGGCTCCTACCTGCCCGGATAATCCCTGCATGCAGTCGCTCTACGACATTCCGGCCCCGGCCAAACTCAATCTCTTCTTGCACATCACCGGCCGCCGCGCCGATGGCTACCATTTGCTGCAATCGGCCTTCATGCTGATTGACTGGTGTGACACCCTGCATTTTGACGTGCGCAGCGATGGCGCCATCAGCCGCGAAGACCTGAGCTGGGCGCTGCCGGCCGTCGATTTGACGGTGCGCGCGGCCCGCGCCTTGCAGGCCGCCACCGGGTGCACGCAGGGCGCGCACATCGGCGTGCTGAAGTCGGTTCCAGCCCAAGCCGGCATGGGCGGCGGCTCGTCGGACGCCGCCTCAACGCTGCTGGCATTGAACCGCTTGTGGGGCCTGGGGGTGCCGCTGCAGCAGCTGATGGACATCGGCTTGCAGCTGGGCGCGGACGTGCCGTTTTTTTTGAGCGGCGGCCACGCCTGGGTGGAAGGCATTGGCGAGCAAATCACGCCCCTGGAACTTCCGTCGGCGCAGTTTGTGGTGGTCAAGCCCGAGGCCGGACTGGACACCCGATTGATTTTTTCGGACCCGGCGCTAAAACGCGATTCTTTGCCTGCTATAATCACAGGCTTCGCTGCAGACGCACTGTCCTTTGGACAAAACAACCTGCAAGCCGTAGCCCAGAAGCTGTGCCCAGATGTAACCCAAGCCCTTGCGTGGCTTGCGTCGCAAGGGCTCAACGGACGGATGACCGGCTCAGGCAGTGCTGTGTTTGCGCACTTGTTGCACAAGGTGGATCTGGATAGTGCGCCACGCACCATGCAGGCCAGGCTGTGCAGTAGTTTGGATGCTCATCCGCTTGTCGGTTGGGCACCCAGCGGAAAACTGGTTTAGCGGTGGCTGGCGTTCGCCAGGCACCTGTGTAGGGGAGTCGCCAAGTTGGTTAAGGCACTGGATTTTGATTCCAGCATGCGAAGGTTCGAATCCTTCCTCCCCTGCCAAATCTGTTGCCGGGCCATTGTCCGCAGCGGAATGCGCAAAGTTACGAAGTAAACCCAAACCTTTTCGCTGGATTTTGCATGCAGGCACCTACACCTCCCGACTTCATGGTCTTCACTGGCAATGCCAATCCCGGCATGGCCGCGTCGATTGCACAGCACCTGGGCATCTCCCTGGGTGCAGCCACCGTGGGCCGGTTCTCGGATGGTGAAGTCACGGTAGAAATCAACCAGAACGTACGCGCCCGCGATGTGTTCGTGGTGCAAAGCACCTGCGCCCCCACCAACGAAAACCTGATGGAGTTGCTGATCATGGTGGATGCGCTCAAGCGCGCATCGGCCGAGCGTATCAGCGCCGTCATTCCCTACTTCGGCTATGCCCGTCAGGACCGCCGTCCGCGCTCCAGCCGGGTGCCCATCACGGCCAAGGTGGTGGCCAATATGCTGCAGGCGGTGGGCGTGGCGCGCGTGCTGACCATGGACTTGCACGCCGACCAGATTCAGGGATTCTTCGACATCCCGGTGGACAACATCTATGCCTCGCCGGTGCTGCTGGGCGACCTGCGCCAAAAGAAATACGAAGACCTGATTGTGGTCTCGCCCGACGTGGGTGGTGTGGTGCGCGCACGGGCGCTGGCCAAGCAGCTCAACTGTGACCTGGCCATCATCGACAAGCGCCGCCCGCGCGCCAACGTGTCTGAGGTGATGCACGTCATCGGTGAAATCGAAGGCCGCAACTGCGTCATCATGGACGACATGATTGACACCGCGGGCACCTTGGTGAAGGCGGCCGAAGTGCTCAAGGCACGTGGCGCCAAGAAGGTTTACGCCTATTGCACGCACCCGATTTTTTCGGGCCCGGCCATCGAGCGCATTGCCAGTGGCGACGCACTCGATGAAGTGGTGGTGACAGACACCATCCCCCTGAGCGTTGCGGCATCGCAATGCACCAAGATTCGCCAACTCACCGTGGCCCCGCTGATCGCCGAGACGATCCAGCGCATTGCCAAGGGTGAGTCGGTCATGAGTTTGTTTTCGGACCAGGAAAATCTGTTCTGAGGTTCGGAGCAAAAAGCAAACGCCGCTGCAGGCTGCAGACGGCGTTTTTTTAAAACCGGAGTCGCACTGGTCGCGGTGGATTCCTTCAGGAGTAAGTTATGAAATTTGTCGCTTTTGAGCGCGCCAAGCAGGGCACGGGTGCGAGCCGCCGTCTCCGCAATACCGGTCGCACACCTGGCATTGTTTACGGCAGCAATGTGGACACCACCTTGATCGAAATCGATCACAACGCGCTGTGGCATGCCATCAAGAAAGAGGCCTTCCACGCTTCCGTGCTGGACATGGAACTGAACGGTACCGACCACAAGGTGCTGCTGCGTGACGTGCAAATGCACCCCTACAAGCAGCTGATCCTGCACATCGACTTCCAGCGTGTGGACGCCTCCACCAAGCTGCACATGAAGGTGCCCTTGCACTTCTTCGGTGACGAGCTGTCGCCCGCTGTCGAGACCGACGGTTGCATCGCCAACCACGTGCTGACCGAAATCGAAGTGCTGTGTCTGCCCACCGACCTGCCCGAGTTCATCAAGGTGGACCTGTCCGGCCTGAAGAAGGGCAAGTCCCTGCACGTGACCGACATCGTCATGCCCAAGGGCGTGACCGCGGCCAAGCACGGCAGCAACAATCCTGTGGTGGTGTCTGTGGTGGCCATCGCTGGCGCCGCACCGGAAGCGCCTGCTGCCGATGCAGCTGCCGCTGCACCTGCCAAGGGTGGCAAGCCCGCTGCCAAGGCCGCTCCTGCTGCCAAGCCCGCCGCCAAGAAGTAATTTTCTTTGGCGCTTGCTGAAAACGGCCCACCTCGGTGGGCCGTTTTTTATGGTGCAGACACATCCCCTAACATCGTCGCATGATCAAACTGATTGTCGGCCTGGGTAATCCGGGGCCCGAATACGAAGCCACCCGCCACAACGCCGGTTTCTGGTGGATAGACGCGCTGGCGCGCGCGCTCAAGGTGCAGCCCGCCATGGAGCGCAGCTACCACGGCTTGCTGGCGCGCACCGTGGTGAATGGCCAGACCCTCTGGCTGTTGCAACCGCAAACCTTCATGAACCTGTCGGGCAAGTCGGTGGCCGCGCTGGCGCGCTTTTTCAAAATTGCGCCGAACGAAATTCTGGTGGTGCACGACGAGCTGGATGTGGCGCCTGGCGAGGCCAAGCTCAAGCTGGGTGGCAGCCATGCTGGCCACAACGGCCTGCGCGACATCCACGCGCAACTGGGTACGGATAGCTACTGGCGCCTGCGTCTGGGCGTGGGCCATCCCGGGGACAGGTCCGAGGTAGTGAACTGGGTACTCAAAAAGCCGTCACTCGACCACCGCATTGCCATTGACCAGGCCATAGACCGCTCGCTCAAGGCCCTGCCGCATTTGCTGGCCGGTGAGATGGACCGGGCCACCATGCTGATCCACACCAGCAAGCCGCCGCGGCCCAAATTGCCCAGACCGGCCGACTCCGTCCCGCCACAGACAAAGCCCGCAAGTGATGCAGAGGGGCCTGCGTAGCATCCGGTTTTCATCCACCCAAGGAAAAGCCGTGAAGCCTTGCCCCCTTGCCCCCCTCACCCTTGTCATGCTGCTGGCCTGCTCCAGCGCCAGCGCCCAGACGGTCTACCGCTGCGGCAACAGCTACAGCCAGGCGCCTTGCGGCACAGACGCACGGGCCATCCAGACAGACGACCCGCGCACCGATGCCCAGCGCATGGCGGCCCAGCAGGGATTGGCGCGGGACAAGGCCTTGGCCAGGGAAATGGAAGCCTCGCGCCGCAAGGACGAAGCCCAGGCGATGGCCAATATCAAATCCGAACAGGCAGCCCTGACACGCAAGGCCGCTGCCGACAAAAAATCAGAAGACAAAAAAAGCCGGGAAGCCAAGGCGTCTGCAAAGAGCAAAAAGGCCGGAGGCCTGCGCACCGTGCAGGTTCAGGAGCCTGACGTGTTCACCGCTGCAGGCCCTGCGGCCCCGAAAAGGGCCAAAACCCCATCCAAAGGCAGCGCGCCTTGAGCGGGGTTTACTGGTCCTTGGCAGGCGTTGCGGCGGCCCGCAGGCGGCGGTATTTCTGCCACAGCGTCTCCTTGTCTTCCACATGCTGTGGGTTGACCGGGATGCAGGCCACCGGACACACCTGCACGCACTGGGGCTCGTCGAAGTGGCCCACGCATTCGGTGCATTTGTGCGGGTCGATCTCGTAAATCTCTTGACCGAGGTATATCGCCTCGTTCGGGCACTCGGGCTCGCACACATCGCAGTTGATGCACTCGTCGGTGATGATCAGTGCCATGGCTGTGCCGGGAAGGGTCTCGTTTGCATGCCCCGATTATCGCAAGCCCGCCGATAATTGAGACGTCACAGCACCAAACACCTACTCACAACATGCACCCATGAGCACCGCCGCCGAGCAACACCTGCCCCTGCATGAATGGAGTGCAGCGGCGCTGGTGGCGGCCTTTAGTTGCCGCGCCCTGTCGCCGGTGGAGGTAGCGCTGTCAGCGCTCAGCCACATGGAGCAGTGGGAGCCACACATCCGCGCCAGCTACCTGTTGCGCCCGGAGCTCACGCTGGCCCATGCCCGTGCCTCGGAAGCCCGCTGGGCCAACAGAAATCCCTTGAGCGCACTGGATGGCGTGCCCGTCACTTTGAAGGACAACATCGCCACCGAAGGGGATCCGACACCAATGGGCACCCTGGCCACTGACGGCCTGCCCGCGCCGACCGATTCGCCGGTGGCCGCGCGCCTGCGCGAGGCTGGGTGCGTGCTGCTGTGCAAGACCACCATGCCTGACTACGGCATGCTGTCCTCCGGGGTGTCCAGTTTTCACCCACTGGCGCGCAACCCCTGGGACACGCGCAAAACGCCGGGCGGCTCCAGCGCCGGGGCCGCCGCCGCGGCTGCCGCCGGCTATGGGCCCCTGCATGTGGGCACCGACATTGGCGGCTCACTGCGTTTGCCCGCAAGCTGGTGCGGCATCTTCAGCCTCAAGCCCAGCCTGGGACGCATCCCGATTGACCCGCCCTACACTGGGCGCGCGGCGGGCCCCATGACGCGCAGCGTGGGTGACGCCGCGCTCATGATGCGGGCCCTCAGTTGGCCCGATGGCCGCGACAGCATGAGCCTGCCCTTTGCAGCCATTGACTGGGGCAACTGGGACACGCCGCTCAGCCTGCTCCAGGGCGTGCGCATAGGCCTGCTGCTGGATGCCGGTTGCGGCCTGCCCGTGGACACTGAGGTGCAGTCCGCCGTGCTGCGCGCCGCCCATCTGCTGGAGAGCGCAGGCGCCATCGTTACGCCCATGCAGCCCTTCTTCACGCGCGAGATGCTCGATGGCATGGACCACGCCTGGCGCATGCGTTCGCACCTGGACCTGGCAGCCCTGCCGGAGACCCGCAGGATGCAGGTGCTGCCCTATATCCGCGCCTGGGCCGACAGTGCAGCGGGCATGGGTGGCACCGACGTGTTCCGGGCCATAGCGCAGTTCCATGCCACGCGCGTGGCCACGGTGGCGGCCTGCAATGCCTTCGACTATGTGATCTCACCCACCGCGCCCTGTGTGGCCTTTGACGCCGAACTGCCCTCCCCCACCAATGACCCCCTGCGGCCACTGGAACACATCGCCTTTACCGTGCCCTTCAACATGTCAGAGCAGCCGGCGGCCAGCATCAACTGCGGCTACACGCACGCGGGTTTGCCCATTGGCCTGCAGATTGCAGGGCGGCGTTTTGATGATCTGGGAGTGTTGCAGCTCAGCCGGGCGTTTGAGCGCTTGCGTGGGGCGCAGCGGCCCTGGCCTGTGCCGCCGGGTTAAACCGCCCGCTTGGCGTTCAGTCGTTCCAACACCAATGGTGCGACGAACTGCTGTACATCGCCACCCAGAGTAGCGATCTCCCGCACCAGCGTGCTGCTGATAAATTGAAAGCGCGAATCGGGCGTGAGAAACAGCGTGTCCACTTCGGGCGCCAGCGCACGGTTCATGCCCGCCAGCTGCGCCTCGTAGTCAAAGTCGGACACCGAGCGCACGCCGCGCAGCATCACGCTGGCACCCTGGGCCACGGCGAAGTCGCGCACCAGCCCGCCGAAGGGCTCCACCCGCACATTGGCCTGTGACGCAAACACCGCGCGCACTGCCTCCAGCCGCTCTTCCAGGCTGAACAGCGTCTTCTTGTGGTGGGCCGCCGCCACGGCCACGACCACCGTGGAAAACAGGCGGGCGCTGCGCCCGATCAGATCCTGGTGACCCAGGGTGATGGGGTCAAAGGTGCCGGGGAAAACAGCAATCACGTTCTGGGACATGGTCAGGCTCCAAACAAAGGCAGCTGCGTACCGCAGGCCTCAAGCAAGTCGCAGCAGGTGCGCGTGCACGGCGCCCGCCTTCAGGTATTTGTGCACCACCAGGCCCATGTTCGCCAGCAGCTCATCGGTCCATTTTGTCGGACCTTCCAGATACACCCAGCCCGCGGGCGCAAGCGCTGGCGTGCAGGCCTTGAGCGCGATTTCCAGAATGGGCGCATCAAAGGGTGGGTCCAGAAAAATCAGCTCGCAACTGGCCGGTGCCGCCTGGCGGATGCAGGCCACGCCGTCACCGCGCTGCAGCTGCACGGCCGTGGCCGCCAACTGGTCTTTGGTCTTTTGCAACTGTGCCACCAGTGCCGAATCGGATTCCACCAGCACCACGTTGGTGGCGCCGCGCGAGGCGGCTTCAAAACCCAGCACGCCCGTTCCCGCAAAGGCGTCAATGCAGTGCCAGCCGGTAAGGTCCTGGCCCAGCCAGTTGAACAGGGTTTCGCGCACGCGGTCGGGCGTAGGGCGCAGGCCGGGCTTGTCGGACACCTTGAGCTTCGTGCGCTTCCACAGGCCGCCAATGATGCGGACCTCATGGGACTGGGCGGCGCGCGGACGGTGCACGCGTTTGGGTTTGCTGGCGGGGGATGCTCTTTTGGTGGCTTTGGTACTCATGGCTATAGCTTAGTGCCTTTTGGTTGGTACTTTTCGGATCCGATAGGGCTTGCGAATTCGCAAGCAAATAGGGTGTTTGCCATATGGCAAAGCGAAGCCCCTGCGGTGAAACTTTTTTTGCGCAAGCCTTGGATATTCCGATGGGGGTCCGGGCGGGCACCAATCTGTCCATCCCATTCAACAAAAGGAGCTTGCATGACACGCAACAAAACCTGCATTTTCATAGCGGCATGCACCGCCAGCCTGGGGCTAGCCCACAGTTCCCTGGCCGCAGAATCCAGCTATCTGGACATTGCCGCAACGCTGGTGGGCACATGCAAATTCACCAACCAGAGCTCTTCAGGCAATTACGAATTGCTCTTTGGAACGTTGGACTCCAACGCCACCCATGACGCCGTCAAGAGTGTTCCCGTCTCCTACTACTGCACCTCGGGCACCGCTGCCAGCTCTATCAAAATCGCGGGCGGAGATTCGGGTGAGACCTTGAGCATCGGCGCGGGCAGCGCCGTCTTGCCCGTCACCCTGACATGGTCCACCCCCACCTCGGCGGGTGCCGGCTTTGCCCCGGCTGTGCCACCCATCACCTTCAGCGTTACCGGGACCATACCCGCGGCGCGCATCAAGACGGCTCCTGCAGGTCGCTATTTCGGCCGCTTTCCGATTGCGATCTTGCCGTAAATACCAGTCCGCATGCGCTCAAAAATATGGCGAACACCATATGGCAAATCCGCTCCATTGAAAAGAAACTATGCGTGCGTTTCCGTTCCATAACAACTTTTCAAAAAAGGTTCACCATGACATTTACAAAGAAGAAAATTTTCGCCGCTGCAGCTTGCACACTGGCCTTTGCCAGTGGCGCTTGGGCCGATGTAGCCTCTCTGGATATCACAGCCGATGTCTCCGGCGTCTGCAAGTTCACCACAACCAACATCGCAATGCCCTTCGGAACACTGGACCCAAGCTCCGCAACACCGGCAACAGCGTCTGGCCCCACCGTTTACCGTTGCACCAAAGGCACCAGCGCGACCTCGGTCAAGGTCAATGGCGCCGCTTCCGGTACGGTCGTGACCATTGCCAATACCGCTGACGCCACCAAGACCTTGCCCGTCACGCTGACCTGGACCGTGCCGACCGACGTGGGTCTGGGCTTCGGACCGGGCACCATCATTCGCATGCCCATCCTGGGCACCATTCCCGTGGCTTCCCTGCAGGCGGCTTATGCGGGAAGCTACACGGGCTCCTACCCCATTACCATCGCACCGTGATATTGGAATGCATCGCCCAAGCGCCCAACGCGTGAAGGCAATCATCAAGGCAGCCCCAGCCGGGCTGGCCTTGATGGTTTGCTCTCTCATGCCAGCCCAGCCTGTTCAGGCCGCTGAATTTTCCATCTCCCCCATTGGCCTGCAATTTGTGCCCGGCTCGCGTTCGGCCGTAGTGGGAATCAACAATTCAGACCAGCGTCCCATCCGTTTCCAGCTGTCGCTGGTGGAGTGGACCCAAAACGCCCAGGGCGAAGACATCTACACCCCCAGCAATGATCTGATATTTTTCCCCCGCCAAATCACAGTGGCGGCAGGGGACCGCGGCATCGCCAGAGTCGGACCCAAACAAACCCCCTCGACACTTGAAAAAACGTACCGACTGCGTATTGAAGAACTCGCCGAACCACTGACCGAAGTCAGCGGGTCCGCATTGGCCATGACCATCACTTTTGCCATCCCCGTATTTTCCGGCGTTGCAGACGTGCAGCCGCAGGTCCTGATTGAGCCCCTGCAGCTGAAAGAAAACGCCGTGGTGGCCACGGTACGCAATACGGGCAATTCGCACTTCCGCATTGAATCCCTGGAACTCCAGGGAGCCGACGGCTACGTACAGCAAATGGCCGGCTGGTACCTGCTGTCAGGGGCCAGCCGTGATTACAGCCTGGCCCTACCGCCCGAGGTTTGTCGGACCCAGAAGCAACTGCATCTGAACGTCAAGGTGGGTGAGCGCATCTTCAGCTCCAACCTGGACCTTGATCCCAGCCTGTGCGGTACCTGATCGGAAAGCCCCAAAGCATGTCGATCCCTCTAAAAACAAAAATCATCAGGCTGGTACTTACGCTCGCGCCGGTGTGGGCCAGCTCCGCTGCGATGGCCTCCAACGAAGAGGGCATGTTTCTGGACCTCAAGATCAACCACGCGCAACGCGGTGAATTTGCGGTGTACCGCAGCGCCGAAGGTGACTTTCTGGTTCGCCTGTCCGATGTTGCGCAATTGGGTTTGCGTCGCGACATCGAGCTGCAGCTGGTTCGCCTGGACGGCGAAAGCGGCAGCTTTGTTTCGCTGCGCAATCTGGGCGCCACCAGTCTGACCCTGGACGCAACCAATACCTCCCTCGACGTCGAGTTGCCCCCCGAGCTGTTTGAAAAGACGGCCATTGACCTGTCCCCCTCTGACACCAGGAATACACTGGCGCCCGAGCCCTACAGCGGCTTTCTGAACTATCGTCTGGCTGACTACACTAATGGCAACCTGACTCCCACGCGAACCCTGGCAACCGAAACAGGCTTGCGCATTGGCAGCGTGCTCTTGCTGGACCAGAGGCAGTTCCGCGAAGGTGGCGGCGACGCCCGCTATCTCACGCAACTGGTGTACGACCGCCCCGAGTTGCAGCAGCGCTTTGTTGCTGGCGATTTCACCGCTGTCTCGGGCGAACTGGGCTCCGTGCTGCCCATGGGTGGCCTGAACTTCTCCAAGGTGTACAGCCTGACACCCGACTTGATTCGCCAGCCTCTGGCCGGCTTTGCCGGTGTGGCCACCTCGCCTTCCGTGGTGGAAGTGCGGGTGGGCGGCGTGCCGGTAGCCACTTCCCAGGTGGCTGCAGGCCCATTTGAGTTGCAAAACCTGCGCCAGTACGGGGGCGCCAGCAACGTGGAGGTGGTGGTACGCGACGCCCTGGGCCGAGAACAAGTCTATAACTTCCCCTTCTATTTCTCGGACGATTCCCTGCGCGAAGGTCTGCAGGAATACAGCTATTCCTTTGGCAAGATCCGCCTCAACCCCGGACAGGACCAAGACCACTACGACCACACCGCTTTCTCTGCCTTTCACCGTTTTGGCTACAGCGACGCCCTGACCCTGGGGGCGCGCGCCGAAGCGTCCGAAGACTTGAGCAACGTGGGCTTAGAGGCCGTCTGGCGCAGCAATTCATATGGTGCGCTCGCAGGCGCGGTCACCGCCAGCCAATACCAGGGACATTCCGGCGAAGCAGCCATGCTCGCCTACACCTATTTGCAGCCGCAATACGGGCTTCGTGCCATTGCACGCCGCTACAGTGACGGCTACGCACCTCTGGAAACTCTGGTCAACGGCTTCGAGCGAAGTGGCGAGTATGGCCTAAGCTTGTCCTGGTACCCCAGAAGTGGCAGCAGCGTCAGCCTCAACCATACCTTGACGCAGACGCGCGACCAGAATGACGTGAGAACTACCAGCCTGTACTACTCCCAAAGTCTGAGCCAGGCCAGCCTGCTCTATGTCACGCTGCAGCGCGCCGATGATGGCGTCAAGCCCAACACCTCCCTATTCATCGGCTGGTTCTATCGCTTTGGCGGCAAGTACACGGCATCGGTCAATGCCAGCCGCGATGAAACCGGGCAGCAAACCCTGTTCACCCAGTTGCAGCGTGACATACCGTTTGGCGAAGGCTTGGGCTACCGCGTGGGCTGGACTGGCACGCAACCGGACGACACCGATCGTTTCAACGGCTATGCCCAGTGGAACCTGCCCGCAATTGCACTGTCTGTGGACGCCAACACCGTTCCAGCACAGGGAAGCAAAGCTGACTACCGCGAACTGGCAGCGGCGGGTTCGATCGCCTTTGCCGGCAAAGCCTGGGGCTTCTCGCGGCAAATCAGCGACAGCTTCGCCATTGTGCAATTGGGTGCACCGGTGGCCGGCGTGCATATCAGCGCCAACAGCCAAGACATCGGTTCCACCAACACCGACGGCCAGGTCATCAGTCCCTACCTGGGGTCTTTTTATGAATCCCAAATATCGGTGGATGACCAGGACATCCCCCTGCAATATGTCATGGGCAAAAATTTCTACACCACCAAGCCAGCCTACCGCAGCGGGGTCAGCGTGAACTTCGGCCTGCGCCGCGTACGGGCACTCGATGGCGTGATCCGCCTGCGCCAGGGCCCGAACACACCCACGGCCGACGACCAGATCGTCACCCTCACCCAGAACGGCCAAGTCACGCAGCAATTCCAGGTTGGCCGGGATGGCCACTTCTATATCGAGAACATCGCACCCGGAAACTACCTCGGAACCATCCAGAACCGCGCACCGGGATGCAGTTTCGGCCTGCAGGTACCCGACAGCCCAGAGGTCGTTTTCACCTTCCCAGGAGATTTGTATTGTGAACAAGCCCCTTGAGTACCTGAACGCCTTGGGCGCCGCTTGTGTGGTGCTGTCCTGCGGGGTTGCCAGCAGCCCTTTACAGGCGGCCACCGCCTGCAGCTTCAACAGCGCTGCCCTGCACTTTCCAGCCTATGACGCATTCCACAGCGGCCCCACGGACGGAACCGGTTCAGTCAATGTGAATTGCACCAATCTTGGCACTTCCAGCGTCTCGGGATCGTCGATTGTGCTGGGCATAGGTTCCAGCACGAACGGCACAGCCGGTGACCGCAGAATGGCGACCGCAAGCAGCACGGCAGACAAGCTGCGCTACGGCATCTACCGCGATGCAGCACGCAGCCAGAACTGGGACCAGGGGTCCAACACAGTGGTGCAGCGCCTGGGAACCCTGCAAGCGCAGGAAACAAAGGCCTTCAGCTTCACGCTGTTTGGCCGCATTGCGCCCCTGCAGAATGTGCGTGCCGGCAGCTACCATGACCTGCTGACCCTCACCATCACACCTTAGGCCCACGCCATGACCGCCAAGCGGCCCAAGCGCCCCCTTGCCTTGGGCGAGCTCCTGCGGGCTGCCGGCCTGGTACAAGCCAGGCAGTTGCAGGCCGCACTGCGCCTACAGCGCAGCAATGGCCAAAGACTGGGCGACACCCTGGTGCAGCTGGCCAATCTGGACGCCCGTGACGCTGCGGCCACGCTCATGGTGCAACACAAACTGCGCGAACAACTGGCCCAGGAGCCTGACAAGACAGTGCATGCCCTGCCTGACTGCCTTCGCCTGGGGGAATTGCTGGTAGCACGCGGCGATGTACCGCGCAATCTGCTGGAGCAGGCTTTGCAGCAGCAGCACGGTCAGCAACTGGGCGATGCGCTGCTGCACATGGGAGCCATCAGCGCCGCCACACTGGAGCGCGTCTTGCCCCTGCAAAAGCGCTTGCTCAGCGCGGTGCTGTGCGCAGGCTTTGGCTTTGCCTTTGCTTTCAGTTCACCTGCCGCGCAGGCGGGCCCTGCACCGGGCGGCTCGGCCTGGTTGAGCGTCAGCGCCACAGTCGCCAAGCGCATTCATGTCCAGATGAAAAGCCAGCCCGGCAGCTTCACGCTGGACGCGCAGGACATTGCACGCGGCTATCTGGACATCCCCCTGGAATCGGTGTTTGCGGTGGAAACCAACAGCCCGGAGGGTGTGGCCCTAGAGTTTCATGGCATCGACAATGGCGCCGACATCCAGGCTGTGCAAATAAGCGGTGGCAGTAGCGCCTTTCGCATGCCAGCTTCAGGCGGTGTCATGCTCCTGCAGGAGGGCTGGCACCCTACGGTGGAGAGAACCTTCCACTTGGGCTACCGCCTGACGCTGGGGCCAATGGCCCGTGTGGGCACCTATGGCTGGCCCTTTACCCTGAGTGTGTCCGCCCTCTAGGTGCTTGGGCGCCGTCCGGCAACAACCGGCACTGCTTTTTGATGGCGGGGCATTGTCCGCATGAGCACCATTGGGTTTGACACAGCCAGGGGCGCAGACAACCATAGCCCCGTTATCTGTGCTGCAAAGAACAAGAAGTCCACCATGAAGACCTGCCACCATTCGCCACCCCCTCACCCCTTTGAAAGTACCAGCTTGCCCGCCCCACTGCCATGAGCCATTGGCCCCTGGTACTGGTGGTGGACAACTCTTCCACCGACGTACAAACCATTTCGGAAGTGCTGAATTCCGACTACCGCATCAAGGTGGCCGTGAACGGGGAAGACGCTCTGGCCATTGCCAGAAGGAACCCCTTGCCTGACCTGATTCTGCTGGAAGTGCGCATGCCGGACATCAGCGGTTTGGAAGTCTGTCGCCGCCTCAAGCAGTCCCCGCTGACGCAGAACATCCCGGTCATCTTTGTCACCTCGGAACGCGATGAGTCCCAAGAGGCTCTGGCCATGGAGCTGCATGCGGCGGACTACATCACCAAACCCTATTCGGTGGCCGTGGCAAGGGCGCGCATCCGCAACCGGCTTTTGTCCCATCGCGAAGTGCCCGCCCGTGGCGGCAGCCCCTCTACAGATTTCATTGCATTTCCTGCCCGAAGCCTGCCCGGCCAGGTTGCCGATATGGGCCTTGGCAAGCGGCAAACCGAAGTCCTGGCCCTGATTGCCGAAGGCCTGACATCCGCTGAAATTGCCGATCAACTGTCCATCGCCAAGGGCACGGTCGAAGTGCACCGCGAGAACATCATGCGCAAGCTGGGGGTGCGCAATATCGCGGGCCTGGTGAAATGCGCCATTCGCTGCGGCCTGCTGCACCCCTGAAGGCTTCAACACCCTGGCTATTCGGCGCCCAGTACCACCGTCACCATTTTTTCGGGCTGCAGCGTCCGGGCAAAGGCAGCGCGTATGTCGGCACTGGTCAGCTTTTGCACCTGTGCCGTCCAGGTCTCCAGGTAGTCCAGCGGCAAGTTGTTCCAGGCGATGTTGGCCACGTTGTCGAGCAGTTTGCGGTTGCTGTCCAGGCGCAGGGCAAAGCCGCCAATCAGGTTGTCCTTTGCGGCCTGCAGTTCCTCGTCGGTGGGGCCTTCCGTGACAAACTTCACCAGCACCTCGCGCACCAGCGCCAGCGCCTGGTTGGCCTGGTCGGGGCGGGTCTGCAGGCCGATGGTGAAGGCGCCTGCATGCAGGCCGGGCGAAAAGCCGCTGTACACGCCATAGGTGAGACCGCGCTTTTCGCGCACCTCTTCGGTCAGGCGCGAACTGAAGCCACCACCCCCCAGAATCTGGTTGCCCACGGTCAGGGCAAAGAAGTCCGGGCTGTTGCGCTTGAAGCCGGGCTGGCCCAGCAGCACATGCGCCTGCGCCGAGGCAAAGGCAATGCGTTCCTCGTGCGCAGCACCCAAGGGCGCCACCTCGGGCACAGCGGCCAGGGCTTCGCAACCAGTGCTGGGCAAAAAGGCAAGCAGTCTGGTCGCCAGCGCATCGGCCTGCGTGCGATTGATGGCACCGACGATGCTGACTTTCGCGCTGCAGGCCCGCAGCACCTGCGCATGCAGGGCCTGCATGTCGGCAGCGCTGATGCGGCCCAATGTTTCTTCGGTGCTCTCAGCGCCATAAGGGTGGTCGCCATAGACGGCGCGGCTGTACGCGCGCCCGGCCAAGGTGGCGGGCCGGGTATTGGCCTCTTTCAGGCTGGCAATGAGCTTGGGGCGGTCACGCACCCAGGGTGCTGCAGGAAAGGCGGGCTCGCCCAGTTGGCGGGCGGCCAGGGCCGTGGCCTTGTCCAGCAGGTCCGGGTAGGTCAGAGTGCGCAGGGAAAAGCCCAGGCGGTCGGCGCTGGCGTTGCCGCCAAAGTTGGCACCCAGATCGGCCCACGCGTCGCTCAGGGCGTTTTCGTCCAGTGCGGGCTCCTGCCCCCTGGCCTTCACGCCATAGGCCGTGCTGGAGGCCATCAGGTTGGCCAGGCCGGGCTTGCCCGCAGGGTCGCGCCGTCCACCGGCATCAAAGTCAATTTGCACGTCCACCATGGGGATGGCCGGGCTCTCGACCAAAAATACCTGGGCGCCCGAGGGTTGGGTCCAGTGGCTGATGGGGATGGCAGCGTGGCTGGCGAAGGCCTGGCACAGGCCCACAGCGACCGCCAGCACGGCACGCAGGGCGGCAGGCGGGGAACAAACCGGTGCAAACGGAGCGCAGGCGCTTGAGATAAAGGCTTGGAACATCGTGGTCTCTACCGGTTCAGTGGCGCAGGCCTGCGGGCGCGGCGCGGGGTTTGCGGGTTTTGTCCACGGGTTGCGGCAGCAGCGTGGCCACGGTGAGCGCATCGTCACCGAAGTAGCGGGCGGCCACGGCCTGCACCTGCGCCGCCGTTACGGCGCGCAAACGGGCGATCAGCTTGGCATCGGCATCTACGGGGTAAGCGGCGGTCCAGTTGGCGCCCAGGGTGCGGGCCTGGTTGAAGACGCTGTCCTGTTTGTAGACCTCGCTGGCCACCCACTGGTTTTTGACCCGTTGCAGTTCGGCGGCTTGCACGCCATCCCGCGCCAGCAAGGTGATCTGGGCGCGCAGGGCGGTTTCCACCTGGGCGGCAGTCTTTCCCGCAGAGGGCACGCCGTACAGCATGCACATGGACGGGCCGCGCCCGCCCAGGCCGCAGTAGGCCCCGGCACTGTCGGCCACGTGGTCGTCGGACTGGGTCAGGGCCCGGTCCAAGCGCGCATTGTCGTAGCCACTGAGCACGGCGGCCAGCACCGTCAGGGCCAGCGCGTCATTGCTGGCAGCATCCGCGTCGCTGTCCAGCGCGGCTGCAGAAAAACTGGGGATCTTGAACGCCAGGGTGACACTGGCCTGCTCGGCTGGCGCCTTGAAGTCCAGCCGGCGCAAGCCGCTTTGTGCGGGTTCCACACGCGGCTTGCGTAGTGGCAGGTCGTGCGCGGGAATGGCGCCATAAAACTTCTGCGCCAGGGCCAGCACCCCTTCGGGCTCGACGTCGCCAGCCACCACCACCGCGGCATTGGCCGGGGTGTACCAGCGCTGGTAGAAGGCGCGGGCGTCATCGGGGGTCATGGCCTCCAGATCGTTCATCCAGCCCACCACCGGGCGGCGGTAGGGTGAGGCGGTAAAGGCCACGGCGTTCAGTGCCTCGCCCAGCAGGGCGTGCGGGTTGTCTTCGGTGCGCAGGCGGCGCTCTTCCTTCACCACTTCAAGCTCCTTGGTGAACTCGGTATCGCTCCACTGGTTGTGGGCAAAACGGTCGGACTCCAGTTGCATCACATCCTGCAAGCGGTTGGCGGGAATCTGCTGGTAGAAGCCGGTGTAATCCTTGGTGGTGAAGGCATTTTCGCGCCCGCCAAGTGCCGCCACCCGGCGCGAGAAGTCGCCCGCTTTCACCGTGGGCGTGCCTTTGAACATCATGTGTTCCAGCACATGGGCCACGCCACTGGTGCCGTCCACCTCGTCCATGGAGCCCACGCGCACCCACAGCATGTGCACGGCAGTGGGGGCACGGTGGTCGGGCCGCACGATGAGGGTCATGCCGTTCTGCAGGGTGTATTGGTAGACGCCAGTGCCCTCCTGCGGCGGCGCGGCAAGGGCGCTGCTGCTGGTGCTGGCGCACAGACCCCACAGCAGCGCAAGGCCGGCACAGGAACGTACGAACGAGTAGTAGATGTGTTTCATAGAATGGGCCATTCTAAGAACGGCACCCATGTTCAGCTTTTTCAAGAAAAAAACCCCTGTGATTGCTCCGGCGGCTGCGGCCCCGGTGGTGGATGCACCCCTGCAGCCACCCACCCCACCGGCCAGCGGCTCGCTCATTGGCAGCGTCCTGGCAGCCCCCATTGTGGTCCCCGGCGGTCCTGCGTCTGCGCCAGAGCGCCAGGGCTGGCTGGCCAAGCTCAAGGCGGGCCTGGGCAAGACGGCGTCGAGCCTGTCGGGCGTATTCGGCGGCTCCAAGGTGGACGAGGCGCTCTACGAAGAACTGGAGAGCGCCTTGTTGATGGCCGATGCCGGTGTCTCGGCCACGCAGTTCCTGACCGACACGCTGCGCAAAAAGGCCAAGGCCGCAGGCGTGGCGCACCCGGTGGCTTTGAAGAACCTGCTGATCACCATCGTCAGTGAGCTGCTGCAGCCGCTGCAAAAACCACTGGTGATCGGCCAGCACACGCCCACCGTCATCATGGTGGCGGGCGTCAACGGCGCGGGCAAGACCACCTCCATTGGCAAGCTCACACGCCACCTGGCCGAGGACGGTGCCAAGGTCTTGCTGGCAGCCGCCGACACCTTCCGCGCCGCCGCGCGCGAGCAGCTCAGCGTCTGGGCCGACCGCAACACGGTGGAGATCATCAGCCAGGCCGGGGCCGACCCGGCGGCGGTGAGCTTTGACGCCGTGAGCGCAGGCAAGGCGCGCGGCAAGGATGTGGTGCTGATCGACACCGCCGGGCGCCTGCCCACGCAATTGCACCTGATGGAAGAGTTGAAGAAAATCAAACGCGTGATCCAGAAGGCCGATGGCACAGCGCCGCACGAGGTGCTGCTGGTGATTGACGGCAACACCGGCCAAAACGCGGTGGCGCAAGTGAAATCGTTTGACGATGCGCTGGGCCTCACCGGCCTGATCGTCACCAAGCTCGACGGCACGGCCAAGGGCGGCGTGCTGGCGGCAATTGCGCGTGAACGGCCTGTTCCGGTGTACTTCATCGGCGTGGGCGAGCAGCTCAACGAACTCGAAACCTTCAACGCGCGTGAATTTGCGCAGGCCCTGCTGGCCTGACCCATCCACCGCCAAATTTCCCCTGGATCGCACAAGCACCATGACCACCTTCACACGCCGCCAGGCGCTGACCCTGATGGGCACTGCCATCGTTGGCACAAGCACCCACGCCGCTGACGCCACGAACTGGAGCAGCATCACCGCCCAAGCCCGCGGCCAGACCGTCTACTTCAACGCCTGGGCCGGTAGCGACACCATCAACGCCTACATCCGCTGGGCAGCAGAGCAGGTGCAGGCGCGCTTTGGCGTGCGCGTGGAACACGTCAAAGTGAGCGACGCCGCCGATGTGGTCAAGCGCGTGCGCAACGAAAAGGCGGCGGGCAAACAAGACGGCACCGTGGACCTGGTGTGGATCAACGGCGAGAATTTTTTGGCCATGAAGCGCGAAGGCCTGCTGTTTGGCCCCTTTGCGGACCGGCTGCCCAACTTCGCATGGGTGGACGTGCAGGGCAAACCCACCACCACGCTGGACTTTGCCGAGCCGGTGGCCGGTATGGAAGCGCCTTGGGGCATGGCGCAGCTCACCTTTTTGGTGGACAGCAAGCTCACACCCAAAGCGCCGCAAAACACGACCGAGCTGCTGACCTTTGCCAGCGCCAACCCGGGCCGTGTGAGCTACCCGCGCCCACCGGATTTCCATGGCACCACCTTTCTCAAGCAGCTCTTGCTGGACCTCAACAGCACACGTGAGCCCTTCTACAAACCCGTGACGCCCGAGGCCTTTGCTCGCACCAGCGCGCCGCTGTGGGCCTACCTGGACCGCTTGCACCCGCAGCTGTGGCGCGCGGGCAAACAGTTTGTCAGCAACGCTGCTGCCATGCGCCAAATGCTGGCCGATGGCGAACTGCGCTGGGCTCTGACCTTCAACCCGAATGACGCCGCCAACGAGATTGCTGCGGGCCGCATGCAGCCAAGCGTCAGCAGCTACCAGTTTGCGGGCGGCACCATTGGCAACACCCACTTCGTGGCCATCCCGGTGAACGCCAGTGCCAAACAGGGCGCGCTGGTGTTTGCCAACTTTTTGCTCAGTGCCGAAGCGCAGGCGCGCAAGGCCGACATCAGCATCTGGGGTGACCCCACAGTGCTGGCCGTACAACGCCTGGGCGCGCAGGAGCAAAAGCTGTTTGCCGGCAAAAGCGTGCCGGGCCAGGTGCACAATGCAGCCCCCGCCATTCCCGAACCCCACGGCTCCTGGGTAGAGCCGCTGGAGAAGGAATGGCTTGTGCGTTATGCAGCCTGATACCGGTATGCAAAGCAAACCCCTTCCCCGTTTCGAGATGGAATCCGCTCCCTCGCCGACCGCGGCCGTCATTCTGCTGCACGGCCTGGGCGCCGACGGCCATGACTTTGCCGGGCTGGTGCCCGAGCTCGACCTCAAGGGCTGCCAGGGCATCCGTTTTGTCTTTCCGCATGCGCCGTCCATTCCGGTCACGGTCAATGGTGGACACGCCATGCCAGCCTGGTACGACATCACCGGCACCGACCTCCTCACCGGGCAGGACGCGGCAGGCATCCAGAAGTCCGAGCTGGCCATATTGGCCCTTGTGGCGCGCGAGATCGAGCGCGGCATTCCTGCAGAGCGCATCGTGCTTTCTGGCTTCAGCCAGGGTGCGGCCATGGCCCTGCACACCGGCCTGCGCCTGCCTTTCAAACTGGCGGGCATCATGGCCCTGTCGGGTTATTTGCCGCTGGCCGCTCGCCTGGCCATTGAGCGCGCACCAGCCAATGCGCTCACACCCATCTTCATCGCCCACGGCACGCAAGACACCGTTGTGGTGCCAAAGCGCGGTGAAGAAACGCGGGACATGCTGCAGGCCCTGGGCTACCCGGTGCAATGGCACAGCTATGCCACCGGGCACAACGTGACACGTGAAGAGGTGGAAGACATGGGCGCTTTCCTGCGCCAGGTGCTCCCGGCGCTGGCGTGAACGGCGCATTGACTCTAGGCATCGACTTTGGGACATCCAATTCGGCCGCCGCACTGATGGACGCCAACGGCGTGCTGCAAGTCATCCCGCTGGACGGCACGCGCGCCGAGATGCCCACCGCCGTTTTCTTCAACAGCGAAACCCACGGCGTGCTGTTTGGCAGCGAGGCCATGCAGGCCTATCTGGCCGGCACCGAAGGACGCCTGCTGCGCTCGCTCAAAAGCCTTCTGGGCAGCAGCCTGATGGATGAGCACACCGCAGTGGGCGACCACAGCCTGCGCTACTTCGACATCGTGGTGCTGTTCTTCAAGGAGCTCAAGCGCCGCTGCGAGGCCCATGCCGATGTGCCGTTAACAAGCGCCATGCTGGGCCGCCCGGTGCACTTTGTGGACGACCACCCCGAGCGCGACGCGCTGGCCCAGGCCACGCTGGGCCGCGCCGCGATGGAGGCTGGTTTCACCCACATTGCCTACCAGTTGGAGCCCATTGCCGCCGCCCTCGACTACGAACAACGCGTGGCGCAGGAAAGCGCCGTGCTGGTGGTGGACATCGGCGGCGGCACCTCCGACTTCACCGCCATCCGCCTGAACCCGGCGCGCAGCAAAGAGGCCGACCGCAGCAACGACATCCTGGCCACCACCGGCGTGCACATCGGCGGCACCGACTTCGACCGCCTGCTGGACCTGTCCACCGTCATGCCCAGCCTGGGTTACAAGCACATCGGCAAAGGCAACCGTCCCGTGCCCAACAGCGTGTTTTTTGACCTGAGCACCTGGCACCTGATCCACCAGGCCTATACCCGCAAGGCCATGCACTTTGCCAAGGAGCTCTGGACCGACTTCAGCGACCCGAGCCTGCACGCGCGCCTGATGGAGGCACTCGTTGGCCAGTACGGCCACCGCATGCTGGCCGAGGTGGAGGCGGCCAAGATCGCCTGCTCCATCAGCGGCCAGAATGCCGCCGTGCATCTGGAATTCCTGCGCGGAATGGCCGCCCCGGAGGTCACGGCCGACGCCATGGCGCTGGCCCTGCAGGACGCTGTTTCGCAAGTGGTGCGCTGCGCACAGGACTGCGTGGCCGCCTCCGGCCTGCCCGCCGTGGACGTGGTGTACCTGACCGGCGGCTCTTCGGCCCTGGCGCCTTTGGTGGCCGCCTTGCAGGCGGCCATGCCGCAGGCCACACTGGTCACCGGCAACCGGTTTGGCGGCGTGGCGGCGGGCCTGGCCTATGCGGGCTCCTGCGCAGGGCATCTGCTGCACGACTGACAGCAAACCCCAACCCCAACCCCGAGCCAGGCCATGCACAGCACCCGCAGCGCCCACAAGCCAACCGCCCTGTTGTTGGCCCTTCTGCTGGCCCTGGTAGCCGTGCCCCTGCTCTGGAGCCTGGCCTATGCCGCGCTGGCCGCAAGCGACGCTGCCGCCTGGCGCGCACTCTGGAATGACCACCAGACCCTGCCCGCCGTGGCCATGGGCTTGTGGACGGGCCTGGCCAGTGCGGCATTGGCCGCCGCCGCCAGTGCCTGTCTGCTGTCGCTGCACGCCACGCCCGCACTGCAACAGCGGCTGCAGCAACGCCAGGCCTGGCTGCTGGCCGTGCCGCACGCCGCCTTTGCCATGGGTCTGGTGCTGCTCATCGCACCTTCGGGTTGGCTGCTGCGCCTGCTCTCCCCTTGGGCCACCGGGCTGGCGGCGCCGCCGCCCTGGCCCACCACGCAAGACCCCTGGGGCCTGGGCCTGGTCGCCGTGCTCACGCTGAAGGAAATTCCTTTTTTGCTCTGGTCGGCCAGCAGCCATTTGCTGCGGCCCGAGGTGGCCGAACGGCACCGGCGCGAACTGCAACTGGCGGCCAGTTTTGGCTATGCGCCGCGCATGGCCTGGTGGCGCATCGTCTGGCCGCAGCTGCTGCCGCGCATGGCTGCACCCTTGCTGGCGGTGCTGGCCTACAGCCTGACGGTGGTGGATGTGGCCCTGGTGATTGGCCCGGCTGCGCCGCCCACCCTGGCGGTGCTGGCCTGGCACTGGCTGCAGGACGCAAGCGTCCTGCAAAACGCCCAAGGCACGGCTGCGGCCTGGACGCTGGCGGCCCTGGTGCTGCTGTGTGCGGCGGCAGCGTGGGCGCTGCTGAACGCGCGCGCCTGGCGGCGGTGGCAAACACGGGGCGTCACAGGTGCCCACCCGCTGCGCGCTGCAAGTGCTGCAAGTGCTGCCAAGGCCGCCACACCCCCTGTGCACAAGGTCGCTCTGGGCATGGCGGCCATGGCCCTGGTGTACCTGGCCGTGCTGGCCGCCCTGCTGCTCGGCAGCTTCATCGGCAGTTGGCCCTTCCCGGACCTGCTGCCCGCCCGCTGGAGCGCCGCCGCATGGGGCACCGTGTGGGACAGCCGCGGCACGCTCTGGACCACACTGTGGCTGGCCGCCGCCAGCGCCGCCTCTGCCCTGCTGTGGGTGGTGGCCTGGCTGGAACTGGCCCCGGTGCGCTGGCAGGCGCGCCTGCAAAGCCTGGCCTATGCGCAACTCGCGCTGCCGGCCCTTCTGTGGGTGCTGGGCCTGCACCGCCTGGCCCTGGCCTGGGGGCTGGATGCCAGCCCCAGCGGCGTCTGGCTGGCACACACCCTGGCCTGCCTTCCCTATGTGCTGCTCTCCACCGTGGGTGCCTATGGCGGTTTTGATGTGCGCTGGTGGCAACTTGCGGCCACACTGGGGCAGACCCGTTGGGAGTTTTTGCTGCGCGCCAAATGGCCCATGCTGCGCACCACGCTGGTGGCCGGTTTTGCAGTGGGCTTTGCAGTGAGCGTGGCCCAGTACCTGCCCACCCTCTACCTGGGGGGCGGCCGCCTGGCCACCGTCACCACAGAGGCTGTCGGCCTGGCCTCTGGCGGCCAGCGCAACCTGATGGCCGCCTTTGCCTGGCTGCAGTGGCTGCTGCCGGTGCTGGTGTTTGCCGCCGCCGCCAGGCTGGGCGCCACCCGGCGCTTCGCGCCCAAAGCGGCGCGCTTGGGCACAATCCAGCCATGACCGCAACCACGCACTTTGTTGCCGAACCACCCGCCCCACCAGTGCCCTGGCACAGCCTGCCGAATGCACCCGCGCCCGGCACGTTGCTGGGCCAGCGCGATGCCTTGCAGGACGGCCAGGTACTGATGCACCAGCTGTATGCCGAGGGTGACGCCGCACAGCAAGCCCCTTTTCGCATCCTGTTGCTGCGCAGCGGCAGCGCGGTGCTCGCCTATGTGAACCGCTGCGCCCACTTTGGCGTGCCGCTGGCAGGCAAACAGGAGCTGCTGCAGTTCGTGCCCCATGTGAGCCTGAGCTGCAATGTGCATTACGCCCGCTTTCGCTGGAGCGATGGCGTCTGTGACCGGGGCGACTGCGTGGGCGACGGGCTCATCCCCATTCCGCTGCAGCTGGATGCCTTTGGTGCCATCCGCATTGCCGACGCCGGGGCCCACACCAACGCCAACGCCAACAGCAGCGCCGCATGAGTTTGCAGATCCGCGTGCACACCCTCCGCGGCCCCGCCGGGGTATTGCTGCGTGACCTGGCCCTGGATATCGCACCGGGCACCGTGCACACGCTGATGGGCGAGAGCGGCAGTGGCAAATCGAGCCTGCTGGCCGCCATCTGCGGCACGCTGGATGCAGCCATGGGCTTTGAGGGCAGCGTGCAGCTCCATGGTGTGTTGCTGGACCCCTTGCCCACACAGGCACGGCGCGTGGGCATTCTCTTCCAGGACGCCCTGCTCTTTCCCCACATGACGGTGCGCGAAAACCTGCTGTTTGCCATTCCCAAAGGCGAACCCCGCGCACGCGAAACGCAAATGCAAGCCGCCCTGCGCGATGTGGAGATGGCCGACTACGCACACGCCGACCCGGCCACCCTCTCCGGCGGCCAGCGCGCCCGCGTGGCCCT
>CANCCF010000011.1 GCA_947374485.1 Comamonadaceae bacterium | reverse complement strand
CGAGCTGAATATACAGTTCATCTCCGAGGCCGGTCAACGCTGGTTCACCCGGCTGCCCGGCGCTGAACTACCGGTCAACTTCATTGCCGTCGTGCATCCCGATGATGTGGCGGGATTTCGCCAGCGGCTGAGCGACACCCCCGAGTCCTTTGCCTGTGACCTGCGCCTCATGCAGGGTGGCGCAGAGCGCTGGGTCAACCTGCGCAGCTACCAGCTGGCAGCCGCGCAGCAGCATGTGTTCTGCATTGTCGATATCTCGCACTGGAAGACCGAAGACTCGGCCCTGCGCCACGCGGCGCTGCATGACGAGCTCACCGGACTGCCCAACCGCGCAGCGCTCAAGCGCGCCATCGATACGCGCAGCGCCCAGGCCCGTGGCCCCTTCAGTGTGGCCCTGCTGGACCTGGACGGCTTCAAGAAGGTCAACGACACCTTTGGCCACGCGATGGGCGACGCCGTGTTGGTGGAAACCACCAAACGCCTGCTCAAGTTGCTGGGCCCGGGCGACATCATGGCGCGCCTGGGCGGTGATGAATTTGTGATCCTGTTTGACGGCAAGACCGCACAGGCCGCGCAGCAGGCCCTCAAAAGCGTGCTGCTGGCTGTGGCCCGCCCCTATGACACGGCGCCCCACAATGCCTACCTGGGTGTGAGCATCGGCGTGGCCGAGCACCCCCAGCATGGCGAGGACTACTCCTTGCTGCTCAAGAACGCCGACACCGCCATGTACTTCTCCAAGAAGTCGGGCAAGAACCGGGTGACGGTGTTTGCGCTGACCGACGCCAATGTCGACTTCTCCATCAAGGCGGCCATCCACAACGGCATCCAGGAGGGCGAGTTCTTCATGGAGTACCAGCCCCAGTACGACATGGATGGCCGCCTGGTGGGTGCCGAGGCGCTGATGCGCTGGACCAACCGCGACCTCGGGCAGGTAGGCCCCAACCAGTTCATTCCGATTGTCGAAGATGCCGGACTCATGCCCTTTCTGGGCAAGTGGGCGCTGCGCTACTCCTGTCACCAGCTGCGCCAGTTTCTGGTGCTGGACCCGGACTTTGTGCTGTCGGTGAATGTCTCGCCCATCCAGTTTGGTAGCGACCAGTTCGACGAAGAGGTGCTGCAGGTGATTGCCGAGACGGGCATCAACCCCGCCCGCCTGGTCCTGGAGATCACCGAATCCACGCTGATGAGCAGCCAGCATAAAACCGAACGCGCGCTGGCCCATTTGCGCCGGCACGGCGTGCGCTTTTCGATTGACGATTTTGGCACCGGCTTTTCCAGCCTGTCCTACCTCACGCGCCTGCCGGTGTCGAGCATCAAGATCGACCGGGCCTTCATCGTGGCCATGGGTGCGCTGCCCAGCAGCGGCGACACCTCGGACAAGAAACTGGTCTGCGCCATGATCAACCTGGCACACAGCATCGACCTGAAGGTGGTGGCCGAGGGCGTGGAAACCGCGGGCCAGCACGCCTTTCTGAAGACCGCAGGCTGCAACCACGTGCAGGGTTACCTGACGGGCCGCCCGATGTCGGCCGAGAACCTGACGCGCGCCTTTACGGGGGCCGCGAGGCTGGTGGAAGCCGCGCCATGATGCCGACGATGTTGGACAAATTGATGCTGGCCATCCGCGAATCCAAGGGCATTCCGGCCTCGGAGCGCTCGGTGGCTTCGGTGCTGGGTGCCCTGGACAGCAGCAACGAAGGCCAGCGTGCGGTGGTTAGCCACATCATCGAAGACTTCGCCTTGACACAAAAGGTGCTCAAGCTGGCCAATTCGTCAATGTACGCACCCTTTGGGGGAGGCGCGTCCTCGGTCAGCTCGGCACTGGAGGTGCTGGGCTCAGAGGCCGTGCTGCATCTGGTGCTGGGCACCGACCTGATTGCCGACGAGGCACTGCAGCAAGACGACAACCTGTCGCGCACGGTGCTGGCCTCGGAGCTGGCGCGCAGCGCCTGCGGCGAGCGCGCCGAAGATGCCTCGATTGCCACCTTGATGGTGGAAATCGGCCGCCTCATGACCGGCAAATACCTCCCCGCCGAGGCTGCCGCCATTGCCGCGCAGGTGGCAGGTGGCCAGGAGGTGCAGGCGGCTGCCAGCGCCGTGCTGGGCATGAGCTACCAGGAGCTGGGGGTCGAACTGGCGGCGCGCTGGAACCTGCCGCAGACGCTGCGCTCGGTCATCAACGGCACCGGCGACCCGACCCTGGTGGGCATTGCCCGCTTTTCCAGTGCGGCGGCATCACTGATCCACGAGGGTCGGCTGGAGGCCGTGCAGGAGCTGCTGCAGGAGCTCGATGTTCCCGGCATCAACAAAGCGCAACTCGGCGGCCTGGTGGGGCGCAAGGTGGAGGCCGCACGCCTGGCACCCAAGGCAGGCGCGCAAGACTTGGCAGTGGCCGAACTGGGCCAGTTGCAGCTGCTGTTGCAGGATAAGAAGGGCTCGCTCGAAGAGCTGGCCAATGCCATGCTGGCAGGCCTGGGCGCGTCGCTCAAAACCGCGCACTGTCTGCTGTTCATGCTCACCCGCTCGGGTGAATTCCGCGTGCGCAACGGCTACGGCAAGGGCATTGACGAGCTGCGCACCAGGCTGCGCGTGTCGGCCGAATTCCAGCCCACGGCCTTCCATGCGGCCATCAAAAAGAACATCGACGTCTCGATTGCCGATGTCTCCAAACTCAAGGACGCGTCTCTGCCCGAGGGCTTCCGTGCCCTGCTGCCGCAGGTCACCCGCTTCATCATCCTGCCCATCGCCAGCACCCGTGTCTCGGGCCTGTTGTACTGCGATTGGGACAGTGACCGAACACTCAACCAGACAGAGATTGAAGCACTGAAAAAGATGCGCAATTTGTTCCTGCCTTTTTTCCCGCACTAGGGCACGTCCCAGAGGCAAAAAGGCCCTGAATGCCCTCGAAATCCATGGTTATTCCGCGTTGTAAACCACCTGTGCGCGGGGTATAAAGTTTGTGTCGGTTGTTGAACTCCAATAAACATTTTTGAGATGGACAGAACATGAAAACTTGCGCTACAGCATCCACCCTCGCGCTGCTCCTGGCCGCCCTTCTGGTCACTCCGCTGGCCGCACCCCGGGCCTACGCCGCCGACAGCAAAGCCACCGCCGCCGAAGCCACCGCCATGGTCAAGAAGGGCGTGGCCGCCATCAAGGCTGCCGGCAAGGACCATGACAAGCTCTACACCGAAATCACCGCCAAGGACGCCAAGTGGGTCGACCGTGACCTGTACCTGGTGGTCTATGGGCTGGACGGCAGCGTCAAGGCGCACGGCGCCAATGCCAAGCTGGTGGGCAACAACCTGATGGACATGCTCGACATCGACGGCAAGCCCTACATCAAGGAGCGCATCGAGCTGGCCAAGTCCAAGGGCTCGTTCTGGCAGGACTACAAGTTCACCAACCCCACCACCAAAAAAATCGAGCCCAAGAGCATGTACTGCGAGAAGGTCGACGACACCGTTGCCTGCGCCGGTATCTATAAATGAAGCTGGGCTACAAGCTGCTGGCCGCCCCCTTGTTGACGGCGGTGGTGGTGATTGCGGCAGGCCAGATCAACGGGTATCTGCAAAACGTCCAGGCTGACAAGGGCCTGGCCTCGTCCCAGGACAGCCTGGACCTGTTCAAGACCATGGCCAGTGCGCAACAGCAAATGGCCGAGGTGCATGCCGGTGTGTACCGCACCGTGGCCCTGGTGGATTCACTGGACGAGGCCCGTATCAAGGCGGTGCGCGCCGAGTTCGCCACCCAGCTGGGCGGGGTACAGCGGGTGGTGGAATCGCTGGCTGACAACGGCGGCCTCGATGCCCAGGTGCAGGGCGAGATCAAGGCCGCGGCCGCGCTGGTGGGCAGCTATGCCAAGCAGGCCGACGCGGCCATCAACTTTGCACAGATGGATGCCAACACCGGCATTGGCGCCATGCAGCGCGCCGAGGTCACCTTCAAGCAACTGATCAAGAACGCGGGCGCCATTACGGCTGAAATCGAGGCCGCCTCGCACGACCGCATCGAGCAGTCGCGCGCGCGCGGGCGCAGCATCAGCTGGACGCTGGGCCTGGTGTCTCTGCTGGTGGGAGGTGTGGCGGTGCTGGTGGCCTGGCGCATGCAGCAAAAGATTGTGGCCGAACTGGCCCATGCCGCCGAAGTGGCGGACGCCGTGGCGCAGGGCAACCTGGCGGTGGACGCCAGCACCACGCGCGATGACGAGGTGGGCGACCTGCTGCGCGCCATGGGTGCCATGGCGCGCCAGCTCAACCAGTCGATTGCCACGGTGCTCGAATCCTCCGAGTCGATCCGCCTGGCCAGCGCCGAAATTGCCACCGGCAACCAGGACCTGAGCCAGCGCACCGAGCAGACCGCCAGCAACCTGCAGCGTGCCTCCGGCTCCACCGAACAACTCAACCACACGGTGCGCCAGTCGGCGGATGCGGCGCGCCAGGCCTTCCAGCTGGCGGCCAACGCATCGGCCGTGGCGGCCCGCGGCGGCGACGTGGTCGGCCAGGTGGTGAGCACCATGCAGGAGATCAACGTCAGCGCGCGCAAGATCGCCGACATCATCGGCGTCATCGATGGCATTGCCTTCCAGACCAACATCCTGGCCCTGAACGCCGCGGTGGAAGCCGCGCGTGCGGGTGAGCAGGGGCGCGGCTTTGCGGTGGTGGCCAGTGAGGTGCGCTCCCTGGCAGGGCGCTCGGCCGAGGCGGCCAAGGAGATCAAGACGCTGATTGGCGTGTCAGTCGCCAAGGTCGACTCCGGCTCGCGCCTGGTGGCCAGTGCGGGGGAAACCATGCACGAGATCGTCGGTTCGGTGCAGCGCGTCTCCGACATCATTGGTGAAATTTCAGCCGCCGCCAGCGAGCAAAGCGATGGCATCGGCCAGGTCAATGTGGCGGTGACCGAACTCGACCAGATGACACAGCAAAACGCCGCCCTGGTGGAGCAGTCGGCCGCTGCCGCCGAGAGTCTGCGCGAGCAGGCGCAGCGCCTGGCGCAGGTGGTCTCAGCCTTCAAACTCACGGGCGGCACGGCACGCCAACTGGCCCTGCGTTAGGGCGCGCCTGGCCCGGGCTGCGCCGCAACTGAATCTGTCTGAGCGCGATAATCCAGGGCATGCAAACCCTGCGCCCTGCGCGCCGGGTTTTCATACTTGTTTTGGGTCCCCATGAATTCCATTGATTCCAAATGGGCGCGCACCGCCCTGGTCAGCCTTGCATTGGGCACGGCTGCCCTGTCCTGCCTCGGCACGCTGGCACAAACCGTGGTCATCGAAGACGCCTGGGCCCGTGCCACCGTGCAGGGCCAATTGGCCACTGGCGCCTTCATGCGCCTGACAGCGCCGCAGGATGCGCGCCTCGTAGCCGTATCCACGCCAGTGGCCGGGGTGGCCCAGGTGCACGCCATGCGCATGGAAGGCAACGTCATGAAGATGCAGGGCCTGCAACATGGCCTCGAGCTGCCCGCAGGCAAGACCGTGGAGCTCAAGCCCGGGGGCTATCACATCATGCTGATGGACCTGAAGATGCAGCTCAAAAAGGACAGCACGATCCCCCTGACCCTGTTCTTCGTGGATGCCAAAGGTATGCAAAGCCGCACCGAGATCAAGCTGCCGGTGGGCCTGAGCGCCACCGGCCACCCGCACTGAGCCTAAGCCTGGCCCTGGGCCGGGTAGAAGCGCACCACATTGCGCCCCGCCGTCTTGGCCGCGTACATGGCCGCATCGCCCTGCTTGAGCAGGTCCTGCGCATTGGGCAGGCCATTGCCATACAAGGTCACGCCCAGGCTGGCCGAGGCCTGGTGCAAGACGGGCGCCATGGGTGCAACGCCCTGCCCTGTGGCAGCCTCGGGCGGCTGCAAGCGGTAGGGCACGGCCAGGCTGCTGCGGATTTTTTCGGCCACCTCGGCGGCCAGCTGCGCGGCCCGCGTGCGCTCGCTGTCCAGCTCGGCCAGCAGCACCACGAATTCGTCGCCACCAAAGCGGGACACCGTGTCCACCTCGCGCACGCAATGCGCAATCCGCTCGGCCGCCTCCTTGAGCATGAGGTCGCCCAGGCCGTGGCCATACTGGTCATTGAGCGGCTTGAAGTGGTCCAGGTCAAGGAAGATCAGGGCACCGTATTTGGTGGAGCGCCGGCTCTGCGCCAGCGCCAGGTTGATGCGGCTGCCCAGCATGCGCCGATTCGCCAGCCCGGTGAGCGGATCGAAATAGGCCAGGTAGGCGGCCTCGTCCTCGATGACGCGGCGCTCGGTCACATCCACCAGCGCGGCTACGGCAATCGTGTCCTTGAGCAGGCTGGCGCTGATCTGGTACCAGCCCGTGCTGCCATCGCGGCGCTTCTGGCGGATTTCCTCGTGCAGGGTGCCACCGCCGCGCAGCAGGGCATCCGCGCGCTCGCCAAAGCCGGCGTAGTCTGCCTCGCTGGCAAACAGTTCGCGGGTTGGCACACCGGTCAGCCCGCCCTGCGCATAGCCCAGCATGCGGCAGGCCGCGTTGTTCGCCCAGACCAGGCTGCGCGCCTGCAGGTCGACCCGAATCAGGCCGATGAAATCGCTGGCCAACACTGCCCGCTGCTCGGCCAGCAGCACCTCTTGCGCCGCACGCGCCTGGGTGGCCTGCTCCAGCGCCTGGGTGCGAATAGCAAGCGCCTGGCGCAGCTGCTCCTGCACCTGCAGCAGCTGGGCATTGCGGCGGCGCATTTCCCGCATGTGCAGGGCCAGCGCAGCCAGACCCGCGCTGAGCACCAGGATGGCCAGCAGCGCCAGCAGCCGTTCGCTGCGCTCGACTTCCTGGCGCGTGACGTAGACCACCTGCTTGCCCTGCCAGCGCTCCAGAATGGCCTGGCGCGTGCCATCGCTCTGGATGGCCGCCAGCCCCGCATTGATGCGCGCCAGCAGCTCGGTATTGCCACGGCGCACCGCCATGCGCGACTGGCTGGACACCAGCGCCGGCTCGACCACGCTGATGCCTTCGATGCGGCTGGTGCTGAGCTCGTACTCGCCCACCCAGCGGTCCACAAAAACGGCGTCGAGCTGACCGGCCCGCAGCATTTCAAAGGCCTTGTGCCAGCTCGGCACGGTCACCAGTTCAATGGCGCTGTGCGGCCTGAGGAAGTTGATGGGAAAGCCGCCATCCTCCACCCCCACGCGCAGGCCGTTGAGTGAGGCCAGGTCGCTGACCGGGCTGACGCCGGTGCGGATGAACACATGGAAGTGCGACTCCAGCAGCACATCCGAGAATTCCAGCAGTCTTTCGCGCTCCGGGGTGGGGTTGATCTGGATCAGCGCATCAGCTTGCCCGGCCAGCACCTGCGCTTGCGCGGCTTGCCACTCGCCTGCCCGCACCTCGGCTTGCAGACCGGCGTGTTCGGCCAGCGCATGCGCCAGGTCCACGGCCACGCCCTGGGCCACTTCCCCGTGCTGGAACACCACTGGCGGGATATGGGCATTGCCCAGAAACAGCAGCGGCCGCGCCCATGCGGGCGCCGGGCCCAGCAGCGCCAGCAGCAGCAGAGCCACTGCTGCGCCGGGCTGCCCGCGAAGCAAGTGGGGGAGGTCTGCCACGGGCCTGTGGAAGAAAGTTTAAAAGTCGATCGCCAGCGGGGTCGGCAGCTTGTCATCAAGGTACAGGCTGTACTCGTCCCAGACGTCGGCGCCGTAGTGCTGGTCGCACAGGGCCTCAATGTCGGCCAGGGTGATGAAGAGGGTGCTGAACATGGTGTCGTAGAAGAAGGGCTCGCTGGTGCCGGCCTCGGTGTCTTCCTCGTGGTGGTAGCCATGCACCCAGACCCGCTTGCCTGCATAGCGGGCCTCGAAGGCGGCGCGGCGTTTGAGGTATTCGGCCTCTTCGTATTCGTCGTCGGCCATCTTGCGCAGGTGGTAGGCGTTGCCGTGCTGGGGGTGGCTGGGGTCGAGCTGCAGGTCAATCATCTGCCAGACGGTGGAGATCTGGGTGGCCACATTGGCCAGCTGTTCGGGGGTGATGTCACCCTCCCAATGCACCACGTCAATACAGCGGGAGTTTCCCACTTCGCCGTCCCAGATGCTGGCGCTGTGCTTCATGGCTCTTGTGTTCATAGGTGTGCATGTCCCGCGTGGCTGTAGTGGCGCTATCTTATGTGGCTTTGCAAAGGTGTGGTGAAGCCGCTTGTGCGGGCCAAATATGTGCCCTGCAAAGCCGTTCCCTGAGTTTGGCAAATGTATGATTCGGCCCAATACCACACGCTCCATGTTCAACACCCCCCACCTGCTTGATCAGTTGGTCAGCCTGACTGGCATCCGCGATTTGGAACTGCTGGAGGTCAGCCTGCTGAAAACCTTGAACGGCTTTATCCAGCCCATCGGTCTGAGCCTGTGCAAGGTCTCCAACCGTGGCGAGATGCGCTCGCAGCTGGTGTTCGGCCCGGAGCGCTGCAGCGTGTTGCGTGAGCATTTTGTGGTGCACCCCGGGTTGCTGCAAGCCTTCAGGCAGCACCAGAGCGGCGACCGGTCGAACTTCCAGCTGCCACTCGGCGACAGCATGCTGTCGGCAATGCCGGTAATGGACTCGCGCGCCGCCGCCACCTACTTGGTAATCCACTGCAGCGAGACCCCGCAGGCCGCCGACAGCCGCATGATCGAAGGCATGCTGCAGATCTACCGCAATTTCTGCCAGTTGCTGCAGGAGTCGCAAACCGATTCGCTCACGGGCCTGGCCAACCGCAAGACCTTTGACGAATGCTTCAGCCGCGTCTACGAGCTGCAGCCCTTTGGCGACGACGGCTGCCAGGTACCCGTGGACAAGCGCCGGGCGCAGCCCGCCACCACCTTCTGGATTGCCATGATCGACATCGACCACTTCAAGTCGGTGAACGACCGCTTTGGCCACCTCTACGGTGACGAGGTGCTGATCCTGCTGGCACACCTGCTGAAGAACGCCCTGCGCAATGACGACCTGGTGTTTCGCTTTGGTGGCGAAGAGTTTGTGCTGATGATCCGCTGCGAAAGCCGGGACGAGGCCGCTGGCCTGCTCGAGCGCCTGCGGCGCACGGTGGCGGCGCAGGACATTCCGCAGGTCGGGCAGGTCACCATCAGCATCGGTGCCACCGAGATGGTGCGCAACACCTTCGCCGGCACGCTGCTGGATTACGCCGACAAGGCGCTCTACTACAGCAAGCAAAATGGCCGCAACCGCCTGACTTTTTTTGAAGACATGGAAAGCCTGGGCCTGGCCACGCGCGAGGTCGCGCCCAGCGAGAACCTGGACTTTTTTTAGACTGCGTGGGGCCAGGTTCCGCCGCTGGGCCGCCCCAAGGCGGAACGCACCCCCTCGGGGGGCAGCGACCCACACGCAGTGGGGGAGCGTGGGGGCCATGTTCCGCCGCCGGGCCGCCCCAAGGCGGAACGCGCCCCCTCGGGGGGCAGCGACCCACACGCAGTGGGGGAGCGTGGGGGCTACTTCTTGCGGGCCCGATCAAAGAGCGGCATCACCCGTGGCAGGTTGGCCTCGATATCGGCAATGCGCGTGCTGCCCGCGGGGTGGGTGGAGAGCCATTGCGGTGGCGCACCGCTGCTGGCCGCGCCCATCTTCCGCCACAGCGTGACGCCTGAGCGCGGATCGAAGCCCGCGCGTGCGGCCAACTCCATGCCCACCAGATCGGCCTCGGATTCGTCAGAGCGGCTGAACTCCAGCGTCAGCAGCTGCGCGCCGTAGTTGGTCACCGTCTGGCCAATTGCGCCCAAGCCGAAGAGTTGGGTGATGACATTGGCACCGATGCCGGTGGCTGCGTTCTTGCCCATGCGCTCACGCGCGTGCTCGCGCAGGGCGTGGGCAATCTCGTGGCCCATGACCATGGCCACCTCGTCATCGGTGAGTTGGAGCTGCTGGAGGATGCCGCTGTAGAAAGCGATCTTGCCGCCGGGCATGCAAAAGGCATTGATCTGCGTGGAGCCAATCAGGTTCACTTCCCACTGCCACTGCCGGGCCCGCTCGTTCCAGGGAATGGCATAGGGGATGAGCTGCTGCGCAATGCGGCGCAGGCGCTTGAGCTGTGCATTGTCGGGCGGTGCCAGCGCGTTTTTGCTGGCCGCCTGCTGCAGCATTTGTGCGTACTGTTGTTTGGCAGATTGCTCCACCGTGTCGGCGCTCACCAGGTTGGCAAAGGCCGAATTGCGGCCCACCTGCACACCTTCCCCCGCAGCTTCCTGCGCCAGCAGTGCGCCTGTGGGTGGCAGGGCCAACAGCAAGGCGCTGAGCAGCTGCAGCGCCATTCGGCGCGGGCTTCGGTACAGGCCACCATAGTGGCGCAAAACGGGTCGTTTCATGCAGGTATTATTCCTTGATGACCTTTACAACGCATGCTGCAGCACCACCGGCCGACAAACCGACCTGGGCGCAAACCCTCAAGGTCTATCGGGAGCCCGCCTCCCTGCGCATGCTGTCCCTGGGTTTTTCCGCCGGGCTGCCGCTGCTGCTGGTGTTTGGCACCCTGAGCTTCTGGCTGCGTGAGGCCGGTGTGGACCGCAGCACCATCGGTTTCCTGAGCTGGGTGGGCCTGGCCTATGGTTTCAAATGGGTCTGGTCGCCACTGGTGGACCGCATGCCCATCCCCCTGCTCACGCGCTGGTTGGGCCGCAGGCGCAGCTGGCTGCTGCTGGCGCAAACCCTGGTGGTGGGCGGGCTGGTGAGCATGGCTTTGACCGACCCCAAGCTGGCACTGGCACCCATGGTCTGGTGCGCCATTGCGGTGGCCTTTGGCTCGGCCACGCAGGACATTGCGTTGGACGCCTTTCGCATTGAATCGGCCGACGCGGAGCACCAGGGCGCACTGGCCGCCACCTACCAGACCGGCTACCGGCTGGCCATGATCTGGGCCGGTGCCGGCGCCCTGTGGATGGCCGCCCGTGCCGAAGTAGCCGGCATTGCGGGCTACCAGCATGGCGCCTGGCAAAGCGCCTACCTGGTGATGGCCGCCAGCATGCTGCCCGGTGTGCTGACCGTGCTGTTTTCCAGAGAGCCCGCGCCGCGCGCGCTGCCGCATCCCAGGAACGCGGCCGAGTGGCTGCAGGGCGCCTTGGTAGAACCCTTTGCCGAATTCCTGCGCCGCTACCGCTGGCAGGCCGCGCTCATCCTGGCGCTGATTGCCACCTACCGCATCAGTGACGTGGTGATGGGCATCATGGCCAATCCGTTCTATGTGGACATGGGTTACACCAAGGACGAGGTGGCCACCGTCACCAAGGTGTATGGCGTGGTGATGACGCTGGTGGGCGCCTTCGTGGGCGGCAGCCTGGCCTTGCGCATGGGCGTGATGCGCGTGCTGATGCTGGGCGCCGCGCTGAGTGCGGCCAGCAACCTGCTGTTTGCCTGGCTGGTGACCCAAGGACATGACGTAGGCAAGCTGGTGTTTGTGATCTCGGCCGACAACCTGGCCGGAGGCATTGCCTCCTCGGCCTTCATTGCGTACCTGTCCTCGCTCACCAACGTGAATTATTCGGCCACCCAGTACGCGCTCTTCAGCTCGATGATGCTGCTGCTGCCCAAGCTGGTAGCGGGCTATTCGGGCGTGTATGTGGACCACCTGGGTTATGCCTCGTTCTTCACCGCCACTGCGCTCTTGGGCGTACCGGTGCTGGCGCTGGTGTACCTGGCTTCACGCATTCCCGTGCAGGCGCACGGTGACTGAGCGGGGCCAAGCGCTTGGGGCCCGCACTTCGTTTTACTTATCTTTACCCCCACTTCAGCCAGGGCAAACCGCTTTGTAAAGCTGCAGCGCTAGACTGCGCAACATGAGCCAACACCTGCTGATGATTGAAGACGACGCCCGCCTGGCCGCCATGGTGGGCCAGTACCTGGAACAAAACGGCTTCACCGTGAGCAAGGCGCCAGATGGCCTCAGTGGTCTCTCGCGGCTGAACCTGAATGGCGAAGCCCTTGCACCCGAGCTGGTGATACTGGACCTGATGCTGCCCGACATCGACGGTCTGGAGGTGTGCCGCAGGGTGCGCGCCCTGCCCACCAGCATGGCGCACATCCCCATCCTGATGCTCACCGCCAAAGGTGACCCAATGGACCGCATCATCGGCCTGGAAATGGGCGCCGACGACTACCTGCCCAAGCCCTTCGAGCCACGCGAACTGCTGGCACGGGTGCGCGCCATTCTGCGTCGCAAGACCGAGGCCCCCAGCCTGGCGGGCCAGAACCAGCTGCGCTTCGGTTCGCTGGCCATTGACCGCGATGCGCGCACCGTCACCGTGGCCAACAACCCCTGTGACCTGACCAGCTACCAGTTCGACCTGCTGGTGGCACTGGCCGAGCGCGCCGGGCGCGTGCTCACGCGCGACCAGATCATGGAGGCCGTGCGCGGGCGCGAGCTCGAGGCCTTTGACCGCTCGATTGATGTGCACATGGGCCGCATCCGCGCGGCCATCGAAACGGACCCCAAAGACCCCAAGCGCATCCTCACCGTGCGCGGTGTGGGCTACGTGTTCGCGCGCCAGCAGGAGTGAATTTTTTGTTCCAGAAGCTGTATGTGCGCATCTGGCTGGCGGTGGTGCTGGCTGTGGCCGTGCTGACGCTGCTGGTGGGTTATGCCTGGCGCATGACGGCCGAGCCGCCGCTGCGCGAAGTGGTGGTGCGCAATGCGGCGGGCGAAATCATAGGCAGCGGCCAGGCCCGCATGGGGCGCGGGCCCGAAGGTGCCGCTTGGCGCGCCCAGCACACGCAGCCCGAACGCGACGCCACCCCCGCGACCACCACCGCTGCCGATGCCCATGACGAAGGCAGCCACGACGACGATCAGGAAGAACTGCGCGGAAAGTATGGCAATGGGCCGGAGTTCATGGTGCGCATGAACGACGGCCAAACCATGCACCTGCATTTGCCGCGCCCGCCCGCGTCCACCTGGCGTGCACCCTTCGGTTTTTTCTGGACCCTGAGCCTGGTGGCCGTGGCCGTGGCCCTGGCCATTTACCCTATCGTGCGGCGCCTCACGCGCAGGTTGGAGACCTTGCAGCGCAGCGTGGAGCGCTGGGGAGACGGTGACCTGAGCGTGCGCATGCCGATTGGCGGGCAGGACGAGGTGGGCTTTTTGGCCACGCGCTTCAACAAGGCGGCCGAACAGATCGAGACCCTGGTGAAGACGCGCGAGGCCCTGCTGGCCTCACAAAAGTCGCTGCTGGCCAACGCCTCGCACGAGCTGCGCTCGCCCCTCACACGCATCCGCATGGGGCTGGAGCTGATGGGCAACCCCAGCGGCCGCGCCGCGAGCCAGGAGATCTCGCGCAACATCGGCGAGCTTGACCAGCTGATTGACGAAATCCTGCTGGCCAGTCGGCTGGACGCCAAGGAGGCCGACCTGGGCACGGTGGAGCCGGTGGACCTGGTGGGGCTGGCGGCCGAAGAGTGCGCGCGCACCCAGGCCACGCTGGAGGTGGCCGTGCCCTCGGTGCAGGTGCCAGGGGTGGCCAAGCTGCTGCGCCGGGTGGTGCGCAACCTGCTGGAAAACGCCCGGCGCTATGCCGCAGGGGACGTCACGCTGGCGATTCACACCGAAAAGGGTTTTGCCGTGCTGCAGGTCAGCGACCACGGTCCGGGCGTGCCCGAGGCACTGCAGGAGCGCATTTTTGAGCCCTTTTACCGCCTGCCCGGCGCCTCCGAGCGCGAGGGTGGCGTGGGCCTGGGGTTGGCGCTGGTGAAGTCCATCACGCTGCGCCATGGCGGCACGGTGAGCTGCCGCAACCGCCCGCAAGGTGGCGCCTGCTTCGAGGTGCGGCTGCCGCTGGCGACCTGAAAAAGGCCTAGCTTGCCTTTAAAAAAATGTCGCGGTCGGGCGCAAAGTTTTCGTGTAGCGGCAAGAGCGCGCCGCCCAGCGCACGCGCGTCCGAGCCGATGCTGCCTGCCACCAGGGTGGCGGGCCACAGGCCTTCCCAGTCGTAGGTAGCCAGAGTGGTCTGGGTGCGCTCTATCAGCAAGGTGAGCATCTCGCGGGCGAAGGAGCCATCAATCACCACCGCATCGATGTCCAGAAAGGCCGTGCCGCTGAGCACGCACTGGGCCAGGGCCCGGGCGGCGCTGTCGATCCAGGCATTGGTGTGCGCAGCAAAGGGGGACTGCATGGCGCGGGCGTCGTAGGCGGCCGTGGCATCCAGCCCCTGGGCCTGGAAGCGCTGCTCGAGCTCCCACAGCGAGGCGTGCGCAATCAGCTGCTCGGGCATGCCGTGGCCGGATGACACCTGCAGCGGCAGCGAGGCCACCGCGCCGGCATTGCCGTGCACACCGCTGTGCAGGTGCGAGTTGATGACCAGCCCGCCGCCGACAAAGGTGTCAACAAACAGGTACAGAAAACTTTTCAGGTCGCGCCCGCGCCCGGCCACGAGCTCGGCCACACAGGCTGCGGCCGTGTCGCGCGCGAAGTGCACCGGCGCGTCGGTGAAGGACTGCACCTGGGCCGAGAGGTCAATGTGGTTCCAGGCGTCCGAAACGCTGGGCGGCAGGCCCAGCATCTTGTGCCAGCCGCCGAGGTTGAAGGGGGCGGCCAGGCCCACACCCACCAGGCGCGGGGCCAGGGGCCCCAAGCCCTCATGGATGGTGGCCATGTGCTGGCGGATGGCGGGCAGCAGGGTCTGCGCGTCGGGGAAGGTGTAGGGGATGGATTCGCGCCTGCGCACGCTGCCGGTGAAGTCCACCAGCAGCAAGTCGGCGCTGCGCCGACCAATCTTGATGCCCAGCGCGAAGGCGCCATCCGGATTCAGCGCCATGGGCACCGAGGGCTGGCCGATGCGCCCTCGCACCGGCTCATGGCGGATGAGCAGGCCGTCTTCCTCCAGTCGCGCGGTGATGAGGCCGATGGTCTGAGCGGTCAGGCCCGTCAGGCGTGCCAGCTCGGCCTTGGGCAGGCTGCCGTTGAGGCGCACCGCATGCAGCACCACACGCTCGTTGAACTGGCGCATGCCCACATGGTTGGAGCCGCGCGGGCGCAGCACGGGCGGGGCAGCCAGACCGCCTGCCCGTCCACGCGGGACGGTCTGGCGCTCTGGCAGGTCGGCAAGGTTCATGGGCGCAGAGTGTCCCCGATAACCCCTTTGCGCAACAAGAAGTTTCCGAAGGGCTGCAGTTCGCCTGTCAGGACAATGGCAAAGGCGCTCTTGGTGCGCTCATAAAAAGCGTAGCGCTCAATCGCTTCGGCCGACTGCCCGGCCAGAAAGCCCGGCTCCAGCCTGGCCAGCACCTCGCGCTGCAACTCCGAGCGGTAAGTGGAGGCCTGTCCACTGACCTGCATAAAGCCCACCGGGTGCACCTCGTCGGCCACCAGTGGCAGCAAGGAAACCACAGCCTGCACGGCACGCGCCATGCCGATGCCGGGCAGGCGGATGATGGGCTTGCCACCGGCATAGCGCACGGCCGTGAAGTTGGCGTCGGCCAGCACGATGGCGTCGTCGTGGCCCATTTCCATCAGTAGCTTGAGCAGCTCCGGTGTCAGGACCGGGTCGATTCCCTTGAGCATGTCGTCTCTTTCCTGTGTCTAGTGTGCCAGCGCGTCGTCGGGCAGGTCACTGACCGATTTTGCGCCCGTCATCACCGCCACGGTGTCGCTCATGCTGATCTTCTTGGGATTGACCACGGCCGCGCGCTTGCCCAGGCGGGCGATGTGGATGCGGTCGGCCACTTCAAACACATGCGGCATGTTGTGCGAGATCAGCACCACCGGCAGGCCCTTGTCGCGCACCCGGCGTATCAGTTCCAGCACCATATTGCCCTCTTTCACGCCCAGGGCGGCGGTGGGCTCGTCCATGATGACCACGTGCTGGGCGAAGGCGGCGGCACGGCCCACAGCCACGCACTGGCGCTGTCCGCCGGAGAGCGTTTCGACGGCCTGCGTCATGGAGCGGATGCCGACTTTTAAATCGTTCATGCGCGAGATGCTTTCTTCGAGCATGCGGCGCTTGTCAATGAAACCGAGCAGACCCAGCAGGCCTTCGCGGCGCAGTTCGCGGCCCAGAAACAGGTTCTCGGCAATCGACATGGCGGGTGCCACGGCCAGGTCCTGGTAGACGGTTTCGATACCGGCGTGGCGCGCGTCGATCGGGCTTTTGAAGTGGATCACTTTGCCGTCGAGCTGGATCTCGCCCTCGTCGGGAATGGTGGCGCCCGAGAGACACTTGATGAGGGAGGACTTGCCCGCGCCGTTATCGCCGATCACGGCCAGGATTTCTCCGGCGCGCAATTCAAAGTCAGCGCCGTCGAGTGCGGTGACCTGGCCGTAGCGTTTCACCAGGCCACGGGCCTGCATGACGATTTGTTGGGTGCTCATTTAACGGCCTCCTTTGCGGGACATTTGGTCGGTAGCCACAGCCAGGATCACCAGGATGCCGGTGACCAGTACTTGGTAGACAGAGGACACGCCCATGAGGGTCAGGCCATTGCGGAACACGCCCACAATCATGGCGCCCACCAGGGTGCCCAGGATGATGCCGCGCCCGCCAAACAGGCTGGTGCCACCCAGCACCACGGCGGTGATGGCGTCCAGGTTGTCGGTCTGGCCGCCATTGGGGTCGCCCGCTCCGGTGCGGGCCACGGTCAGGGCCGAGGCAATGCCGTAAAACACACCGGCCAGCACGTACACACCGAGCAGCACCTTCTCGGTGGAAATACCGGCCAGGCGGGTGGCCTCGGGGCTGTTGCCCACGGCGTAGATGTGGCGGCCCTGGGCAGTGTCACGCAACCAGATCCAGGTGGCCACGTACAAGCCCAGCATCAGCACCACGCCGTAGGCCACGCGGGCGCCGCCCAGGGCAAAGGTGTCACCCAGCAGGCTCATGCCGTCGGGAATGTTGGTGATGGTTTGGGCGTGCGAGTAGAGCTGGGTCACGGCAAAGGCAATGTTCAGGGTGCCCAGGGTGACGATGAAGGGGGGCAGTTTGACGCGTGTCACCAACAGGCCGTTGAGCAGGCCAAACAGGGCCGTGACGGCAATGCCGCAGAGGATGGCCACGGGTGCCGACAGACCGTAGTCGGCGGCGAATTTGGTCATGACGATGGAGCCCAGCGCCATCACCATGCCGCAGGACAGGTCGATACCGGCGGTCAAAATGATCAGGGTCTGGCCGATCGCAATCGTGCCCACCACCATCACCTGCTGCAGGATCAGGGAGAAGTTCTTCAGCGTGAGAAAGTTCTCATGCTGGAAGGTAAAGAAGGAGCAGGCCAGCACCAGGGCAATGGCTGGTCCCAAGGTTCCCAGGGGCGGGAGTTTGGCTTTGAGCGTATTCATGGGATGGGCTTGTGTGGGGGTGAAGAAAGCCCCGCGCTGCAGGGCTTTCGAAGATGGGGCCTGCACCGGACAGACCCCAAACCGGGGTGATGTTCAGGCGGGCCAGTGCGGCCCGCCGTCCATCAGGCACTGATCAAACGCAGATCAATCGCCCCAGCACTGGCCACGTGCGGTCTTGGTGTCGATGCTCTTCACGCCAGCCATGGGCTTGGCGGCCACCAGGTCCACACCGGTGTCGGTGTAGCCGGACTGGCGCTTGCCGTCCTTGGCGTACTGCACGCCAGCGGCCACGCCCATGGCGGCCATCTTCAGGGGGTATTGCATGCTGGTGGCAGCGATCACGCCCTTTTCGACGTTGCCCACACCGTTGCTGCACATGCCGTCCACGCCCAGGATGACGACTTCTTTTTCCTTGCCAGCGGCCTTGAGGGCCTTGTAGGCACCAGCGGCAGCCGGCTCATTGATGGCGTACACCACGTTGATGTTGCCGTTCTTTTGCAGGCAGTTTTCCATGCCGGTCTGGCCCTTGGCGGCGTCACCGAAGCTGTCGGCCATGCACACCACTTCAGCGGGCTGGGCCAGCTCATTGCTCTTGGCGTCCAGGGTCTTCAGGCCGTAACCAGCCAAGAAGCCGTTGTGGCGCTGGGCACCCACGGGGTGGCCGGGGAACAGGTCCATGGTGGCGATTACCGGGGCTTTGCCCTTGAGGGCGGCCTTGGCGTAGGCGCCGATCAGTTCACCGGCCTTGTAGTTGTTGGTGGCGAACAGGGCGTCAGCGCCATCCACCGGGCTGTCCAGGGCGATGACTTGCACGCCTTGGGCCTGGATTTTCTTGATGGTGGGGATGATGGCGTCGCCGGAGGACGTGATCAGGATGGTCTTGGCGCCAGCGGCCACCATGTTCTCCATGGCGCTGATCTGGCCGGCGGTGTCGCCGTCCTGCTTGCCAGCGGCGCTCAGCAGCTTGGCACCGGCCTTCTTGGCAGCGGCTTCTGCGCCTTCCTTCATCTTCACGAAGAAGGGGTTGCTTTCGGTCTTGGTGATCAGGCCGATCACGGTTTCTGCGGCAAAAGCGGATGTTGCAGCGGATGCGGCAAAGGCGATGGCGGTCAGGGCCAGGGTGGTGGATTTTTTCATGTGCAGTCTCCTCGATGGATGGGTCTGTGGATCTTCAGTGGCCAGGGAGTTCGTCCCCGGGTTTGTACGCCGTACCTTGTAGCGTGGCTGGACTATAGGCCTTTTGGACTTACTAAATCAAGTTACTTTAGTAATGGAAAACCCGTAGTTGTACAAAAAAGTATGCATATTGGTGTCCACGATCCGCCTACGCTGGACTTGTCCCCGCGCCAAGGGCCCCTCCCCCAGTCGGCCTCAAAATTGTCCAGAAATGGCAATTCTTGGCGTTATCAATACAAAAATAGGCTTTTATTTGATAAAAATGAATCTTTTGTTTGATATTTGGGAGCGACGACCGCAAAATTCACCCGAATGGGGGATGGCCTAAGTGCCGGGCAATCCTTAAAGTTCATCCAACTGCTGTCACAGTGCGATAAATCGAAGATCAGCCAGCAAAAGGCGGACTTCACTAAGAAATCCAACGACGTCCCCTCGGGGACTTTCAAAGCCACCCGCAAGGTGGCTTTTTTTTGTCCGGGCTTGCCCAAAGCATGGGAAGATGGTTGCAAATACTCCCGTTTGCCCCATTAGGTGTTTTTATGCAAAACCTGACCATCGCCCGGCGTCTCTACTTGATTGTGGCTGTCTCTGCCGCGTTGATGCTGGGCCTGGCACTGCTGAACTGGTCGGTGCTCAGTGAACTGGCCACACTGCAAGACCAGGGTGTGCAGAAGGCTGACCTCGCCGCACAGATACGCCACGACTCCAACCTGGGTGCACAGGCCTACCGGGTGATTGCCGATACCTACATCAACCGCAATTTCGACGATGTCAAAGGCAAATGGGCCGACATCAACAAGGACTTTGAAGCCTCCTTTGCACGTGCCCGTGGTGAGGCCGACACCCCTGAGAAGAAGACCCTGGTTGCGGCTGCTGAGGCTGCTGTCAAGACCATGCGCGAGCTGTACCAGGGCCAGTACCTGACGCTGTCCCAAAACAATGCGCCGCAGAATGAAATGGGCACCGTCGACGACGCCGTGGACAAGCAGATCGACAAGTTTGACGAAGCCTACACCCAGTTTTACGGACTGTTGCAGAAAGAGGCGCAGGCGCTGGACCAGCAATTTGACAAGGCCGTGCGCTCCGCGCGCACCTGGGTGGGCGCCTCCATACTGGTGGGTGGCGCGCTCCTGGTGCTGTTGACCCAGTGGGTCTCCAAAAGCATCACCGGTCAATTGGGCATGGAACTCAAGGACGCCACCGCCCTGGCACAGCACATTGCCGATGGCGACCTGACGCACCAATTTGCCTTGGGCAGCGGCGGCGCCAGTGGCACCGGCCACAGCGGCAGCCTGGCCAGTGCCCTGGAGCACATGCTGGGCACCCTGAAAACGGTGGTGGTGAATGTGCGCCAGGGTTCGGACACGGTGGCCACTGCCAGCTCCGAAATTGCGCAGGGCAATCACGACCTCTCTGCGCGTACCGAGGCGCAGGCCAGCGCGCTGGAAGAAACCGCCTCAGCCATGGAACAACTCGGTGCGCAGGTGGCCCAGACCGCCGACAGTGCGCGCCAGGCCAATGCGCTGGCGCTCAGCGCCTCCGGCGTGGCCGTGAACGGTGGCGCGGTGGTGGCCGAGGTGGTGCAGACCATGAAGGGCATCAACGAGAGCTCGCGCCGCATTGGCGACATCATTGGGGTGATCGATGGCATTGCCTTTCAGACCAACATCCTGGCGCTCAACGCCGCCGTGGAAGCGGCCCGCGCCGGAGAGCAAGGGCGCGGCTTTGCGGTGGTGGCCTCCGAGGTGCGATCGCTGGCGGGACGCTCGGCCGATGCCGCGCGGGAAATCAAGAGCCTGATCAACGCCAGTGTCGAGCGCGTGGAGCAGGGCAGCGCCCTGGTGGACAAGGCCGGCGCCACCATGACCGAGGTGGTGGGCAGCATACGCCGCGTGACCGACACCATGGGCGAAATCAGCGCCGCCAGCTCGGAGCAGTCGCTGGGTGTGGCGCAGGTGGGCGAGGCCATCACCCGCATGGACCAGACCACGCAACAAAACGCGGCCCTGGTGGAGCAGATGGCGGCGGCCGCCAGCAGCCTGAACAACCAGGCCGAAGACCTGGTGGGCGTGGTGGCCCGCTTCAAGCTGGATTAAACGAGGCTGCGTACGCGCTCGGGTGCAATGTCCACCAGGCAGCGGGTGTGGCCCAAAGGGCAGTTGCGCTGGAAGCAGGGCGCGCAGTCCAGCGGCGGCTGGTAGCCGGCATCGTTTTTCAGCCAGATGACCTGGGCTTTGTCGCTCAGGGGCGGTGTGTGCAAGGGGCTCGACGAGCCAAACACCGCCACTTGCGGCGTGGCAAAGGCCGCCGCCACATGCATCAGGCCGGAGTCGTTGCTGACCATGGCGCGGGCCGCCGCAATCAGCGCCAGCGCCTGGTCCAGGCTGGTGCGGCCTGACAGGTCGTGCAGCGGCAGCGCACCCAGGCCTTGCGCCTGCGCGGCAATGTCGCCGCACAGGGCAGCCTCTTTGGCAGAGCCCAGCAACACGACGGGCAGCGGCAGCTGGGCCGCCAAGGCAGCGAAATGCGCGGCCGGCCAGCGTTTGGCCGGGCCGTATTCGGCACCGGGCGCGAACACGTAATAGCCCTGCTCCGCCAAGCCCTGCGCCTGCAGGGCGGCGGCACGCCGTTCAGGCTCAAGTTGCAGCTGCGGCCGGTCATCGGTAACGTCAATGGCGCCACTCAGGGCCGAATAAAACGCCACCATGGGGGGCCGCGCGCCCTGGGGCGGATTGGGCAGGCGTTGGTTGATCAACCCGAAGCGCGCCTCGCCCTGGTAGGCCACCCGTTTGGGGATACCTGCCCACCAGGGAATCAGGGCACTCTTGAGCGAGTTGGGGCAGACGTAGGCCACATCAAACTGGCCACGCAATTGCCTGGCAAGTGCCCTGCGCGCCGGCCACTGCAGGCCGCCATGGGCAAACGGGAATTCGATCACCTCGGCCACCTGCGGCATGGCCCGGTACACCGGCGCCACCCAGGGCAAGGCACCCACCGTCAAGCGCTCCCCGCGCGCGTGCAGGCGGCGCAGCAGGGGCTCGGTCATGACCGCGTCGCCTATCCACTGCGGCGCGATGATGAGGGATGCCTTCATGGAGGGCAGGGCCAACCCGCCGCCGGGCCGCCCCAAGGCGGGTTAGCCCGCTCGGGGGGCACAGAGCCACACGCAGTGGGCGAACATGGAGGCACTATTTCAATGTCCTGCGAAATGCTCGCCCGCCTTCAGAGCGTAGACCGTGCCGCAATACGGGCACTTGGCGGAACCGGTGCGGCCCACATCCAGGTAGACCTTGGGGTGCGTGTTCCAGGTTTGCATATGGGCCTTGGGGCTGGGGCAAAACACGCCGCCCTGGTCGTTGAGGTCTTTGGCCAGCAGTTCGATGGCCGTGGTCTTGGGGGTTGCTTGCATGTGCGTTTCTGCTCTGGATGGAAAAAACTCAGACCCGGCTCAGCCAGTGGGCGTACTTGGGGTTGCGGCCGTTGACGATGTCAAAGAAGGCGCTCTGGATTTTCTCGGTGATGGGGCCGCGCGAGCCGCTGCCGATCTCGATGCGGTCGATCTCGCGGATGGGCGTCACTTCGGCCGCGGTGCCGGTGAAGAAGACCTCATCGCTGATGTACACCTCGTCACGCGTGATGCGCTTTTGCACCAGCTCCAGTCCCAGGTCCTGGCAGATGTGCAGCACGGTGTTGCGGGTGATGCCGTTCAGTGCGCCCGCCGAGAGATCGGGTGTGTAGACCACGCCGTCTTTCACGACAAAAATGTTTTCACCGGCGCCTTCGGCCACAAAGCCGCTGGCATCCAGCAGCACCGCTTCGTCGTAGCCGTCGTCGGTGGCTTCGCGGTTGGCCAGGATGGAGTTGGTGTAGTTGCTCACCGCCTTGGCCTGCGTCATGGTGATGTTGACGTGGTGGCGGGTGTAGCTGGAAATTTTCACGCGGATGCCGCGCTTCATGCCCTCCTCGCCCAGGTACGCACCCCAGGGCCAGGCCGCCACCATCAGGTGGATGTCATTGCCCTTGGTGGAGACGCCCAGCTTCTTGTCGCCCACCCAGGTCAGCGGACGCAGGTAGCCAGACTCCAGCTGGTTGGCGCGGATGACCTCGATTTGCGCCTGCATGGCTTGTTCCTGGGTGAATGGGATGACCATGCGCAGGATCTTGGCACTGTTGAACAGGCGGGCGGTGTGCTCCTTCAAGCGGAAGATGGACGTTGTGCCGTCATCGCCCTTGTAGGCGCGCACGCCCTCGAAGGCGCCACAGCCGTAGTGCAGGGTGTGGCTGAGCACGTGGATCTTGGCGTCGCGCCACTCGACGAGTTGGCCGTCCATCCAGATTTTTCCGTCGCGGTCTGACATGGAGGGAGGGAGTGCGCTCATCGGGTGTCCTTTGGGGGTGCGTTGCAAATGGGGTTGAAGCGCCGATTTTACGGGCCTGGGGAGCCGCCCGGAAGCCGCGCCGAAGCGCTTCAGCTTGCGGGCTGCAGCGGGTGCCACTGCACGGTGACCGACAGACCACCCCACTCGGCGGAGCGGCCAATCTGCACTTGGGCGCCAAACACATCCAGCAGGCGCCGCACGATCGACCAGCCCAGGCCGCTGCCGGGCTGCTCATTGCCCAGCACCCGGAAAAACCGCTCGCCCAGGTGCGCAATGGCCTGCGGTGTCATGCCCGGCCCACTGTCCTGCACCTGCAAAAGGGCGCCCTGCGCGTCACAGCGCACCACGACATGCACCTGCGCTCCCTGGGGGCTGTACCGCAAGGCGTTGTCTACCAGGTTGCGCACCAGCGCGCCCAGCAGCACCTCGTTGGCGGCCACCGGGCAGCTGCCGTCGGCCACCAGCACAATGTTTTGCTGCCGGCCCAGGGCTGCAGGCACGAGTTCGGCCGCCACACGGCGCACCACGGCAACCAGATCGACCGCCAGGGCCGATGTTTGCGGTGCCGCCTCCAGCCGCGCCAGCGTCAGCAGCTGGTCGACCAGGCGGCTGGCGCGGTCGCAGCCGGCCAGGGTGGTCTGCAGCGCATGGGTGCGTTCGGCCACATCGTCGCCGGCGCCCATGGCCACCTGGGCCTGGGCGCGGATGGCGGCAATCGGGGTGCGCAGCTCGTGCGCGGCATCGGCCGTGAAGCGGCGCTCGACCTGGACCATGTGGTCAATGCGCTCCAGCAAATCATTCAAAGTCAGCACCAGCGGCTCCAACTCGCGTGGCATGTCGCTCAGCAGCACGGGTTCGGCAGCGTGGGGCGCACGTTGCTCAAGCGCGTCGCGCAGGCCGCGCAAAGGCGCCAGGCCGCGCCGAATGGACCACCACAGACCCAGCCCAAACAGGGGCAAGGCCAGCAGCACAGGGCCCAGCATGCTGCGCAGAAGCACATGCATGATGGCAGTGCGCGACTCGAGCTTTTCGCCCACCAGCACGGTGATATTGAGCCGGGCACTGTAGGCGCCGCACACGCGCCACCATTCGCCCGCATGCAGTTCGGTGGAGAAGCCGTCCGTCTGGCTGGACAGGGGCTCCAAGCCAGTGTTGGCGGAACGGGCCAGGAGTTGTTTGCCCATGAACACCTGGAAGCCCACATTGGGCGCATACCGGTGCAGCACAGGGGTGTCAAAAATATCATCGATATCGCCGTCCGACTGCACCAGCAGCAGGCTGGCGGCCTGCGCCAGGTGACCGTCCAGCAGCTCATCGACTTCGTGCTGCGCATCGCGCCAGGTGAAGGCGGCAGCCACCAGCCAGATGGCGGTGGCAAACGCCAGCACGAACAGCAACAGCCGCGTCTGCATCGACGGCCGGTGCCCGGTGCTCATGCCGCTGGCACCTCGCGTTGCACGGTGTAGCCCACCCCGCGCACTGTCTGTATCAGCTCGCTGCCCAGCTTGCGGCGCAGGTGGTGGATGTGCACTTCAATGGTGTTGCTTTCCACCTCATAGCCCCAGCTGTACATCTGCTGCTCCAGCTGTTCACGGGAGAGCACGCGCCCGGTGTTGCGCATGAGGGCGTGCAGCAAATCAAATTCGCGGGTGGACAAGGCCACCACCTCACCCCGGCAGGTGACGCGCCGGGCTGCTGCCTCCAGCGCCACGTTGCCGCACTGTATGGTTTCCTGCAGCTGTCCGAGCGCGCGGCGCACCAGCGAGCGCAGGCGCGCTGCCAATTCATGCAGATCCACCGGTTTGATCACGTAGTCATCGGCACCGGTGTCCAGGCCCAGCACGCGCTCGGGGATGGCGTCGCGCGCGGTCAGCACCAGGATCGGTGTCTCCACCTTGCGGGCACGCAGTTCCCGCAGCACGTCCAGCCCGTCCTTGAGCGGCAAGCCCAGGTCCAGCACGCCTGCGGCATACACACCGCTGGAGAGTTCGCGTTCGGCGGCCACGCCGTCACGCACCCAATCGACCTGGAAGCCCGCCTGGCGCAAACCGGCGCGCAAGCCGTCGCCCAGCATGGCATCGTCTTCGGCGAGCAGTATGCGCATGGGCTTATTTGGATGCCGGTGTGGCGGCTTCGCTGGCGGGCACTTCCACCGGCGGCACGCTCTTCCACTGCAGCCACCAGAAGCCCAGCACCGCCAGCACCATCAGCACTGCCACGGAACGCCGGACCTGGCGTATGCCCTGTTCGGGCAGGCCGGTCTTGAAGCCGGTGACCATGGCGCGCACCAGGTTCTCGCGGTGCTGCAGGCTGGCGGTGAGCACGCCCAGCAAATGCCCTGCAATCACCAGCACCATGGCGTTGGCGGCCAGGTCGTGCAACTCGGCCAGCCAGCCCGGCCCCAGGTCGTTGTAGGTGGCATAGCCGGTAGCCGTGATGAGCAGACCCAGCGCCATCAGCAGCACGATGGCCACGGCACCGGCCGGGTTGTGGCCGAGGTAGTGTTCGGGCCGCTTGGCCTTGAGCGATTGCAGGTACCGCAGCACGGCAGCGGGCCCCTGCACGAACTGGCCAAAGCGTGCGTAGCGCGTGCCAATGAAGCCCCACACCAGCCGGAACAGCAGCAGGCCGCCCAAGGTGTAGCCCAGGGTGACATGCACCAGGCGCCAGACCTCGCTCTCGGCGGTGAGGTAGGCGCCGGTAAAACTCAGCACGAGCAACCAGTGGAAGACCCGCACGGGGGCATCCCAGACACGGATCTTCTGCACAGCCGCTTCAGTCATTTGGGGATATGGACCTGGTGTTCACTGAAATTTCCCTTTGCCGCCTCGGCATGGCATGCCGAGCAATTGGACGCACTGCCAATACTCGCACGTTTCCAGGTGTTGGCCGACACTTCGTCATGCTGGCGCACAAACCAGTTGGACTTGCTGATGCGGTCCTGTGGCGGCTCCTGCGCGGCGCGGCCTTCCTTGCCCGCATGCGCTTCCAGCCAGGCGCTGATTTCCGCAGTGCTGGCGGCGTCCAGCGATGCGTCGGTGCCAAAGTGCTTGTTCAGGTGGCCCATGATGCGCGCCCAGGAAGCCGCCGGCAGCAGGCCCGGCGGGTAGGCCACATGGCAGGAGGCGCACTCTTGCTGGTGTTTGGCGTTCGGCGCGACCGCAAAACCGTGCTCGGCATGCGCCAGCCCGGCAACAGACATGGCGAACAAAAGACCGACCAGATGTTTCTTCATTTTTCAACTTTCAAAGCGGGGCAAACGCTGCCTCGGCGTGGGCAGGCCTCAGGACTTGAGCGAGAGCAGCCAGGTCAGCACATCGGCTTTTTCGGCCGGGCTGCACTCGCGCCCGACCACGTCGTTGCAGTTGCGGCGAAACCATTTCTCGGTCTTGGCCGCATCGGTAAAGCGCTGCGGATTGAAGGCCGGCGCCATCGGTGCAATCACCTTGCCGGTGGTGGCATGCTTGCCGTCCACCGTGGGTTTGGCCGTGTGGCAAGTGGAGCAACTCCAGTCCTTGCCGTGCTTGCTGGTGAAGAACTCCTGGCCGCGTGCGGCCACAGCGGGCTGCCCCGACAGCGCCACAAAGCCGGCGATTTGCTCGGCCGGTGTGGTCTGTGCCTGGGCACTGCCGCAAGCAAGGGCCAGAAAGACGGTCAGTGCCGCAGGCACTGCCAGGGCGGGAAATTTGCGAGACGTCATAAAACCTCCAGTGCTGCCAATGGTAGCCAGGGCAGATTAATAGGGGCTTAAGCGGGCGCTCGGGGCTTCGCGGTTTACTCCGCCTTGTCTGACTTATCGGTTGAGCGCGGCTTGTCGCTGTCGGAAAGCTCCAGGGGGTCGGCCACGTAGCCGGGGCCTTTCATCAGCATCACCACCACGCAGCCGATGGCCACGGTGAGCACGGCGCTCCAGTGAACCACCACCACACCAGCCACCAGATAGTCCATGGTCTGCAACCAGCGGGTGTCAGTGCCGGTGCCCTGGGGTGTGAGCAGGTGCAGGGCCAGCGCCAGCAGAATCGGCAGCGCCGTACCCACCACCAGGATCAGCGGCAATTTGCGCCACAGTGTCCACTCCAGGCCGCTGGGACTGCGCACGGAATGGGGAAGTTTCGTCAGCCAATTCATGCGTGCAGTCTAGGCCAGGCCGCGCACCACTTCCATGGCCTCTTCCACCCGCTCTACTGCGTGCAGGGTTAATCCTTCGATGGGCTTTTTGGGCGCATTGGCGCGCGGCACCACGGCCACGCTGAAGCCCAGTTTGGCGGCCTCTTTGAGGCGCTCCTGACCGCGTGGCGCGGGGCGCACCTCACCGGCCAGACCCACTTCACCAAAGGCCAGAAAGCCCTTGGGCAGTGCCTTGCCGCGCAGGGACGAGGTGATGGACAAGAGCACCGCCAGATCGGCCGCCGGTTCACTGATGCGAACACCGCCTACGGCATTCACAAACACGTCCTGGTCCATGCAGGCCACACCGGCGTGGCGGTGCAGCACGGCCAGCAGCATGGCCAGGCGGTCCTTGTCCAAGCCGACCGACAGGCGCCGGGGCGAAGGGCCGCCGCTGTCCACCAGCGCCTGGATTTCCACCAGCATGGGGCGTGTGCCTTCCAGCGTCACCATGACGCAGCTGCCCGGCACCGGCTCGGCGTGCTGGCTCAGAAAAATCGCGCTGGGATTCGAGACGCCCTTGAGTCCCTTTTCGGTCATGGCGAAGACGCCGATTTCATTGACCGCACCAAAGCGGTTTTTGATGGCACGCACCAGGCGGAACTGGCTGTGCGTGTCGCCCTCGAAGTACAGCACGGTGTCCACCATGTGCTCCAGCACGCGCGGCCCGGCGAGCGTCCCGTCCTTGGTAACGTGGCCCACCAGCACGATGGCGGTGCCGCTGGCCTTGGCTGCGCGTGTGAGGTGGGCAGCGCACTCGCGCACCTGCGCCACCGAGCCCGGCGCGCTGGTGAGCTGCTCGGAATACACCGTCTGGATCGAGTCAATCACTGCCACATCGGGCTGGTGGGCATCCAGCGTTGAGAGGATTTTTTCCATCTGGATTTCGGCCAGCACCTTGACTTGCGAATGCTCCAAACCCAGGCGGCGCGAACGCAGTGCCACCTGCGCGCCACTCTCTTCGCCGGTGACGTAGAGCGTGCTCTTGCCCTGGCGCTGCAAGGAGTCGAGGGCCTGCAAGAGCAAGGTGGACTTGCCGATACCGGGGTCGCCGCCGATGAGCACCACGCCGCCTTCGACCATGCCGCCGCCCAGCACCCGGTCCAGCTCCTCGTGGCCGGTGGGGGTGCGGTCCACGTCGCTGGCTTCGATGTCAGACAGTACCGCCACCTCGGCGGTCTTGGCCAGCGCGGCAAAGCGGTTTTTGGCCGGGGCCTCGCTGCTGGCAATGGACTCGATCAGGGTGTTCCAGGCTTGGCAGTGCGGGCATTTGCCCAGCCACTTGGGGCTGGTGCCGCCACAGGCGTTGCAGGTGTAGATGGTTTTGTCTTTGGCCATGCGGTGCTTCAGGCCACGGGAATGCGGCTGCGTGCCTTCTTCACCTTGTCGGCGTTGACCACCACCTTGATGGTCTCGAAATTGACGGCGGCACTGATGGCGTGGCGCGGCTCGGCGGTGTTCTTGCACTGGTACAGACCCAGCGGCATGGCGTCGCTGCCCACAATGCTGATGACCCAGGGTGTGTTGGCGCGCTCACCGCGCTGCACGGCCACGGCAATCTCGCCGTTGACCAGCTTCACGTAGCTGCCTGGCGGGTAAAAGCCCACGGCCTGGGCCATGGCCGAGCCCTGGCCCAGATCGGTGTCACCACCGCCAAATACCAGGCTTTTGACGGCCATCACCGGCGACTGGGCCGAGCGCGTGGCGCGCGCGGCGGTGCGGGCCACAAACACATCGGCCAGGTGCAGCAGCTGGCGGCTGGTCTGGCTCGAAGGCAGGCCCAAGGCCCCATTGGCCACGTGGTGCCAGCGCACCAGGTCGAGTTGCTGCGGGTCGTCCACACCCAAGGCGCGCAGAATTTCTTCGCTGCGCGCCGGGTGTTCGGCCACCAGGGCGCGCTGCCAATCATTGATGGGGGTGCTCTGGCGCGCCATGCCGTCCTGTTCGCGCGCCATGCCAATGTTCATGGTCAAGGCGGCTGCTATCAGCGGCTTGCGCTGTGGCCCGGGAAGGCCCAGCTTGGCAGCGGTAAGCTCGCACACCACGGCGCACAGCAGGGCGTGCGTGGCGCAGTAGCCCAGGCTGTGGTCGGCCAGCGCCTGGAACAGGGCAAACAGGCTGGCGTCGGTGTCTTGCTGCAGCAGGGACAAGACCTTCTCTTCCATGCTTTTGAGGCGGGAGAGCGGATTGATGGCCAGCCCCCCCTGGTACAGGATGCCGCGCAGGGTCTGCTGCAGGTCCAGCCAGCCGCCGCCCAGCGGCTCGGCGGCGGCGTAGTCGGACTCCAGGATTTCGGCGGGCATGGACGCTTCAGCAAGGGCGCGCACATCGGCGCCCGCCAGCAGCATGGCATGCACCATGCGCTCGTAGGCGCGCTGCCAGGCCAGCCCGTCACCCAGGGTGGTGCAGGCCTTGAAGGCATAGAGCTTGTCGCGGTGCTGCTCCGACAGGATGGGCTGGCCCGCGCGCAGCAGCAGCTGGGCCGTGTCGCTCCAGACATCCACGGGCAGGGGCTTGCCGACTTCGAGCAGGGCGATGGGGATAGGCAAATATTTCATGGTCACGGATTCATTCTTCCACCACCACCGGCACGCGCTGGGCCAGGGCACACATCAGTTCATAGGCCAGGGTGTTGGCCTTGGCGGCCACCGCATCGATGGGCAGCACCGCGCCGTTGGCGGCGCGACCCCACAGGGTGACGGTGCTGCCCTGCCCGGCCTGCGGCAAGTCAGTCATGTCGACGCTGAGCATGTCCATGCTGACGCGCCCCAGGGTGCGGCTGGGTGCACCATCCACCAGCACCGGCGTGCCGGTAGGACAAACACGCGGGTAACCGTCCGCATAACCGCAGGCCACCACACCAATGCGCATGGGTGCCTCGGCGCAAAACTGCGAGCCGTAGCCCACCGTGTCGCCGGCTTGCAGGTTTTGCACAGCAATGATCTGCGCCTGCAGCGTCATGGTGGGCTGCAAGCCCCAGTGCACGGCATCGTGGGCGGGGTAGTCGGGGGCACTGCCATATACGGCAATGCCCGGGCGCACCCAGTCACCCGAGAGGCCGCCGTGGCGCAGGAGCGCTGCGCTGTTGCTCACCGTGCGCTCGCCCGGCAGATCGGCCGTATGCGCTTCAAACACTGCCATCTGGCGCGCCACGCCGGGCGTGCCGTCGGCATCGCTGAAGTGCGTCATGTGCGAGATTTCGTCCACCTGCGGCAGGGCGTTCAGGCGCGTCCAGGCGGCGCGGTATTGGTTCGGCGCAAAGCCCAGGCGGTTCATGCCGGTGTTCATTTTCAGGAACACACGCTGGGGCACGTTCGTCTTGTGGGCGGCGAGCATGTCGATCTGCTGCTCGCAGTGCACGGTGTGCCAGAGGTCCAGGCGCGAGCACAGCTCCAGGTCACGCTGCTCGAACACGCCTTCGAGCAGCAGCACCGGGCCGCGCCAGCCCAACAGCCGCACACACTGGGCCTCGGCCAAATCGAGCAGGGCAAAGCCGTCGGCACCGCGCAGCCCGGCAAACGCGCGCTCGATGCCGTGGCCATAGGCATTGGCCTTGACCACCGCCCAGACGCGCGCGTCCGGCGCATGGCGGCGTGCCTGCTGCAGGTTATAGGCCAGGGCCTGGGTGTGGATGGTGGCTTGGATGGGGCGGGGCATGGAGGTGCTGGCGGGGCTGGTGCGTGGGCTTGATGGGCCCGATTCTGACACTGCCCGCCGTGCTATAACCCCTGCACCCTTGGAGCACCCCACAACAGACAGCACCGGCAGCACCGGCGCAGCATTCCCGGACCCATGAAACGCGGCTTTTTCACCATCATGTCGGCGCAGTTTTTCAGCTCGCTGGCTGACAACGCCCTGTTTGTAGCCGCCGTGCAACTGCTGCGCGGACAGGGTGCCCCGACCTGGCAGCAAGCCGCCCTGGTGCCCATGTTTGCCCTCTTCTATGTGGTGCTGGCGCCCTTTGTGGGCGCCTTTGCCGACGCCCGCCCCAAGGGACAGGTGATGCTGCTGAGCAATTCCATCAAGGTGCTGGGCTGCCTGCTGATGCTGTTTGGCACCCACCCGCTGATGGCCTATGCCGTGGTGGGACTGGGGGCTGCGGCTTATTCGCCTGCCAAATACGGCATCCTGACCGAGCTGCTGCCCGCCTCCCAACTGGTCAAGGCCAATGGCTGGATCGAGGGGCTGACCATCTCCTCCATCATCTTGGGCGTGCTGCTGGGCGGTCAGCTGGTGGGGCCGCAGGTTTCGGTGCGGCTGCTGAGCCTGGACTTTCCGCTGATCGACACCGGCATCAACACGCCGCCGGCCGCGGCGATTTGCGTGCTGATTTTCGTCTACCTGTTGGCAGCGTGGTTCAACACCCGCATTCCGCTCACCGAGTTTCCGCTGCGGCCCATGCCCAAAAATTTGCTCAGCCTGCTGCCTGACTTTTGGCACTGCAATGTGCGCCTGTGGCGCGACCGCCTCGGGCAAATCTCGCTGGCCACCACCACCCTGTTCTGGGGGGTCAGCGGCAACCTGCGCTACATCGTGCTGGCCTGGGCCGCCGCCGCACTGGGCTACAGCGTGACACAGGCTTCGGCGCTGGTGGGCGTGGTGGCCATCGGTACGGCGGTGGGCGCATTGGCGGCGTCCTTGCGCATGCGGCTGGAGCACGCCACGCTGGTGATGCCGCTGGGCATTGCGATGGGTGTGCTGGTGATTTTGCTGAACTTCATCACCAACGTGTGGGTGGCCGCACCCTTCCTGGTTCTGCTGGGCGGCCTGGGCGGCTTTCTGGTGGTGCCCATGAATGCCCTGCTGCAGCACCGGGGCCACAACCTGATGGGCTCAGGGCGCTCGATTGCGGTGCAGAATTTCAACGAGCAGGCCTGCATTCTGGGGCTGGGCGGCTTCTACAGCCTGTCCACGGGCTTCGGGCTGTCGGCCTTTGGCGCCATCACCGTGTTTGGCGTCGTGGTGGCGGGCTTTATGTGGGTGATCAAGCGCTGGCACGAGCACAACTGCGTGGTGCATGCCACCGAGGTCGAATACCTGCTGGACATCGCCCGCAACGACGCTATGCACGGCTAGAAAGGGGACCCCACGCTTGCCCACTGCGTGTGGCGCCCTGCCCCTCTGGGGGGCCAAACCCCGCTTGGGGCGTATATGGACGGCCCACGCGGGGTTTAGAACGCTTCGGTATCCACCTCGGAGGTCGCCACCGCGTCATAGCGCTCACCCACCACGGTGTGCTGGTTGATCAGCGCGTCGAGTGCTGCCATCACTTCCACGCTCAACACCACGCTGTCTGCGCCCGCGTTGTCCAGAATGTGCGCCACGCTTTGGCTGCCGGGTATGGGAATGGTGTGGGGCGCCTTGTGCAGCACCCAGGCCAGCGCGAGCTGCGCAGGCGTGCAGCCCACCCGGGCGGCCCATTCCAGATAGGGCGGCAGCAGTTGCAGGTTGCGGGCATAGGTGGCGCTGGCAAAGCGCGGCATGCTGCGGCGTATGTCGCGCGCGTCCAGCGTGCCCACATCGTTGAGCTGCCCGCACAAGAAACCGCGCGCCACCGGGCTGAAGGCCACAAAGGCCACCCCCAGTTCCCGGCACGCATCGAGCACCGCAATCTCGGCATTGCGGCTCCACAGCGAGTATTCGGTTTGCAGGGCGGTGATGGGGTGCACAGCGTGCGCGCGGCGCAGGGTGGCAGCCGACACTTCACTCAATCCAATGCCACGTATTTTTCCTGCTTCCACCAGACGGCCCAATGCACCCACACTGTCTTCGATGGGCACAGACTTGTCCCAGCGGTGCAGGTAATACAGGTCGATGACGTCGGTATTCAGGCGGCGCAGGCTGTCTTCGCACTGGCGCAGCAGCGTCTCGGGGCGGCCGTCAATGACGCGCTGGGGCTTGCCGTTGACGGGGATGATGGCCATGCCGCATTTGCTTGACAGCACAATCTGCTTGCGCCGACTGGCCAGCACCCGGCCCAGCCGCGCCTCGTTCTGGCCTGCGCCGTACAGGGTGGCGGTGTCCATCAGGGTGTAACCGGCGTCCAGTGCGCCCAGCAGGGCGCGCTCGCCCTCTGCCTCGCTGACCGGCAGGCCGTAACCATGGTCCAGGTTCATGCACCCCAGTCCGACGCTGCCGACCTGAAATATGCCCAACGTGCGCTGCTGCATAGCCACTCCTCTATGAATGGCCCAAACGATACCGCACTGCCGCGATGGCCCCGGGGCACAGGCCCTTAGCGTGCAGCGGCCGTGCGGTGGGGGGGTGCGCCGTTGCCGCTGCGGGCTGCGCGGGCAGACACCCAGCGCATGCCGCTGGCAATCAGCACCAGCACCAGCACATAGACCAGCACCTGCATACCCGCTGGCTGGGTGTCGTAGCCAATCAGGCCGTGCAGGATGGTGCCCAGGGCGGTGCTTTGGGCCAGGATGCCCGAGGTGTCCCAGAGGGGCGCGCCCAGGCTGGGCAGCACATCGGCCTGCACCAGCAGACGTGCCGCCTGCGAGGCCATGCTGGCAGCCAGCAAGAGCACCAGCACGCCCGTCACGGCAAAGAAGCGGCTCACGGGGATGCGCAGCAGGCCCCAGTACATCAGAGCGGCAATCACGCCCGCCGAGGCCAGCCCCATGGAGCCGCCCGCCAGGGTGTCACGCAGGCCGTTTTCACTGCCGGTGGCCACGCCGTAGAGGAACAGCACGGTCTCGGACCCTTCACGCAGCACGGCCAGGGCAATCACCACCAGAATGACCGAGCGCGCACTGCCGCCCTCGGCCACCGAGCGGGCCGTGCTTTTCATGTGCTGGGCCAGCACCCGGCCGTGAGAGGCCATCCAGATGTTGTGCCAGGCCAGCATGCCTACGGCCACCGTCAGGATGGCCACGTTGAACAGCTCCTGCCCCATGCCGTCGGCCAGGCTGGAGATGCGCTCCATGCCCATGGCCACCGCGGCCGAGCCGAGCAGGCCGATCAACACACCGCCTGCGATCCAATTGCCGCGCTGGCTGATGCCACGCGTGGCCGCCACCATGATGCTGATGACCAGAAAGGCTTCCAGCGATTCACGAAAAACAATGATGGCGGCGGAAAACATAGCGTGTGGCTCCGGGGCTTATTCGACCACGATGATGCCCTGGGCACCGGCTTCGGTCTCGTGGTATTCCTCGACGAAGTCGTAGCGACCGGCCTTGAGGGGCCCCAGGTTGATGATGCCGGTGGATTTGCCCGGGATGACCTTTTCACGCGACAGGGGCTTGCTCTCGAACTCGGCGGGGGTCGCGTCCTGGTTGACCACCAGCAGCTTGACCTTCTTGCCCGCCGGCAGCTTGAGCTCCTTGGGCTCGAAGCTGTGGTTCTTGAGGGTCAGTGTGAATGCGTTGTCGGCAGCGGCAAAGGCCGATACGGCGGCCAGCGACAAGAGGGCGGCAACGAGACGGGTTTTCATGGGCATACATCCATACAAGTGAGAATCATTCTCATTGTAGCGCTGGATGGCCCACTCTGCAAACCGGGTCTGCAAGCGCACGCTGGCTGCCCTATTCGGTGCCGAACTTGGTTTCGAATTCGATGCCGATCTTTTGCAGCAGAGGTGTCGGCAGAAGGCCCCCCGCGCAGACGATGACGGCGTCATTGGGGTAGTGCTGCTGCTGGCCATCGGCCTCGATCACCACCTCTTTCTCCAGGATCCGCTTGACCGCGGAGTTGAGCATGACCTGGATACGCCCGGCCTTCTGGCCCTGCTCCAGCAACATGCGGTTCTTCTGCTTCACGCGTGAAAACGCAGCGCTGCGGTAGGACAGGATGACGCTGCTGCCAGGCTGCTCGGAAATGGCAATGGCCGCCTCCAGCGCGCTGTCGCCCCCGCCCACCACCAGCACCGCCTGCCCCTTGTATTGCTCGGGGTCCACCAGGCGGTACACCACCTTGTGGGTTTCTTCACCGGGCACGTCGAGTTTGCGCGGCGTACCGCGCCGGCCCATGGTCAGCAACACGCTCTTGGTGACGTAGCCGCCCTTGTTGGTTCGGACCACGAAACCATCATCCGACTTCTCGATGGACTCCATGCGTTCGCGAAAGCCGATCTCCAGCCCGGTCTTTTTCACCACGCCGTTCCAGAATTCCAGCAATTTTTCTTTTTGTACCTCGCCGAATTTCACCGTGCCAATGAGGTCCAGCACCACCGGCGCCGTCATGGCAATCTTCTGGCGCGGATAGTGGTAGACGGCGCCACCCAGCGAGTCTTCCTGCTCGATCAGCTTGTACTTGAGCTTGTGGTGCACCGAAGACAGGCCGGCCGAGAGGCCGGCCGGGCCGCAGCCCACAATCACCACATCGTATTCGGCCGTCGCACTGCCGCGCTTGCGCACGGCGTTGATCGCCTGGCGGCCCTGCTCTGCGGCCTTGCGGATCAGGCCCATGCCACCGAGTTCCCCGGCGATGAAGATGCCGGGCACATTGGTCTCGAATTCCGTGCTGATGTGGGGAATGTCGATGCCGCGCTTGGCGGTTCCGAAGACCAGCTTGATGGCATCGAACGGGCAGGCTGCCAGACAGGCGCCGTGCCCGATGCAATGTGCCGCGTTGATGAGCACGCCCTTGCCGTTGACGATGCCAATGGCGCCTTCCGGACACACATTGGCGCAAGAGCCCGAACCAATGCAGCGCACCGGATCGAAAATAGGATGCAGCGAGGGCGGCTCGGCCAGCCCGCTTTGCAGCGACTCCTTGAGCTGCGTGACATCGACCCGCTCCTTTTTCACATGCCGACGCGAATACAGCACGATGACCGCGAGAATGATGAGGCCGTAGAGGTAGAGATAGTTCATGGCGCACGCAAAAGGCTTGCGGGACGGGTCTAGGGTTTGACGGCTTCCTTGATCGCAATCTGCAGGCCTGCGGCGCCCACACTCACCGGTTCCGATTGGCCCACCAGATCACCCGCTTGCGCAATGGCATTGCCACTCTTGCTGACGCGCGCACCCACGATGACTTTGCCGCTCGCCCCCGACAGGGCGTTTGCAGGGGACATGGCCATGCTGTCATTCAGGCTGAAGCTGAGGGGAAGATCCTTGACCTGTTTGCGCAGAATGGCCAGTGGCATGCGCGAACCTTCGGCCGCGCGGGCAAACACAAACACGGTGTCGTCGGGCTGGGCCTGCTTGGCCAGGGCCGCCGACAAGGTCACGGTGCCGCTCACGTTGGCGTTGCTGGCGGCGGGGCCCGTTTTGGCACCCGCCGCAGCCTGGGGCGCCGCATCGAGTGGCCTGGCCACTGCCGGCATGCCCGCCAGGCTGCGGGCTTCGGCAATGGCGGGCTCCACTTCCCGCACAAAGACATTGCCGGCTGGGCCCACCTCGGTCAGTTTTTCCCACAGTTTGACGGCGCTGGCGTAGTCCTTTTTGTTGAAGGCGGCCGTACCGGCCAGGTACAGGGCCTTGAGGTTCTTGGGGTCCAGCTTGAGGGCGCGCTCCACCAGCTTCATGGGCTCGCCTTCGAGGCTGTTGTTGCTGTTGACGGCCAGCGAGTCGGCATAGTCGGCCAGCAAGGTGGGGTCGTCTTTGCGCAAGCTGGAGGCCTTTTCATAGGCCTTCAGGGCCTCCGCATGGCGGCCCAGCACGCTGTAGGAGCGCGCCAGCATGGACCAGCCTTCGACATCGTCAGGCTTGGCCTTCAGGCGCTCGGCCAGCTTCTCGGTCATGGCGGCGATCTGGTCGGAATTGGTCGCGTGGGGTGGCTGGCTGCCATCGGCCGCTGCCGGCTGGCTGCCCTCGACTGCGCCCGCTGCGTTGGCGGGCATACCCTTCCACAGATAGCCGCCCGCAGCAATCACCATGACGGCCAGTGCCAGGCCCGCCAGCAACAGGGCGGAAGGTTTGGCAGCAGGTGCGGGTGCCGGGGTCGCTGGGGCCTGCGCTGCGGCCGGTGCGCCAGCGGCCTGCGTTGCGGCCGCCGCGGGTGCTGCCGCAGCAACCGGGGCACCCGTCAGCACCAGTTCCAGAATGCGGCGCTCCAGTGTGCCCTTGCCTTCCAAAAATTCAGCCTCGGGCAGCACGCCGGTCGCGTGTAGTTCCTTGAGCTGGGCCAGTTGCTGCTTGATGCCTTCAATCGTGTCATTCATATTCGCGTTCTCAAATCAGTTCAGGAAACAGGGGGCTCGTCCGTGTCAAAACGGTCTTCGGGCATGCGGCTGCGCCGGCGCAAGACCAGCACCAGCACGATCAGGCCGCCCACCAGCATGACGCCAGGGCCGATCCAGAGCAAGGCCGTGGTGCGCTTGAAGGGTGGGCGGTACAGCACAAAGTCGCCATAGCGCTCCGTCATGTAGTCGGACACCTGCTGATCGGTCATGCCCTTGTGCAGCAGTTCGCGCACCTGCTGGCGCAGGTCGATGGCCAGGTCGGCATGCGAATCGGCAATGGTCTGGTTCTGGCACACCAGGCAGCGCAGCTCGCTGGTGATTTTCAGCATGCGCGCTTCGAGCACCGGGTCGGCCGCGGCGGGCACGGCCTCGTTGGCAAAGGCCACCGACGCGCACAGGGCCAGGAACAGACACAGGAGGGAAACAACTTCCCGCAGGGCCGCCCCAAGGGAAGTTAGCCCCCTCGGGGGGCAGCGACCCGCGAAGCGGCGGAGCGTGGGGGCCAGATCAGACATTGCCCGCCTCTTTTTTCAGTTGCTGCACCAGCGGGATCAGCTTGGTCTCAATCGCTTCAGGCGTGAAGGGGCCGATCTGCTTGTAGCGGATCACACCCTTGGCATCAATCACAAAGGATTCCGGCACACCATACACACCGTAGTCAATGCCGACGCGGCCATCGTGGTCGTACAGCGAGGCCTCGTACGGGTTGCCAAAGCTCGACAACCATTTCATGCCGGCCATGCGCTCGTCCTTGTAGTTCAGGCCGTAAATCGGCAGCAGCTTCATGCGCGAAAACTCCACCAGCAGCGGGTGCTCTTCGCGGCAGGCCACACACCAGGAGGCAAACACGTTGAGCATCCAGACCTTGCCCAGCATGTCCTCGCGCTGGATCGTCGCACCCGGCTTGTCGAGTTGCTCCAGTGAAAACGCCGGCGCCGGTTTGTTGATCAGCGGCGAAGGCACTTCCTTGGGGTCCAGAAACAGGCCCTGGAACAGGAACCACACCAGGCCCAGAAAGATGCCCAGGGGCAACAGGAAACGCAGGTGTTTCATGCTGGCGCACCCTGTGCCGGGGCCACGCCCTGCGGCGCGCTGGCGGTGGCTTTGCGGCGGTAGCGCCGGTCGGTCACGGCCAGGAAGCCGCCAAAGGCCATCAGCAGGCAACCACCCCAGATCCAGTCAATAAAAGGCTTCACATAGACACGGATAATCCAGGCACCGCCCTCCACCTCCTCGCCCATGGAGACATACAGGTCGCCGGTCAGACCGGGGTGGATGGCGGCCTCGGTCATGGGGTTTTGCTGCACGCGGTATACGCGCTTTTCGGGGCTGAGTTCGGTGATGCGGCTGCCGTTGCGGGTGATCTCGATCTGCGCCCGGGTGGCGTCGTAGTTGGGGCCCTCCACTTCCTTCACACCCTTGAAGGTGAAGGCATAGCCGCGCACGGTGGTGCTGTCGCCCACGCTCATCTTGACGTCACTCTCCACCTCATAGGTCTTGACCATGGTGACGCCAAAGCAGAAGGCAGCCACACCCAGGTGGGCCAGCATCATGCCGACCAGGGCGCGCGGAATCAGGCGCGTCTTGCGCCGCACTTCGGCAAAACCTTTGCCCTCCGGGCGCACACGTTCCCAAAAGTCGGTGGCCACCGAGCTGACGATCCAGAAGGCCATGAGCAGGCCCAGGGTGGCGGTGAGGTGGATGGAGCCCGCCAGCCAGCCCGTAGTCAGCGCCGAGACCAGGGCCACACCCGCGGCCCACTTCAGGCGGCGGGCCAGATCCGGCACCGCCGTTTCCTTCCAGCGCGCCATCGGCCCCACGCCCATCAGGAAGATGGTGGGCCCCATCAAGGGCAGAAACACCGAGTCAAAGTAAGGCGGGCCGACCGAAATCTTGCCCATGCCCAAGGCGTCCAGCAGCAGCGGGTAGAGCGTGCCCAGCAGCACGGCACCGGCCGCCACCATGAACAGCACGTTGTTGGCCAGCAATGCCGTTTCCTTGGAGAACAGTGCAAAGCGTGCACCCAGGCCCACGGTGGGTGCGCGCCAGGCAAACAAGGCGAAAGAGGAGCCAATCACCACGGTCAGGAAAGCCAAAATGAACAGGCCGCGGCGCGGGTCGGTGGCAAAGGCATGCACCGAGGACAGCACGCCCGAGCGGACCAGGAAGGTGCCCAAGAGCGAGAAAGAAAACGCCAGGATGGCCAGCAGCACGGTCCAGTTCTTGAAGCTGCCGCGCTTTTCGGTGACGGCCAGCGAGTGAATCAGCGCGGTGCCCAGCAGCCAGGGCATGAGCGAGGCGTTTTCCACCGGATCCCAGAACCACCAGCCGCCCCAGCCCAGTTCGTAATAGGCCCAGGAACTGCCCATGGAAATGCCCACGGTGAGGAACATCCAGGCCACGGTAGTCCAGGGCCGCGTCCAGCGCGCCCAGGTGGCGTCCAGATTGCCGCCAATCAGCGCCGCGATGGCAAAGGCAAAAGCCACGCAAAAGCCGACATAACCCATGTACAGCGTGGGCGGGTGGAACACCATGCCCGGGTCCTGCAGCAGCGGGTTCAGGTCGCGCCCGTCGGCGGGCACCGGAAACAAGCGGTCAAAGGGGTTGGAGGTGAGCAGCATGAAGAGCAGGAAGCCCACGCTGACCATGCCCATGACGGACAGAATGCGCGCCAGCACAGGCCGCGGCAGGTGGCGGCTGAACAGGGCCACGGCCACCATCCACACCACCAGCATTTGCACCCACAACAGGAGCGAGCCCTCATGCCCGCCCCAGAACCCGGCAATCTGGTACTGCAGGGGCAAATGGGTGTTGGAGTTGGAGGCCACGTACAGCACCGAGAAGTCGCTGCGCACGAAGGACACCATCAGGCAGGCCGAGGCCAGGGACACCAGGCCAAACAGCACATAGACGCAGGGCCGCGCCAGCGCCATCCAGTCTTCGCGACCGCGTTGCGCGCCCACCAGGGGGACCAGGCCGAGAATGAGCGCCACACCCAGTGCCAGCCAGAGGATAAAGTGACCGAGTTCAGGAATCATGTTTATTTGCTCACAACCAGGGATGCTGCAGTTTTCTCGTTGCTCTTGGCAGCGTTTTTCAGAGCTTCGGCCGCCTCGGGCGGCATGTAATTTTCATCGTGCTTGGCCAGCACCTCTTTGGCCACGAAGACGCCGTCCTGCAGCTTGCCTTGGGCCACCACGCCCTTGCCTTCCTTGAACAGGTCCGGCAGGATGCCCTCGAAGTGCACCGGCACGCTTTGCGCCGTGTCGGTCACCTGGAAGTCCACCGCCACGCCGGTGCGCTTGACGCTGCCGGCCACCACCAAGCCGCCTAAGCGGAAGGTGCGGTTCACCGGCGCCTCCTTGGTGGTGATCTGGGTGGGCGAAAAGAAGAACACCAGATTGCTCTGGAAGGCCTGCAGGATCAGGGTGGCGGATGCACCAATCACCAGCACCACGCCGGCCGCAATGGCCAGCCGTTTATGACGTGTTTTCATGTTGTTTCACCTTCTTCATCAAGTTCCCCCACGGCCCGCAGGGCGGCGCCGTGGCGGCGTGCGGCCAGCAGCGGCTCCAGCAGCAACCAGGCTGCCGTCACACCATACGAACCCCACACATACAAGCCATAGCCACCCATGGCAAAAAAGTCTGATGCACTATTCCAGATCATGTCTTCACCCTTGTTTCTGCAAGGCCAAAGCCTGCACCCAGTCGGCGCCGCTCTCGCGCTCGAGGACGATGGCGCGCGCGCGCATGAACACCACGGCAAAGGCGTAGGCCCAGAAGGCCAGCGTCATCAGCAGCATGGCCGTGAGCATGGTGCTGGCCATCTTGGGCGCGGCCGTCATGCTGATGCTCGCACCCTGGTGCAAGGTGTTCCACCAGCGCACCGAAAAGTAGATGATGGGCACGTTGACCGCGCCGATGATGGCCAGGAGCGCACCGGCGTGGTCGGCACGGCGCACATCATCAATCGCCTCCACCAAGGCCATGAAGCCGAGGTACAGGAACAGCAGGATCAGCTCGGAGGTCAGGCGCGCATCCCACACCCACCAGGCGCCCCAGGTGGGCTTGCCCCAGAAGGCGCCGGTCCACAGGGCCAGAAAGGTGAAGGCCGCGCCGGTGGGCGCAATGGCACGGGCCATCATGGAGGCCAGGCGCGCATTGGCGGCCCAGCCAAAGGCGGCCCAGCCGGCCATGGCCAGGTAGAGCACCATGGACATCCAGGCGGCAGGCACGTGGATGAAGATGATGCGGTAGGAGTCGCCCTGGGTGGCGTCGGTGGGTGCGACAAAAAAGCCCGTATACAGGCCCCATACGGACAGCAGCGCGGCCAGGGCGTACAGCCAGGGCCCGCACAGGGTGGCCAGGCGGTAAAAGCTCTTGGGAGCGGCAAAGGCAAAAAGACGTGGCAGTGTTTTCATACAGAGATTCGCAAGGCCGCAGCGGTGGCTACCGGCGCGCCCAGGGCGGACAGGAGCAGCAGAGCCCCCAAAAGATAGAAATGGCCGTTGGGGGCCAGACCGGATTCGGCCGCTGACACCGCACCGGCACCAAAGATCAGCACCGGTATGCACAGCGGCAGCACGATCAGCAGGATCAACACCGCCGCATTGCGCAGCCCCAGCGTAAGTGCCGCTCCCATGCCACCCAGAAGACTCAGGGTGGGCGTACCCAACAACAAGCCCAAGGCCATCAGACCAATCGCCTCCCAGGACAAACCAAACAACAGGCCCAACAAGGGTGACACTAACAGAAGCGGAACACCCGTCATCAGCCAGTGGGCAATGCACTTGGCTGCGGCCAGCCCGGTGGCCGAGAGCTGCGATATCAGCATCTGTTCCAGCGAACCGTCGGCATAGTCGCTGGCGTACATGGTGTTGAGCGACAGCATGGAGGACAGCAGCGCGCAGACCCAGACAATGCCGGGCGCAATCAGCTTCAAGGTGGAGGCCTCCGGCCCCACGCCCAGGGGAAACAGGCTGGCCGCCACCACAAAGAAGACCACCGGCAACAAAGCCTCGGCGGGACGCCGGCTGGCCAGCTTCAGGTCGCGCGCCAGAATGGCCATCATGGGGTTCATGGCAAGGCCCTCATGGTGCACGCCTTCCTTGCAGGGTCAGCTCCAGCAACTCCAGGCCCGCGGGGCGCACCGGGATGTGGCTGGTAAAGAGCACCATGCCGCCGCGCTGCACGTTTTCACGAAACAGCTCCTGCACCAAGGCCAGGCCGGCGTCGTCCAGCGCGTCAAAGGGCTCGTCCAGCACCCAGAAGCCGGGGCGCTCTTCCAGCACCAGGCGGGCCAGGGCCACACGCCTGCGCTGGCCCTGTGAGAGCATGCGTACGGGTAGCTTGCGGCGGTGGTACACACCCATGCGGCGCAGTGCGGCATCCATGCGTGCGCTGGAACAGTCGCGGCCGTGCAAGGTGGTGATAAAGCGCAGGGCTTCCAGGGCCGTCAAATCGTCCTTGAGCGCGTTGGCGTGGCCCATGTACACCAGCTGCGCCTTGTATTCGGCAGACTGGGACAGCACTTCGGCACCCCAGCTGAGCTGGCCGCCATCCGGCCGCGACAGACCGGCAATAACCCGCAGCAGGCTGGTCTTGCCGCTGCCGTTGGAGCCGCGCAGCCAGACCAGCTGGCCGGCACGCAGTTCAAAATTGAGCGCCTCGAAGAGCACCTCGCTGCCCCGGCGAACGCTCAGGTTTTGGGCCCGTACGCCCGCGCCCTGTTCGTTGTATAGAGTCAAATCTGTCGCCAAGGTAAAAGTAAAGCAGGCCTGTCAGGCCCAAAAAAACATGCGTCTAGCGTGTGCTGCAGCAGGCTCGGAAGCCAGGTCCATTATCGCCCAGGCCCAACTTTATTCAGTGCCACACGTGGAGCTTTAAGGACGGGCTTGTAAGCACCGGTAAACCGCTGCGCATCTTGCGCAATCCGGGTTAGGGTTTTCTTAAAGCGGTGTCGCCGTCCAGGCGTACCAGGCCGGATTGCTTTGCGGGTTGGCCAGCGGCAGGCCCAGCGGAACTGTGATGTCCCAAATCGACATATAGACCTTTTTGCCGTAGAAGAAGGGCATGCCCCAGGCGAACGAGGTGGAGCCGGACGGGGCCGCACCGGCCGCGTCTGAAAAGGCGGTGTTGTTGGTGGAAAACAGCGCCTCGGCGTTGCCGATCCGGAAGGGCACGGTGACAGCCGGGATGAACAAAGGGTCCGGCATGGCTGGGGCTACCGGCAGCGGCACCCCACCGTCCCACAACGTGGCGCTGGTGACCAGAATACTGCTCGGGCAATACCAGGTGCCCCCCGCGCAGCGGGTGATAGGGCTGTCAAAAAACAGGCCGTTGGTGCCCGTGTCCAGATAGCTGCTGGTGTAGGTGGTGCCACCGTATTGGGTGCTGATGTTGAGGTAGGAGTCATAGGCTGCCCCCCGCGCATCCACTCCCAGGTACACCTTGCGTATGTCGGTGGGCAATTGGTTGTTGCTCCGGGTGCCAATGCCAAAAATCAGCTCGCCGCTGGCACTGGAGGCACCGGGGTTGGTGACCGCCGGCATGACCAGAAGCACGCCGTTGTTGTCTGCAATGCCGTTGGCATCAGGCTGCAGCCGGAACACCGGATTGGAGACCTGGAAATTAGGGGGCACCGGGGTGCTGGTGCTGCAATCCATGGCGTTGAGGGTGGCCAGCGGACAGCCGTAGTACTGGACAAAGGTGCCAGCGTAATTGCCATCCACGCAGGTTTGCCCGCAGTCGATGTTGGTGCTGCCAATGCCCAGAATGCCGTTGGAGCCCAGGCTCTCGGCGCTGGTCAGCAACTTGCCGTTGGCCGCCGTATTGCAATCCAGGGTGGGCTGCATGGCGGTATGTGGATCGGTGTCATCTTCGATCAGCTGAATGGCCATTGGACTGGTCTGCTGCTGACCCAGCCCCACGACCGCGGTGGCATTGGGCCCCCAGAGGCCGCCAATGACAAAGGGGAAGCATTCCCGGGCATGCAAGGTGGCCGAACTGCCATTGGGTGTGATATCCAGAGGGGGCAAGTTCAGGCTCTTGACCTTGCTGGCCAGCACCCGCAAGCCAACCGAGCCGGTATCCACCTGCACGTGGTCAATCTGCACGCATTGGCTGGTATCCAAGGGTGAGCACACGGAGACGGTGGCATACAAGATATTGGCATTGGCCGACAACTGGAAGCCGCGCGGGCCGTCCTCCACCGTGACCTGCAGGTTGTTGACGGCTTGCACGAAGCGGGTGGTGACGGCCGGACTCTGGCCCAGGTTGTTCAAGCCAACGCCAGTGACCTTGGTGCTGGTGGAGTCGCCGCCGCCACATGCGCCCAGCAAACCCAGCAGGCACAGGGCCAGCCCCTGCAGAAAGGTGCGAATCACGTGCCGGCTACCCCGCCAAACCCATGGCCTGCAGGCTCAGGCCCTGCGGCAGCAGGGAAGGCCGGTAAGCGTAGCCCGCAAACACATGCAGATGGCCGCCCGATTGCACCACCAGGTCGGCGCTTTGGTGGCGAAAGTGGCGCTGTATACCGCCTTGGCTGGCAGCCTCGCGGGCTGCTGTGCTGTAAGAGGTGAACGAGGCGCCCAGCAGGGACGAGAGGTCGGGCTTGTACAAAGTGTTCCAGCGCACGGCAAAGACCCGCCCGTTGCCCGCCACGTACTGCAGCACCCGCGAGCCATCGGCCATTTTGAGTTCATGCACGCTGTACTGCGCAGCATGCGCCACCGAGCGCTGCGCGTGCCATTGCGCGCGCTCGCTTTCGATGGAACCCTGCGCCTCACCGAGGCCGGCCCAGGCCAGCGGCGCAGCCAGCAGGGCCAGGCCCAGCCAGCGGCGCGGGCTGGTGAAGCTATTGAAAGTCATAGCGGTAGCCCATGTAGAAGAAGATGGACTCGCCGGTTTCATGGTTGGTCAGGCCGTCGGTTTGCGAAGCCTCGTAAATACCCTCGGCCATGAGGTTGGCACGCTCCGAGAGTTTGTAGGACAGGCGCAGTCCGGGCGAGATGCGGGTGATACGGGTCTGCAGGTTGTCGGTTTGGGTGTAGTAGCGGATCGAGGGCTCCAGACTGAACTGGTTGCCCATGAAGCCGGTCAGGTTGTTGTAGGCCAGCTGCGTGCCGTTGATGGTGCTGCTGTTGATGAAGCTGACGTTGAAGCCGTTGATGTCGCGGCTGGAATACAGGTTGGAGCCGGTGAGCTGGAAGGAGACGTTGTACTGCGCGCCGGTGGCCGGCTGGGCCTGGAAGGTGCCCACGGCCGGCAGGGCCCCCACGTCGCTGTAGCGCAGGTCCATGGAGCCCTGCCATTTGGCCGACAGGGCGCGCGAGAGGCTGACCATGGCCTGCTTGGCTTCGGCTGTGGTGCCCAGTGCGGAGCGTCGGGCGCACTCCAGCGAGGACAGACTGGCACCGCACTGCAGCGTGCTGCGCAGCGTGTCGGCTGGATTGTCCAGCCGGTTCAGCAGACTGCCGATGGAGCCCACGCCCGAGGAAATCAGCGCGTTGCTGAGTTGCAGCGAGGGTGCCTTGCGGTCGTCGAGCAGCATGGTCACCGTGGTGTCATACGGGCCCTGGAAGGAGCCCTGGATGGTGAAGGCGTTGAGGGCATTGAAATTGAGCTCGTATTCCAGCTGCGTGTACATCGACAGCGACTCGCCGAAGTAACGCAGCTCGCTGCCAAGGGCCCGGCGGTCGGAGAAGCCCTCGGTGGTTTGCTCCACCATCGAGACGTTGCCGCCCCAGTGCTCGAACAGGTTGTCGGCCTCCAGCATCACACCGGCCAGGGCTTGCTGCGGCGCCGACACCAGGGTATTGGCGGGCACGCCCAGCATGGCGTCCACCTTGTATTTTTCGGCCACCGGCAGGGCCATGGAGATGCCGTCAAACAGGCCGAACAACGAGCCGCCAATGGCCGACTGGCGCCCCACGCGCAGGTCCAGCCGCGTGGGCAGGTGGCGGTAGTCCACATAGGCCGCACTGACCAGCCCCTGGGTGGTGGAGCTCAGCGAGCTTTCGCTGGCCAGGTTGTCGGAGCGCGAGCCGCGCATGACCAGCTTGGTGATGGAGTCGTCGCCCTCGTACCGGCCGGTGGCATCCCAGCTCGAAACCAGCACCGACTGGTTGGTACGCGTGAGCGTGTTCTGGTCGATGCCGGTGGCGATGTTGACCAGCGAGTCAGTCTTGGTCTGGCCACCGTAGTAGTACTGCGAGACGCTGCCGGTGGCGCTCAGGCGCTTCTTGTCGGGCTTGAGGCCCGTAGCTGCGGGTTGCGCTGCTGCGGCGCTTGCGACGCCCATGCTGGCCAGGCGCTGACCCACCCGCGTGGCAGCCTCGCCTTGCGGGTACAGCTTCATGTAGAGCTGGTATTCGGCGCGCGCCTTGTCGCTCTGGCCCATGGCCTCCCAGGTCTGGCCGATGAGTTCCTGGGCCGCGGGGCTGGACGGGTTGGGCGGCAGCATCAGGGCCTGGTTGGTTGCGTCAATGGCGTCCTGGTAGCGGCGCTCATTGAAAGCCGCGCGGGCCTTGGCCAGCAGCGCTTCGCCCTGGCCATCCACGTCGGCCACGGCGGTTTCGATTTGCGGCTGGGCGGCGGGCGCGGCCGGTACCGCACTGGCGGCCACGGCGTCCGCCGGCGGTGCGAGTGCTGCAGGTGCAAGTGCCGCCGGTGCTGGTGCCGCAGCGGCCGACGCGCCCAGGTTCAGCAGCGTGGCGCCGGGGAATTGGGCCAGCGCGCGCTGGCGCACGGCCTGCGCATCCTTCTCGGTTTTGAAAAAACCCATTACCAGGTCCGTGCCCGCAACGCCTGCATGCTCTGCGGCCTGGGTGTAGACGTCGTAATTCTGGAACTCGGCGGGAATGCGCGGCATGGCGGCGGTCTGTCCGGCTGCCGTGGTTTGCAGCACCAGGGCATAGCGACGGTCCTGCACGGCCTCGGCCGGCTCGGGCAGAGCGTCGCCTGTGGAGAGGTCGCCGGCCATGCGGCTCTTGAACACCAGATCAATGCTGCGCGCGCCCGGGCCTTGTCGCACCTGCAGCAAGACCCTTTCGCTGAAGCGCAGGGTCAGCAACTTGGTGGGCACCTTGGGCACCGGCACATAGCTCAGGTCGATGCGCGGACGCCCTGCCGCCGCACCCAGGCGCCGGCCCTCGTCCACGGTCTGGCCCAGGACCTGCTCGTCGGCGGCCACGATCTGGAAGCTCAGTTGCGCCAGATCGGTGGGTGTGGTGGGGTTGGGAGCCTGGCGCAGGAAGCGCACATTGGCGGTAAAGGTCAGGCGTGCCACGGTGCTGCCAGACCCCTCCACCCAGTCCAGGCTCTCAATGGTTTGGGCGGACGCGACTTGCGCGAGCAGCGCCAGGGCGACTCCTGCGATCCAGACAAAGCGATTCGACATATTCACTCAGGGCCCTACTGGCAGTGGCTTGGTGCGGTTCAGTCCACGCATCTGGCGCGGAATGATTTCACCGTTGGTTACGTGGCAGCTCACACAGGTCAGCATATCGGGACTGGGCTTGTACGAAGGCGAGAGATGCTGGTACATCACCGGCTTCCATCCCAGGCTCGTATTGCGGTGGCAGCTGTCGCAGGAGCGCGCCGTCATGAAGTGGCCGGAGGGCTTGCCGGTGGCGCCCATGCCGTTGTGGCAGGCCTGGCAGGTGTTGGGCGAGACGCCGCTGTGGTTGAACTGGGCCGGGCTCCAGGTCGAGGTGCGGTGGCAGGTGTCGCAGGAGCTTGACACCATCAGGTGACGCGCCGGCATGCCGGAGGCGGACTTGCCGTCATGGCAGGTCTTGCACTGGCCCACTGCCACACCCTTGTGGTCAAAGCTGTTGCCCAAGGAGCCGCGGCTGGGTTTGCCGGTTTGCAGCGTGGGGCGGATGCGGCCCATGTCCGGGCTGACCAGGGCCTCGCGCATGACCGGACGCACCAGGGAGCGGAAACCGCCCAGGTCGTGGCAATTGCTGCAGTCATTAGGCGGCTTGCGATCGGTCGAGGTGTGCTTGTTGGCCACGCGCACCTTGAGGGTGGTGACACCGAACCACGCCATGCCCAGTTCGTGGCACTGCTGGCATTGCACACCACCGAATTTGGCATTGTTGTGTGGCACCTGGCTGCCGGGCTTCATGGCCATGCCGGAGAAGGCTGTGAAGCTGGCATGGCAGCCGTTGCAGTCGGTGTTGCCTATCGGCACGTGGGCGCCCATGGCGTCCCTGAGCATGGGCTGGAAGGCGTTCTGCGGCGGTGGCGTGGCGCAGGCGGCCTGCGTGGCGCAGCCGGTAAAGGGCGCCGTACCGCTGGTGCCACCGGTGCCCACGGTGTGGCAGGTCACGCAGGTCTTGGTGCCAATGGTGGCCGCCGAGTAGGTCACCAAGCCGCCGGTGATGCCGGTGTGGATGCCGGTCTTGATCAGGCTGGCGACCGAGTAATCTGCCCCGTGGCAGGTGGAGCAGGCCGAGCCCTTGGTGGGCATGTGACCGGCGGGCAGTCCGGCGGCGGTAAAGGCCGTGGTGCCGCTGTGGCACTGCGCGCAGTCCCCGGTGGCCAGGCCGCCCACGGTGTGGGCCGCATCGGCCACGCTGTACTGGGTCGCGGCGGCAATCGGGCGGGTCTGGAAGCCGTTGTACGAGGCGCCGGCGGTGACCACGGTCGGGCTGATGGGGTACTGGTCCACACCCATCCAGCGGTAGTTGGCCTCGTGGCAGCTCATGCAGGAGAAGCCCGTGCTGTTGGCATGGATCATCACGCCCGTAGGCTTGGGCAACTTGAAGCCGCTGCCGGGCACCGGCTTGCTGCCGGTGACCGTGGACAGGCCAGTGGGCGTGGAGCCGACGTGGCAGGTCTCACAGGCCGCGGTGTAGGGAATGTGCGAAGTCAGGCCCTGGGGCGAGGTCTTGGGCGCCACCACGATAGATGTCACGCCGGTGAAGCTCGTCGAGGTGATGTTGGGGCCGTGGCAGGTCGCACAGCCGGTGGTCACGCCGCTGTGGCTGTAGGCCGAGTTGGCAAACAGCGCACCGTCCACCACCGTGGTGCTGGGCATGCTGGTGCCGCTGCCCACGTGGCAGGTCTCGCAGGCGGTGGTACCAAACGGAATGTGCTTGGCGTCCGGCGCCTTGATGGCAAAGCTGTTGGCGGGAATGGCGTACTTGGCCGCATTGGTCACGCTGTGGCAGCTGGCGCAGGTGCTGCCCGTGAGGGCGTCACGGTGGATATTGGTCAGGGTCACCGGTGCCGCGAAATTGAGCGGGTTGGTGGCGGTGTGGCAATTGGTACAGGCCACGGGATTGACCGGAATATGGTTGGACGGCTTGGCATCCACGCGGAAGTTCACCGTGCTGCCGTGGCACTGCGAGCAGTCTGCCGTGCCAGTGGGGTGGGTGGCGTCGTTGATCGAGTAGGCCGTGCCGCCGCTAAAGGGTCGCGCCTGGAAGCCCACATAGGTACCACCCGTGGTGTAGGTGCTGGTGCGCGTGTACAGGTTGACACCCAGCCACGAATAGCCCTTCTCATGGCAGCTGTTGCAGTTGGCGTTAACGCCGCTGTGCACCATGTCGCCGCTCGGAATGGGGGTCTTGAACAGGGTCGAGCCCAGCGCCGGCACGGTGGTCACGCCCACCAGGGCGGAAGGCGTGCTGCCCAGGTGGCAGGTTTCGCACTGCGCATTGATGGGTGAGGGGATGTGCGCGTTGGGCCCGGGCGGCGTGGTGGCCGGCAGCACCACGATGGCCTTGACGCCATAGAAGCTGCTGGTCGTGATGCCCGCGCCGTGGCAGGTGGCACAGCCACTGGTGATGCCGCTGTGGCTGAATTTGCCGCCCACAAAGGT
>CANCCF010000010.1 GCA_947374485.1 Comamonadaceae bacterium | reverse complement strand
GTACGCACCACCCACACTGCCGACAACCTCACACGCCGCGGCGCTTATGTGCTGCACGAAGCCGCCTGCGGCCCGCGCAGGGTCACGCTGTTGGCCACCGGCTCTGAAGTGCTGCTGGCCGTGCAGGCCCGCGAACAGCTGGAGGCTGCAGGCGTTGGCACGGCGGTGGTGTCCATGCCGTGCTGGGAATTGTTTAACGTGCAAGACGCCGCTTACCGCCGTAGCGTGCTGGGTGACGTTAAAGATGTCGTGCGCTTGGGCATTGAAGCCGCCGTGCGCCAAGGTTGGGACGCCTACCTCGGCCTGGAAGGTGGCTTTGTAGGCATGACGGGTTTTGGTGCCTCCGGCCCCGCCGATGAACTCTACAAACTGTTCAACATCACCAGCGACGCCGTGGTCGCCGAAGCACGCCGCTTGCTTGCTTGAACACAACAGACCCTCTGATGAAAATCGTTTTCTTGGATCGCGACACCATCTCCCCAGACACCACGCTGCGCGCCCCCCGCTTCGCCCACGCGTGGGTGCAATAAACATCGATTTGGCTGCATGTCGGCAAAGCGGCATCGTGGTCAGCAATGTACGCAACTACGCGATGCACACGGTGCCTGAGCACACCATTGCGCTGATCTTCGCCTTGCGCCGTAGCATCTTCGCCTACCGCGATGCGGTGAAGGCGGGGCGTTGGCAAGAGGCCGCACAGTTCTGTTTTTTTGATTTTCCTATCCGCGACCTTGCGGGCTCCACACTTGGTGTCATTGGCGATGGCGTGCTGGGGCAGGCCGTGGCGGGTATTGGCCGTGCACTGGGTATGCGGGTGATTTTTTCGGCGCATAAAGGCCGCATCGGCCAGGGGCGCATGTACACCCCGTTTGAGCAGACTTTGCAGCAAGCCGACATCCTCACCCTGCACTGCCCGCTCAACGCTAACACGCGTCACATGATTGGCGCACCAGAGTTCGCACAGATGGCCCGCAAACCTCTACTGATTAACACCGGGCGCGGTGGCCTGGTGGACGAAGCCGCCGTGGGCCCCGCTCTGGACGCGGGCCACATCGCGGGCGCAGCTTTCGATGTGACCAGCGTGGAGCCGCTGCCCTCTGACCACCCGTTCATGGCGCTGCTCAGTCGCCCTGACTTTATCCTCACCCCACATGTGGCCTGGGCAAGCGCGCAGGCCATCCAGTCATTGGCGGATCAGCTCATGGACAACGTGGAGGCGTTTGTGCGTGGCACGCCTGAAAACGCCGTTACTTTCAGAGCCTGACAATGCCACCCACGTTGGCATCGCATTTTGACCATTCAGCGAAATATGGTGTGAAACATAGCGAGGATGGGGCGTTATTGTGATGAGCAACCGGCCCATGGCCTCCACCCAAGTCAACTTTGAGTGTCCAGATACCTGTGATACGTCGGTGAATGCAGATGGTCGGTGGCCGGTCTTGCGCATGCAGGGTGCGCTTCCCTGCTGCGGGCAGTCAGGGCTTGAAGCCGAAAGCATGTGGCAAAGCGGTATCGGGCGACCAGTTTCAGGATCGCTATGTCAACAACGGGTCGGTTGCGTGAATTGGCCATTCACAATTGCCCGATCACTTCCAGCCCGAAGCTGAAGTTCACCACGCTGGCATGTATGACCGCACCCCGTCCCTTGGCCGCCGCCTTTGCGCGTGCAAACCAAATTGCTGGATCAGGCCTTGAGCGCCGGGCTGAAGGCCATCAAACTCAGCGTCTCGAACAGCATTTGCGCCCCGGCCTGCGCGGTGTTGGTGCTGCTGTCGTACTGCGGTGACACCTCCACCACATCGCCGCCACAGATGTTCAGGCCCTTGAGGCCGTGGTAAATCGCCAGCGCCTCGCGCGTGGTCAGGCCGCCGATTTCGGGCGTGCCGGTGCCGGGTGCAAACACCGGGTCCAACCCGTCCACATCGAAGGTCAAGTAGGTCGGGCCGTCGCCCACCACGGCGTGCGCCATGCGGATGATTTCTGCTATGCCCAATTTGGAAATGTCTTCGGCATGCACCACCGTCATGCCCGAATCTTTGGAAAATTCCCACAGGTATTCGGAGGAGCCGCGTATGCCAATCTGGATGCAGCGCGTGGGGTCCAGCACGCCGTCCAGCACGGCCAGGCGGAAGGGGCCGCCGTGGTGAAAACGGGTTTGGTCAAAGGCGCCGCCAGTGTCACAGTGCGCATCGATGTGGACCATGCCCACCGGCTCCTTGCGGCCCACGGCCTTGAGGATGGGGTAGGTGATGGAGTGGTCGCCACCGGCGGTGAGCGGCAGCACGCCCTGATCTACTACCTTGTGGTACCAGGCCTCGATGTCTTCGATGCACATCGGCAGGCTGTAGCGGCTGCGAAAGGGCACATCGCCCACATCGGCCACGCGCAGGCTGTGCACCGGCGCCACGTCCAGCACATGGTTGTAGGGCCCAATGCGTTCGATGGTGCGCAAGGCGCGCGGCCCGAAGCGGGCGCCGGGGCGGTTGCTGGCGCCCAGGTCCATGGGCGCGCCCATCAGGGCCACCTGCAGGTTGCCAAAGTCCGGCGCGCGCGGGTCCACCGGCAGGCTGGGGGCCGAGAGCAGGGTGGGGATGCCGGCATAGGGCGCGGCGCGCTTGCCGCCCTCTGAAAAAATGCTGGAGGCCACCTGGGCAAAACGCGGGTCGTGCATCTGGCTGGCGCCGCCGCTGAAACGGGTGCGCAGGGCTTCGAGCTGTTCGCTGGTGAGGGGCATGGTGGCAATCGCAAAGTTCGGAAAACTGTAGCGCAAGCAGGGTGCGCGACACATTCCAGATTCCCAATCCTCAGTTCACGTTTTAGCAATCCAACTTTGGCCCGCTCTTGCGCAGAATGGAGCGCACTATGCATGCGCTGCGCTCCCTGTCCCTGATGACCCGCCTGGCCGCCGTACTGGCCCTGGGCCTGGTGCTGGCCGCAGTCGCTGCGCCCTGGCTTGCACCGCACCCACCGGAGCTCACCTTCTTTGACGGCCTGACCCTTGAGGGCGCGCCGCTGCCTCCGTCTTTCAAATTCTGGTTCGGCACCGACCTGCTGGGGCGCGACCTGTTCTCAAGGGTGGTGTTTGGCGCCCAGACCTCGCTCATCATCGGCCTGGTGGCCAACGGCGTGGCGCTGGCGGTGGGCACGCTGGTGGGCGTGGTGGCCGGTTTCTTGCGCGGCTGGGTGGGCTCAGTGCTCATGCGCTTTACCGACCTGATGATGTGCTTTCCGGCTTTGCTGCTGGCGATTGTGCTGTCGGCGATCTTTACGCCCAGCCTGTGGATCGTGGCCATGGTGATTGCCATGGTGAACTGGGTGCAGATTGCGCGGGTGGTCTACACGCAAACCCTCTCCCTGGGCGAGCGCGGCTTTGTGGAGGCGGCGCGCAGCCTGGGTGCGGGGCCAGCACGCATTCTGTTTGGCCACATCGTGCCGCATCTGGTGCCCACGCTGGTGGTGTACGGCACGCTGGGCATTGCCACCACGGTGTTGCTGGAGGCCACGCTCTCGTTTCTGGGCATCGGCGTGCAGCCGCCCACGCCCTCCTGGGGCAACATCATTTTTGAGAACCAGAGCTACTTCACCAGTGCGCCCTGGCTGGTGTTCATTCCGGGGGCTGCCATTGTGCTGATGGCGGTGTGCTTCAACCTGCTGGGGGACGCGCTGCGGGTGGCGCTGGACCCGACGCTGTCGGCGCGGCGTACATGAGCGCCAGGCACAACCAGAGCCGCATGGCGAGCGTCGCGAACATCGCCAATGGGGCGCAGGGGCGGCCGCTATGACGCAGACACTGCGCTACGTGCTGGGCCGCATCGTGCAAGCCGTCTTGCTGTTGCTGGGCGTGAGCCTGATTACCTTTGCGCTTCTGTACGTGCTGCCGGCCGACCCGGCGCGCCAGATTGCCGGGCGCAGCGCCACTGCCGAAACGGTGGCCACCATCCGCACGCAGCTCGGTCTGGACCTGCCCTTTCACCAGCAATATGGCCGCTATGTGCTGGGCCTGGCGCAGGGCGACCTGGGCCGCTCGTATGCGCAAAAAACCGAGGTAAGTGAGGTGATTGCCTCGCGCCTGGGCGCCACGCTGCTGCTGATGGCGGCAGCCATTGTGTGTGAGCTCGTCATTGGCTTGGGGATTGGCCTGATCGCCGCCGCGCGCCAGGGCGGGCGTGCCGACGAGACGCTGATGCTCTTATCCTTTGTGGGCGTGTCCACGCCGCAGTTTGTGGCCAGCCTGGCCATGCTCTACACGTTTTCGGTCGCGCTCGACTGGTTTCCGGTGGGCGGCTACGGCGAGTTCAAGCACGTGGTGCTGCCGGGCCTGACCCTGGGCCTCTTGGGCGCCGGCTGGTACGCACGCATGCTGCGCTCCAGCCTGATCGAGGTGCTGACCCAAGACTACATCCGCACCGCACGCGCCAAGGGCGCATCCGTCTTGCGCGTGCTGCTGCGCCACGCGCTGCGCAATGCGCTGTTGCCGGTGGTGGCCATGGTGGGCATCGACATCGGCCTCTTGATGGGCGGCGCGGTGGTGGTGGAGTCGGTGTTTGGCTGGCCCGGCATTGGCCAGCTGGCCTGGCAGGCCACGCAGCAGGTGGACATTCCCATCATCATGGGCGTGACCCTGGTGGCGGCCTGCGCCATTGTTGTGGGCAACCTGCTGGCCGACCTGATCGCCCCGCTCATCGATCCGCGCATCCGCCTGCGCTGACCCTTTTTTCATTTCCCTCTCTCCTCATCAACCCTACCTGAAAGCGCACCCCATGAAACTCCGTGTTCTCAGCGCCGCCCTTGTGGCCGCCTTTGCCCTGCATGCATCGCCTGTGTTCGCCGAAGAAGGGGCGCAGGGCGGCTCCATCGTCGTCACCTACAAGGATGACATCGTTACGCTGGACCCGGCCATTGGTTATGACTGGGTCAACTGGTCCATCATCAAGAGCCTGTTTGTGCGCCTGATGGACTACAAGCCCGGCACTTCTGAGTTGGTGCCCAGCCTGGCCGAAAGTTTTGACATCTCGCCCGACGGCAAGACCTACACCTTCAAGCTGCACAAGGGCGTCAAATTTCACAACGGCCGCGAGATCACCGCGCAGGACGTGAAGTACTCGCTGGAGCGCACCACCAACCCCAAGACCGAGAGCCCCGGCGCCGGTTTCTTTGACAGCATCAGCGGCATGGAGGCCTATAAAAAAGGCAAGGCCAAGGACGTGAAGGGCATCACCACGCCGGACGCCAGCACCGTCAAGTTCATGCTGACGCGGCCTGACGCCACCTTCCTGCACGCCATGGCGATCAACTTCGCCTCCGTCGTGCCGAAGGAAGCCGTTGAAAAGGCGGGCAAGGACTTTGGCAAGAAGATCGTGGGCAGCGGCGCCTTCATGCTCGCTGAATGGAAGCTGGGCCAGCAGCTGGTCTTGAAGCGCAACCCCGACTACTTTGTGAAGGGCTTGCCCAAGCTCGACCAGATCACTTTCCAGGTGGGCCTGGAGCCCATGACCGCCATCCTCAAGCTGGAAAAAGGCGAGGCCGACTTTGCCGGTGATGGCATTCCACCGGCCAAGTTCCTGCAGATCCGCAACGACCCCAAGTACAAGGACATGATCATCGAGGGCGGCCAGCTGCAGACCGGCTACGTCACCATGAACGTGCAGATGAAACCCTTTGACAAGGTGGAAGTGCGCCAGGCCGTGAACATGGCCATCGACAAGGCGCGCATCGTCAAGATCATCAACAACCGCGCCCTGGTGGCCAACCAGCCGCTGCCGCCCACCATGCCCGGCTATGACAAGGCCTATACGGGCTACGCCTACGATCCGGTCAAGGCCAAAGAGTTGCTCAAGACCGCCGGTCTGGAAAAAGGCTTTGAGACGCAGATGTATGTCTACAACCTGGACCCGAACCCGCGCATCGCCCAGGCCATACAGGAAGACCTGTCCAAGATCGGCATCAAGGTGGTGTTAAAGAATTTGGCGCAGGCCAATGTGATTGCCGCCGGCGGCAAGGCCAAGACGGCGCCCATGGTCTGGTCGGGCGGCATGGCCTGGATTGCGGACTTTCCGGACCCCTCCAACTTCTACGGCCCCATCCTGGGCTGCGCCGGCGCCACGGCCGGTGGCTGGAACTGGTCCTGGTATTGCAACAAGGACCTGGACAAGCGCGCTGAAGCGGCCGACGCCATGTCCGACCCGGCCAAGTCGGCAGAGCGCGCCGTGCTGTGGAAGGGCATCTTCACCGACATCATGAAAGATGCACCTTGGGCGCCCATCTTCAACGAGCAGCGCTTCAGCATGCGCTCCAAGCGCCTGGGTGGCGCCGACGCCTTGTTTGTCGATCCGGTGCGCATCCCGATCAACTACGACAACGTCTACATCAACAAGTAAGGCAGAGAGGCACGCCATGACCCCCACCGTTCCCCACGTACACCACGCCGGTTGCGGCTGTCCGCGCCACACCATCCACCATGCCCAAAGCCATGTGGGCTGGGACAACGCGTTCACTCCGGTGCTACGCGTGGAGCCGGGCGCGCTGATCAACTTCGAGGTGTTTGAAGCCTCGGGCGGTCAGCTCTCTCCGGCGTCCAAGGTGGAGGACGTGGGGACCATGGACTTTGGCCGCATCAACCCGGTCACCGGCCCGGTGTATATCGAGGGTGCCGAGCCGGGCGATGTGCTCAAGGTCACGCTGCATTCCTTCAAGCCCTCGGGCTGGGGCTGGACCGCCAACATCCCCGGCTTTGGCTTGTTGGCCGACGAGTTCAAGGACCCGGCCCTGCAGATCTGGTCGTATGACGCCAGCACCATGGCGCCCGCCCTGTTTGGCAAGTGGGGCAAGGTGCCTTTGAAGCCCTTCACCGGCACCATTGGCGTGGCGCCTGCCGCGCCGGGTTTGCACAGCATCGTGCCGCCGCGCCGCGTGGGCGGCAATATGGATGTGCGCGATCTCTCGGCCGGCACAGAGTTGTATTTGCCGGTGGAAGTGGCAGGTGCGCTTTTCTCGGTGGGCGACACGCATGCAGCGCAGGGTGATGGCGAGGTGTGTGGCACGGCGATCGAGAGCCCCATGCAGGTGGAGTTGCAGTTCGACCTGATCAAGCAGACCCCCTTGGCCTTTCCGCGTTTCACGACGGCCGGGCCAGTGAGTCGGCATCTGGATGCCAAGGGCTATGAGGTCACCATGGGCGTAGGCCCGGACCTGATGGAGGCGGCACGCGCTGCCGTGCGCGGCATGGTGGAGTTGCTGGCCCGCAGCCACGGCATGCCGGCCGTGGACGCCTACATGCTGTGCAGCGTGTGCGGCGATTTGCGCATCAGCGAGATTGTGGACATGCCCAATTGGGTGGTGTCGTTTTACTTTCCGCGCGTGGTGTTTGATTGATGCAGGCGGCCGCGCCTGCGCTGTTCGCTGTTGACAATCTGGCGGTGAGCTTTGGCGCGCGGCCGGGTGGCGCGCGCGTGGTGGACGGTGTGTCCTTCAGCGTAGCCAAGGGCGAGACGCTGGGCATTGTGGGCGAGTCCGGTTGCGGCAAAAGCGTGATGGCCATGTCGGCGATTCGCCTGCAGGCCTCGCCGCCCAGCCATCTGGAGAGCGGCACCTTGCAGCTGGACGAACTGGAACTGTCCACTCTCTCGCGCAGCGCCTTGCAACAGGTCTGGGGCAAGCGCATCGGCGTGGTGTTCCAGGACCCGATGACCAGCCTCAACCCCACCTTCACCGTGGGCGACCAATTGCATGAAGCACTGGCCCTGCACGAGAAATTGCCCCGTGACCAGGCCCGTGCGCGCGTGTTGCAGATGCTGCAGCGTGTGGGCGTGAACGCGCCCGCGCAGCGCCTGCAGCAATACCCGCACGAGCTCTCCGGCGGCCTGCGCCAGCGCGTGCTGATTGCCATGGCGCTGATGTGCCGTCCGCAGCTGCTGATTGCCGACGAGCCCACCACAGCCTTGGATGTCACCCTGCAGGCGCAGATTCTGGATTTGCTGCGCAGCCTGCGCGACGAGCTGGGCATGGGCATTCTCATCATCACCCACGACCTGGGTGTGGTGGCCGGTTTCTGCGACCGTGTGGCGGTGATGTATGGCGGGCGCATCGTGGAAACGGCAAGGGTGCAGGAGCTGTTTGCGGCGCCGCGCCATCCGTATACGCAAGGGCTGCTGGCGGCGATCCCGCGTCTGTCCACGCCGCGGGGCGAGCGCCTGGCTGTCATTGAGGGGCGGGTGCCTTCGGCGTCGGAGCGTCCCCCCGGCTGCGCCTTCGGGCAGCGCTGCACGCGTGCCTCCGACACCTGCCGCGCCGCGCCGCCGCCGCTTGGCGATGTGGTGTCAGCGCAAGGCCAGAGCGGCGTCCACCAGGTGGCCTGCTATCACCCCATGGAGCTTCCATGACCGCGCCCCTGTTGGATGTGATCGAGCTGAGCAAGCGTTTTACTCTGCGCGATGGCCGCCAACTGCAGGCGGTGGACGGCGTCAGCCTCAATGTGAAAAAGGGCCAGACCCTGGGCGTGGTCGGCGAGTCCGGTTGCGGCAAGTCCACCCTGGGCCGTTTGATCCTACGTTTGCTGGAGCCCAGCAGCGGCGCCGTGCGCTTCATGGGGCATGACATCACGCTGCTCTCGGGCACGCAACTGCGCGAGGTGCGCAAGCATTTGCAGGTGATTTTTCAGGACCCGCAGGCCGCGCTCGACCCGCGCATGACGGTGGGCCGCCTGATCGAAGAGCCGCTGGTGATTCACCGCATGGGCAGTGCGCAGCAACGCGCCACGGAAGTGTCGCGGCTGCTGGAGACCGTGGGCCTGCCCGCAGAAGCTGCAAAACGCTATCCGCACGAGTTCTCCGGCGGCCAGCGCCAGCGCATCTGCATTGCCCGTGCGCTGGCGCTGCAGCCGCAGCTGATCGTGGCCGACGAGCCGGTGTCGGCGCTCGACGTGTCCGTCCAGAGCCAGGTGCTCAACCTGCTGGGTGACCTGCAGCGCGCACGCGGACTCTCGTATGTGTTCATCTCGCACAACCTGGCGGTGGTGAAGTATCTGAGCGACACAGTGGCCGTGATGTACCTGGGCCGGGTGGTGGAAATGGGTGCGGCCGCTGAAGTGTTCGGCAACCCCAGGCACCCCTACACGCAGGCGCTGCTGGCCGCAATTCCCGAGCCCGCGCCGCCTGCTGGTTGTGTGCGCCGCACCGCCGAGGCAGTGCCACTGCTGGGCGAGTTGCCCAGCCCCGACAACTTGCCCGGCGGCTGCCGCTTTCATACGCGCTGCCCGCAGGCCATGGAACGCTGCAAAACGGCAGCACCCCAGCCGGTGCAACTGGGCACGGCGGCCAGGGTGCATTGGGTGGAGTGCCACCTCTGGGCATGAGAGGGCCTGGCGCATGGATCGGGCTTGCTCACGCAGCAGCCACATTTCTTCACACAGGGCTGACACACGGGACATCGCGCGCTGCAGCCAAGCTGCTCCAATGGGTGCATGCCAAATACATTCACTTTCAGCCACGGCCAAAACTACGGTCATAACCCCAAGCACAGCGCACCCAACCCGCGTCTCACCGTGATTCTGGGCAGCTACACCATCAAGGCCTTTGTCGCCGCGCCCCGGGACGTGGATGTCATGGGCATCGTGCGCTGGGGCATGGAATTTGGCCTGCTGGCAAAGACTGCTGCGGGCCGCTATCTGCGGGTCAACGGCTCAAGGGCCGAGCCCCTCAATCAGGACGATGTGGAGGCTGCCATTGCCCGCGCCAGCGTCACGGGTCGGGGTGCACCGTATGCAGCAGCGAGCGAGGTGCGGGTGGTGCAGCGCAAGCACCGCCATATCGATCCGCTGCGCACCGCCCGCGGCTGCTTGCAGTAGGCCGCGGCCCGCTGGCTCAGGCGCCAAAGCGCCTTTCGGCGATGTAGAGCAGCCCGTCAAAAATCAGGTTGTCGACCAGCGCGAACGTGCGCGCCATGTTGGGCGCCATCTTCCAGGCCGCACCCCCGGTCATGATGCATTGGGGCTCGGTGCCGCAGTGCTGGCGCAGGTGCTGCACCATGCGCTCCACCGCACCGGCAATGGCGTAGGTGCCGCCGCTGGTGAGGGCGTCGCTGGTGTTGGTGGGGAAGGGCGTGACCTCGCCGGTAGGCACGTGCAGCCCGGCCGTGCCGGATTCGAGCGCGCGCAGCATGATGCCGTGCCCGGGCAGGATCAAGCCGCCCAGAAACTTGCCGCTGGCGTCCACCGCCTCCACCGTAACGGCCGTGCCCACCATCACCACCACCATGGGCTGCGCGGGCCCTTGCGCCAGCATGTGTTGATAAGCACCAATCATGGCCACCCATCGGTCCGCACCCAGGCGGGCCGGGTGGTCGTAGCCGTTGCGCAATCCGGCCTCGGCCTCGCTGGCCACCACCCATTGGGGGGCCACGTCCCAGGCTTCCATTTGTTCTTCCACACGGCGGCGGATCACGTCGCTGGCCACCGCGCAGCCCAGCACCTGGCTGGGTGCCTGCAGACAGCTCCAGGGGCCTTCGCCCAGTTTGTCGATGTTTTCCAGGAATTCGGCGCCGCTGTCGATGAGTTGCGCGTCGCGGCGGGGGGCGTCATACAGCGCCCATTTCAGGCGCGTGTTGCCAATGTCCAGAGCAAGAAAGGCCATGCCAGGGTCCGCTGCGCTTCAGCCCTGGCGCCAGGGCAGCCCGGCCAGGCGCCAGCCGCCCTGGTGGCCGCGCTGGGCGTTTGAATCGGGGTCGCCCTCGAAGCCCTCGAGGATGTTGTAGGCCGCAAGGCCCAGCCCGGTGGCACGCTGCGCGGCGGCAACCGAGCGTACACCGCTGCGGCACAGCAGCAGCACTTTTTTGCCACCGGCAGCGGCCAGCAGGGCGGCGTCAAAGTCAGGGTTCATGGCCATGCCGGGCCACTGTTTCCAGGCCACCGCCACGGCGCCGGGCACAAAGCCCACCCACTCGCGTTCGGCGTCGGTGCGCACGTCCACCAGCACGGCGTCCCCTGCCTGCCACCAGGCATGGGCCAGGGAGTTGCTGATGTCGCCTGCGTAGCCCGTGGCCGCGCGCACACCGCCGCTGGCGGCACCGGCATCGTGCTGCAGGCCGGAGCTGAGATTGGCCGGCACGGCCTCGTCCAGGCGTTGCGGTTTGGGGAGATTGAGTGCGTCCATGGTGGCGGTGAATTCCTGCAAAGTTTTTCCTGCGACCCGGGCGTTGTGCGCCTTCTCATGGCCGATGCTGGAGTGGGTGCGTCCCTGGTAATCGTGGCCTGGCCAGACGGTGGTGGCGTCTGGCAGGGCAAACAGAATGTGCGTCAGGCTGTGGTACAGGGCGGCTGCGCTGCCGGACTGGAAGTCGGTGCGGCCACAGCCGTTGATCAGCAGCGTGTCGCCGGTAAACACATGCTCGCGCCAGACATAGCTCATGCTGCCGCTGGTGTGGCCGGGGGTGTGCAGGGCCAGCAGCGTCTCGCCGCCAAAGCGCAGGGTGTCGCCCGCTTGCAGCTGCACCGCAGCCGTGCCAATGCCGCAGCCCGCAGGCACGGCGGAGCGGGCGCCCGCGTGTTCTGCCAACAGCGCGGCGCTGGTGATGTGGTCGGCGTGGGCATGGGTTTCCAGCGTCCACCGCAGGTGCAGGCCCCGGGCGCGCAGCAGTTCCAGGTCGCGTTCGAGTTGGGCATCCACCGGATCGATCAGCACGGCTTCACGCGTCAGCGGATCGGACAGCACATAGCTGTAGGTGCTGGAGGCAGGGTCAAAAAGCTGGATGGGTTGCATGGCAGATTCGCTTGGCAGTGTAGCCACTTGTAAGCGTACAAATGCGTTGCCAGCAGGATATCGACCTGCGGATAACCCTTGGGCAGCCCCGGGCAGCCCCGGGTGCCCGCAGAGTGTGCGGATTCAGCCGATGCGTGCCAGCAGGGACTCCATGTCTTTCACCATCAGGTCGAGGTCGGCCTTTTGCGTCGCGTCGGGCTGGATGCGTGCCTGCAGTTCCTGCTCCAGAAAGCACACCGTCATGCGCAAATAGGTGCTGTCCAGCGCTTTGCGCACGGCAGAGAACTGCTGGCCGATCTTCAGGCAATTTTCGCCTTCCTCCACCATGCGCTGGATGCCGCGCAGCTGGCCTTCGGCGCGGCGCAGGCGGTTGAGTACATCGGTTCTGGCGGACTGGTCTTGCAAAACGCTCATGGCATGTGTCTCCGGGGGTGGCAAGCAGGTTTACTGACATGGATCATATACCCGGTATGGTATTTTGGGTCCAGCGTTGGTATCATGGAACCAACAAGCGAAAGGCTGGAAGCACCACGTGTCTGATCCCACTACCAAGGCCCAAAAGGTCATCCCCCTGACAGTGTCCACGGCGCCCATAGAGCCGCCGCCCGGGGCCGATGCGGAGATGGTGTCGCTGTATGAGGCGCACAAAAAAATCTACCCGCGCAGCGTTTCGGGTTTGTTTTCGCGCTGGCGCTGGGCCCTGGTGTTTCTGACGCAAATCGTGTTCTACGGCCTGCCCTGGCTGGAGTGGGGCCAGCGCCAGGCGGTGCTGTTTGACTTGGGCGCACGGCGCTTTTATATCTTTGGCCTGGTGCTGTACCCACAGGACTTTATTTACCTCACCGGCATTCTGGTGATTGCGGCCTATTCGCTGTTTTTGTTTACCGCCGTGGCCGGGCGCCTGTGGTGCGGTTATGCCTGCCCGCAAACGGTGTACACCGAAATGTTTTTGTGGCTGGAAAAGCTCGCCGAGGGCGACCGCTCCATGCGCATGCGCCGCGATGCCGCACCCTGGACGCCGGAGAAATTTGCGCGCAAAGCGGCCAAGCAGCTGATGTGGATTGCACTGGCGCTGTGGACCGGCTTTACCTTTGTGGGCTACTTCACGCCCATTCACTTGCTGGCGCTGGAGTTTGTGCACTGGAACCTGGGCTCCTGGGAAATCTTCTGGACCTTCTTCTACGCCTTTGCCACCTATGGCAACGCCGGCTTCATGCGCGAGCAGGTGTGCAAATACATGTGCCCCTATGCGCGCTTCCAGAGCGCCATGTTCGACAAGGACACGCTCATCGTCACCTATGACACCGAGCGCGGCGAACCGCGCGGTGCGCGCAGCAAAAAGGCCGACTTGAGCACCCTGAACCTGGGCTCCTGCGTGGACTGCAGCCTGTGCGTGCAGGTTTGCCCCACCGGCATCGACATCCGCAATGGTTTGCAATATGAGTGCATCGGCTGCGGCGCCTGCGCCGACGTGTGCGACACGGTGATGGACAAGGTGGGCTACCCGCGCGGCCTGGTGAAGTACACCACCGAGCACGCGCTGGAGCAGAAGTGGACCAAGGCGCAGACCCTGCGCCACATCCTGCGCCCGCGCGTGCTGATTTACACCGGCATCCTGGGCGTGGTGGTGGCGGCCATGGGCATCAGCCTGGCCCTGCGTCTGCCCTTCAAGGTCGACGTGGAGCGCGACCGTGGCTCGCTGGCGCGCATTGCCGAGGGCGGCAGGATCGAAAACGTGTTCCGCATCCAGGTGATGAACGCGGCCGAGTCCACCCAGCGGTTCCATGTTTCGGTGGACGGCATGCAAGGCCTGTCTCTGGCGTCGGAGGCCGACATCAGCGTGGAATCCACCCAGTCACGCTGGGTGCCGGTGCGCCTGCAACTGCCCTACGAGGGGGCTGAACCCGGCTCGCACCCCATCCACTTCACGATTGAAGCCACCGACCTGGACAAGCGCGTGACCGAAAAGTCGGTTTTCATTGTTCCGCGCTAAGCCGCGACACGCACCACCGGAGACAAAAGAATGAAACAAAAAATCATGTGGATCGTCTGGCCCGCCTTCCTGATGGCAGGCGTCATGGAACTGTTGGTGTTTGCCGTGGTGGACCCGCAGGACCTGCACTGGTTTGGCCAATCCTTCGAGTTGAGCCGCCAGACCGTCTACACGCTGGGCTTTTTCGTCTTCTGGTTTGTCACGGCACTGGCCGGGGCGCTGACGCTGTTTCTGTCACTGCCGGCCAGCGAAGTCAATCAAAGTCCCCTCTAGCGGGCTTCCATCGGGTGTAAGCCCTTGTTGGCGCAAATGGTTTACAGTTGACGTTTACGTAAACGTCAACTGCGCCACAGACGCAGGACGCCATTGCCCCGACGCCACCCGAGGAAGACCATGACCGACCTGTCCGCCGAATTCAAGGCCCTTGCCAGCTACCGCCCCACGCACAAGGTGCGTTTTGTCACCGCTGCCAGCCTGTTTGACGGGCATGACGCAGCCATCAACATCATGCGCCGCATCCTGCAAGGCATGGGCGCCGAGGTGATCCACCTGGGGCACAACCGCAGCGTCGAAGAAGTGGTCACCGCCGCCCTGCAGGAAGACGTGCAGGGCATTGCCATCAGCTCCTACCAGGGCGGGCATGTGGAGTACTTCAAGTACATGGTCGATCTGCTCAAGGCTCGGGGCGGCGCGCACATCCAGGTGTTTGGCGGTGGCGGCGGCGTCATCGTGCCCTCGGAGATCAAGGAACTGCATGCCTATGGGGTAACGCGCATCTACAGCCCCGAAGACGGCCAGAAGATGGGCCTGGCCGGCATGATTGGCGAGATGGTGATGCGCTGTGACAAAGACATTTCGTCCTACGCACCGAAGAACCTTGAGGCCATTCAAGGCCACACCGAAGCGAGTTGGCGCGCACTGGCGCAGCTGCTCACCGCCGTGGAGGCGGGCCGGGCCGATGCGGCGCTGCTGGACACACTGCGTGCACAGGCCGCAGAGCGCGCCATTCCCGTGGTGGGTATTACCGGCACGGGCGGCGCGGGCAAGTCGTCGCTCACCGACGAGCTGATCCGCCGCCTGCGCCTGGACCAGGACGACAGCCTGCGCGTGGCGCTGATTTCGATTGACCCCTCACGGCGCAAGAGCGGTGGCGCCTTGCTGGGCGACCGGATCCGCATGAACGCAATTTCTCCGTGGAAGACGAGACAGGGCGCGGAATTTGCCGCCGGGCTGCCCCAAGGCAAATTGGCCCCCTTGGGTGGCAGCGCAGCACGCGAAGCGGCAAGCGTGGGGGCGCGTGTCTTTATGCGCTCCCTGGCGACCCGCGAATTCGGCAGCGAAATATCTGCCGCCTTGCCCGATGTGATCCTGGCCTGCAAGGCCGCCGGTTTCGATTTGATCGTGGTCGAAACCTCGGGCATTGGCCAGGGTGACGCGGCCATCGTGCCGCTGGTGGATGTGCCCCTGTATGTGATGACCCCCGAGTTTGGCGCGGCCAGCCAGCTGGAAAAAATCGACATGCTGGACTTTGCCGAGTTCGTGGCCATCAACAAGTTCGACCGCAAGGGTGCGGCCGACGCCCTGCGCGACGTGGCAAAACAAGTACAGCGCAACCGCGAGGCCTGGAGCACACCGGCAGAGCAGATGCCGGTGTTCGGCACCATGGCCGCGCGCTTCAATGATGACGGTGTGACGGCCCTCTACCAGGCCATGCTGCCGCGCCTGCAGGCGCTGGGTCTGCAGCTGCAAACCGAAAGCCTGCTGCCGCGCGTGACCGCACGCTTCAGCTCCAACCAGACCCCGGTGGTGCCAGCCGCGCGCACGCGCTACTTGGCCGAGATCAGCGACACGGTGCGCGGCTACAAGGCGCGTGCCCGCGCCCAGGCCACGCTGGCACGCGAGATCCAGCAGCTGCGCGCGGCAGCCGCCATGCTCGAAGTGGGCAAGGCCGGGCGCGCCAAGGCCGCCGAGGCCGCCATCGACCTGGCACTGGCGCGCGAAGCCACGCAGGACGCCGCCGCCCGCAAGCTGCTGGTGCAGTGGCCGGAGATGCAAAGGGCTTATGCCGGTGACGAGTACGTGGTCAAAATCCGCGACAAGGAAATCCGCACCGCGCTCACCAGCAAGTCCCTCAGTGGCACCACCATCCGCAAGGTAGCCCTGCCGCAGTACGAAGACCACGGCGAGATCCTGAAATGGCTGATGCTCGACAACGTGCCCGGCAGCTACCCGTATACCGCTGGCACCTTTGCCTTCAAGCGCGAGGGCGAAGACCCGACGCGCATGTTTGCGGGCGAGGGCGACGCCTTTCGCACCAACAAGCGTTTCAAGCTTCTGAGTTCGGGCATGGCGGCCAAGCGCTTGTCAACCGCCTTTGACTCGGTCACCCTCTACGGCCACGACCCGGACCGCAGGCCCGACATCTATGGCAAGGTGGGCAACAGCGGGGTGTCGATTGCCACGCTCGACGATTTGAAGGTGCTCTACAGCGGCTTCGATTTGTGCCACCCGGCCACCAGTGTGAGCATGACCATCAACGGCCCGGCGCCCAGCATCCTGGCCATGTTCATGAACACCGCCATCGACCAGAACCTGGAGAAATTCCAAGCCGACAACGGCCGCGAACCCACCGACACCGAAACCGCCAAGATCAAAGAATGGGTGCTGGCCAATGTGCGCGGCACGGTGCAGGCCGACATCCTGAAAGAGGACCAGGGCCAGAACACCTGCATTTTTTCAACGGAGTTTTCCTTGAAAGTGATGGGCGACATTGCCGAATACTTTGTGCACCACGACGTGCGCAATTTCTATTCGGTTTCCATCAGCGGCTACCACATTGCCGAGGCCGGGGCCAACCCGATATCGCAGCTGGCCTTCACGCTCTCCAACGGGTTTACCTTTGTGGAAGCGTACCTGGCCCGCGGCATGCACATTGACGACTTCGCGCCCAACCTGTCCTTCTTCTTCAGCAACGGCATGGACCCGGAATACACCGTGATGGGCCGCGTGGCGCGCCGCATCTGGGCCGTGGCCATGAAGGAGCGCTATGGCGCCAATGAACGCAGCCAGAAACTGAAGTACCACATCCAGACCAGTGGGCGCAGCCTGCACGCGCAGGAGATCCAGTTCAACGACATCCGCACCACGCTGCAGGCGCTCATCGCCATCTACGACAACTGCAACAGCCTGCACACCAATGCCTTCGACGAGGCCATCACCACGCCCACCGAAGACAGCGTGCGCCGCGCCATGGCCATCCAGTTGATCATCAACCGCGAATGGGGCCTGGCCAAAAACGAAAACCCGGGGCAGGGCGCCTTCATCATCGAAGAGCTCACGGAACTGGTGGAAGAGGCGGTGCTCAAAGAGTTTGAGGCCATTGCCGAGCGCGGCGGCGTGCTGGGCGCGATGGAAACCGGCTACCAGCGCGGCAAGATCCAGGACGAGAGCATGACCTACGAGATGCTCAAGCACACCGGCGAGCTGCCCATCATCGGCGTCAACACCTTCCGCAATCCGCATGGCGACCAGGTCATGGACAAGCTGGAACTGGCCCGCTCCACCGACGAAGAAAAGCAAAGCCAGCTGCGCCGCCTGGAGGACTTTCACCAGCGCAACGCAGACAAGGCCCCCGCCATGCTCAAGACGCTGCAACAAGCCGTCATCGAAAACAAGAATGTGTTCGAGGTGTTGATGGACGCAGTGCGGGTGTGCTCCCTCGGGCAGATTACCGACGCGCTGTTTGAGGTGGGTGGGCAGTACCGCAGGAATATGTGAGTTTCTATTCTGCCTTTCATGGGTATTTTTTCGCTCGCTACGCGACAAGGGGGTACGCCGGGCTCCTCATGGTGGAGTACCACAAATCGTCGCCCGGCATACCCCCTTGCCGTGCGGGCTATTGCAAGCGAAACGATTGAATAGCGGTGTGCCAGCAGTTGCGCTGGGGCTGGGGATAGATGTGTGGGATCTATGGCTGCAGTGCCGCGATTGCGGGTACTCTCGACAGTCGGCTTTAGGGCGGTCCATTGCGATCCCAATTCGAAGCAAGGTGTGGCGGAATTTCAGGGGTCTTAAACCGAAGATACGATTTGCAGAAATTGCCATCCGTACGCCATTGCAGTGAAAGCACACGGGGAATGCTCTCGGGAGATGTGGATTGCCAATAAAATGGGGCTCTATAAAAAACTTAGGGAGTACCACACGATGAAGTATTTTGGCGTTATCGCAGCTCTGACAATCGCCACTTCCACGGCCATTCATGCCAAGGAGTACCTCGGCTTTAATTTGTGCTCAGAGACAACCAAAGCTAAAGTAGAAGAGGTTCTAAAGGGCCACTCGGCCACTATCGTCAATACGAAAAGTGACTTTGTAGGTGTGTTCACCTACAACACGAGAGACTTCAAGATTAAGGGCAAGGGCTACCCTGTTGAGGTAACCATATTCAATGGCAAACTTTATGCCGTCAGCACAATGCTCGCTGCTGACTTGTTTGAAGACATCAATCAACTCTACGGAAAGCCCATAAAGACTTCAAGCGAACCCAATGGAATGGGAACTACCAAGGCTTGGGTGTATGAAGATAAGGAAAACAGCGGCGTTTCAATCACGCTGTCGCAGGCCTCCATCAAGGTTCAGAACCAGCAAGTGGAAATTTCGGCGTTGGCTTATCTTTGCAAAGGTCTTTCCAGCGAGGCTGAGACCCTTGTAAATCAGGAAAAGGCCAAGAAATCGAAGGCATCAGGGCTCTGATCTTCCATCGTTTTGGGCATTCTGAATCGCCCACCGCGACACTCAGGCGCAGCCTTGGCCTTTAGAACTCCTCCAACTCAGGCATTCGCTCCTTGGCATCGTTGAGGGCTGCGTCTAGTCGTGGCGGGGGGAATATTTGACGGAAGCGTTGCCAGTCTGCCGACTTTCTAGCGCGTGGAGAAGAATTCGAAGCGGCAATCTACGCAATAATGATTCGGTCCCCACTGTATCCATCACCTCACATAAACAACATCCAACGGTAGTCATGCGCGTTTCAAAATTTCATTCTTTGGTTTTGTATTTCTGGATCGCTATTGCATCCATCTCATCTGCTAGTGCTGCCAGTGAAGGAAACGTTTCGTATGAGGACTTTCTCCAGGAAGCAAGAGACGGCCACATATGGAAAGCACATTTGCGCGTCGACTACGAGAAGGTTATTGCTCAAGTGGATGCCACAACCAATGATGGCCGAAAGTTGACACTGACAGACGTGCCATACAGTCAAAAGTTTGCTACTGACTTGGCTGCAACAAAGCTGGACTATGACGTTGAAGACCAGGCTGCAACACGTAGCACTACCAACAGATTCATCAGCATGATCTTTAGTGGCATAGGAGTGTTTGCGGCCATCGTTGCAATCGTTTTGTCCATGTGGATCTTTGCTCTAATTGACATCTTGCAGAACGACTTTAAGGATGATGGCACCAAGATTTCATGGCTATTGGTGACTTTGTTGTTTCCGCTGGTTGGCCCTGCTCTGTACTACGGTTTGGGTCGCAAAGGAAGACTTAAGAAAGTACCGAATTAGTCTGCCTTTGCAATTCAGTGTCCGCGAAGTTCAATAGTCGTGACGGGGGGAATATTTGGCGAAAGCGTTGCCAGTCTGCCGACTTTCTAGCGCGTGGACGAATGGCTGGTTTGGAGCTGGCAGATCGTAATGTTGAATGACAGGAACCAGCCCACTACAGCCTTAGTGTCGGCGCAGTGGCTGGGATTCGTGAAAATCACCCGAATGAGAGATGGTCTCGGCCTGTCGCGTCTTGTGAGTGACAAGATTGCCGCTTTTGCAAGTAGTCACGCCCTTCTTTGTCGTGGCCGCTGAAATCGAGGTGCATGCTTCCGTTCGTATCCCCTGCCCTTCGGGCCCAATACCTTGGTGCCCCAGCAATCCACTGGACTCAGGACGGCGTGGCGCTCTGCGCAGTGAGGTAAAGGAGGAGGCCGAAGGCCGGGGGACACGAACGGAGCAGAGTGCCACGTCGGCCTGAGGCACACGTGTCTTTGTCCTCAATCAACCCAATCCTGCCAACCCCTCAAGCACCCGCCCCGCGTTCCCACCGCGCCTGTGCCAGCTGCGCCAACGCGACAGTGAGGCACATGGTCAGAAACGCCAGCCACGCATAGGGCCACAGCAAGGGCATGCCAATCAGGATGAGGCCGTCGTTGCTTCCGGGTATCAACAGACTGCCCCAGGCCATCAAAATTCCCCCGGCCAGACAGCGCCCCACCGCCACGGCCGACACACTGTGCCAGCGCATGCGCCCGGCGGTATAGCCGCCCACCATGGCCCCTGCCAGCAGCGCCACCGCCATCAGCGCACCCACATGCACGAGTTGGCTCATGCCGTGCGCCAATTGCGTCAATACATCGGTATAGGCCCACGTGCCCACCAGCAGAATGGTGGCCACAAACATGAAGCCGATGATGACCGTGGCACCGTGCGGAGACCACAGCGCAGACCGGGCCGTACCCAAGGCCGGGGCAATGTCCGCCAGCCCCTTGCGCCAAAACAGCTTGTAAAAACGCCAGACCATGAGCACCAGCAGGGGCAGCAGCGTACTGCTTGCCGCCAGGTGCATGAACCTGTCGCTGGGTTGGCCAAGCGGCGCAGTCGCAGAGAACACGGCGTTGACGCTGAGGCTGCCGAGGTAGTAGCCCAGGGGTGTGGCCGCATAGGCCCATTCGCCGGAACCGAGCCGGGCAATGGCGCCGAACACACAGGCCTTGTTGACCCACGCGCCAAAGCCCAGGAGCACGGCGCCTGCCAGGGTCCAGAGCGTGAAGGTGTAGCCCTGAGGCAGCGCGCCCAGCCACTGCAGGCGCTGGGCCAGGCCCAGGCCGACCGCCACCCACAAGGCAGCCTCCAGCATCGCCCACAGTCGTTTGGCGGAGCGCTTGCTGACGATTTCATCCACGGCGGCCACGGTGCAGGTGGCGCCGCGCTGAATGGCAAAGCCCATGGTGGCCGCGGCCAGGGCGCCCACCCCAAGGGCCAGACGGGTGCTGGTCATATCCATGCCTGGGCGCTCCGGCTAACGGTGTTCAATGACGCCCTCAATCGGGTCGCACGCTTCCTGCCAGGGCGAGCGCTCAATCATGCGCAGGGTGTCGGCGTAGCCGGCCGCGCGCCGCTCTGCGATACCCGCCGTGGAGAAGTCAATGTCCTTGCTCTGGTCTTCGCCTGCGAGGCGCGGTGCCACCAGATGCGCCACGTGCACGGTGGTGCCGCAGCCCCAGGCGGCCAGTTCCTTGATGTGCGCATTGGCCATCTTGCTCGGTGACATTTCCTTGCTCAGTTCGCGGATGACATGGCGCAGGCGGTGGATCTGCTTTTGCTTGGCAATGTGGCTGTCGGCGCGGCTGGCGAACTGGATGTCTTTCTGGCGGCCCATGACTTCCTTGATGGTCCGGGGCTCGTCACCGGTCTGGTGCCACACATTCACGGCGAAGATCAAGGAGTCTTTGCGCGGGTTGTCGTCCAGCACGGCCTCAATGGGGGTGTTGGAGTAGATGCCACCGTCCCAGTAGGGCTCGCCGTCAATGCGTATGGCGCCAAAGGCCGGGGGCAGGGCACCAGAGGCCATCACGTGGTCGGCTTCTATGCGCGTCTTGCGGCTGTCAAAGTAGGCCATGACACCGGAGTTGACGTTGACGGCGCCCACCGTGAGCCGCGTGGTGCGCGCGTCGTTGACTTGACCGAAATCCACCAAGGCGCCCAGCGTGTCGCGCAAGGGCGCGGTGCTGTAGTAGGCCGCGTCTTCAACACCCACTGCGTTCGTGTTGCCCAGCATGGCGGAGGTGTTGGGGGTGAAGAACGAGGGGATGCCGCGCATGACGGTGGCCATGTTGTTGAAGGCATTGCCCAAGCCCATGGCGTCGAACGCGCCGTGCGCAAACGGGGCTTGCTCTACCTGCTCCCAGAACGCCAGCAGGCGCTCCACACGGTGCTCTGGCTTGTTGCCTGCAATCAAGGCACCGTTGATGGCACCGATGGAGGTGCCGATCACCCAGTCAGGCTCAATGCCCGCGTCGTGCAGGGCTTCGTACACCCCCACTTGGTAGGCGCCCAGTGCGCCCCCGCCTTGCAGGACCAGCACCACCCGCCCCGGCAGTTGGTGGTCTTTGAGGGCGCGGCTTGCGCTGCGCGCAGCGTGTTCAGAATGAAGTTGTTTCATGGTGGGCAATCGGGTTATTGGGCGGTCCAGCCGCCGTCCACCGGCAGAATCGCGCCGGTGATGGAGGCCGCCGCGTCGCTGCACAAAAAGGCGGCAAAGCCTGCAACCTGCTCAACGGTGACAAACTTCTTGGTCGGTTGCGCGGCCAACAGCACGTCGCTGATGACTTGCTCGTTGGTGATGCCCCGGGCCTTGGCGGTATCGGGGATTTGTTTTTCCACCAGGGGTGTGAGCACATAGCCGGGGCAAATCGCATTCATGGTGATGCCGGCTTCAGCCACTTCCAGCGCTACCGTTTTGGTAAAGCCGGCCACCCCATGCTTGGCCGCAACGTAGGCAGATTTGTATTTGCTGGCCACCAGCGCGTGGGCCGACGCAATGTTGACAATGCGACCCCATCCCCGCGCCTTCATGGCCGGCAAAGCCAGGCGCACGGTGTGGAAGGTGGCACTCAGGTTGATCGCCAGAATGGCGTTCCACTTGTCCACGGGGAACTCGTCCACCGGCGCCACATGCTGGATGCCGGCGTTGTTCACCAGCATATCGATGCAGCCAAACTCGGCCAGCACGGTGGCCATCATGGCTTCAATCTCGGCTTGCTTGCTCATGTCGGCGCCCTGGTAGCGAACCTGCACACCGTGGGTGCTGGCGATGTCGGCACGCAGCGCTTCGATTTCTGCCGCGTCACCGAATCCGTTGAGGACAATGTGGGCCCCCTGCGATGCGAAGTGGCGGGCAATGCCGAGGCCGATGCCCGACGTGGAGCCTGTGACAAGAGCGGTTTTTCCTTTGAACATCGTGTTTTCCTAAAGTTGGTTGGGTGAAATGGAAGCGGGTGGTTTGACTTGCAGTGGCGCATCCGCATCGCCCGTGCGGGTAAAGCGCAGGTGGGTGATGTCGAGCGGAAAAAACATGGCCCAGGTCCACTCGACAAAGATGCGCAGCTTGCGGCCCAGGGTGGGCATCAGCATCAGGTAGTAGGCACGCCAGGCCAGCCATGCCAACAGGCCCGACAGCTGGATGCCGGCTATTTCGGCAACACCCTTGAGGTGGCCGGTGGTGGCCATCATGCCGCGCGAAGCGTATTGAAAAGGTTTGCTTGCCTCGCCCCGGATGTGCGCCAGCAGATTGGCGGACATGTGCTGCGCCTGTGCCACCGCGAACTGTGCCGTGGGTGGACAAATACCGCCCGTGCTGCCATTGGGCACGGCCGCACAGTCACCCAAAGCCCACAGGCCCACATGCCCCGGCACCCTGCCGTCGGCAGCCGTGGCGATGCGACCGCGCACCAGCGCCACGCCCAGGCTCTCCACCAAGGGATTGCTGCGGGCGCCTATGGTGCAGACCACCGTGTCCGAAGCCAGCGTGGTGGTGTCCGCCAACAACACGGCATGTGCATCCACGCGTGCGGCGCGCGCGCCCAGCCTGACCACTACGCCGCGTTGGCGCAGGGACTTGGCCGCAGCATCGCCCAAACCGGCAGGCAACTCGGGCAACAAGCGCTCGCCATCGTGCAACAGCGTGACAGCCAAATCACCATCATCGATGCGCGGATAAAAGCGCCGCGCGCTGCGGATGAAGTCGGCCATGGCACCTGCAACCTCTACGCCGGAAAAGCCGCCGCCGACGACGACAAAGTGCCCCAGACTGCGCCGCTCGTCGGCGTCTTGGGTGATTTCGAGGGCTGCCAGGCGCTGCAGAATGCGGTTGCGGATAAACAGGGCGTCGCCCACCAGCTTCAAGGGCAGCGCGTGCTCGGCCATGCCGGGAATGATGTGCATGTTGGCGCGTTGACCACAGGCCATGACTAGGTGGTCGTAGGCGATGTCTTTCACGCCTGCCAGGGTCTCGCATTGAATCACCTGCCGTGTCGTGTCGACCTGTGCGATGCGGGCCATGATGAATTGCGCCTTGTGGATCATCTCGCGCACAGGGGCTACGACATGCTCGGGGAAAACCGCCGCACCGACCACTTCGGCCAGCATCGGGTTGCAATCACAATGGTTTTGTGCGCGGCGTTGATTGAACCGACTCTATTTCGGAGTGCCATAGTGGTTGTGCGGAAGCGGTCTGGTGTTCCGAGCAACATGCTGCGGCTTATCCCATTGAGTCGCGCCAGATACACACTTCTTACACTATTGGGGACTATCGTCACCGGGTGCTGTGAACTTCTGATGACGGCATGCATGACTTGCACCGGTGAAAGTGCCGCCCGAGGCTGCGGGATGCGAAAATCACGCCATGACCACACTCTCCGAATTCGCCATCACCCAGAAATGGCCTGCCCAGCACCCCGAGCGCCTGCAGCTCTATTCCCTGCCCACGCCCAACGGCGTGAAGGTGTCCATCATGCTGGAGGAAATCGGCCTGCCGTATGAGCCGCATCTGGTGAGCTTTGCCACCAATGACCAGACCTCAGCGGCCTTTCTTTCGCTCAACCCCAACAACAAGATTCCGGCCATCCTGGACCCCAACGGCCCGGGCGGCCAACCACTGGCGCTGTTTGAGTCGGGCGCCATCCTGGTGTACCTGGCTGAGAAGACGGGGCAGCTGCTCTCCAGAGACCCGGCCGCGCGCTACGAGACCCTGCAGTGGCTGATGTTCCAGATGGGCGGCATTGGCCCCATGTTTGGCCAGCTGGGTTTCTTCCACAAGTTTGCCGGCAAAGACTACGAAGACAAGCGCCCACGTGAGCGCTATGTGGCCGAGAGCACGCGGCTGCTTGCGGTGCTGAACCGGCACCTGGATGGGCGCCAATGGATGGTGGGCGATGCCTACAGCATTGCCGACATCGCCATCTTTCCCTGGGTGCGCAACCTGGTGGGCTTTTATGAAGCTGCCGAGCTGGTGGGCTTTGCCAACTTCCCCCATGTGCAGCGTGTGCTGGAGGCCTTTGTGGTGCGTCCGGCGGTGGTTGCGGGCCTGTCCATTCCGAAGGCTGCCGCTTGAAGGCGCAGGGGCGGGTACGCGCCTCGGCCTGGGGCGGCTTGTTGCTGCTGCTGGCGGCCATGTGCTGCTTTGCCATTCTGGACACCACCACCAAAGGGGTCACCGCCGCTGTGCCGCCCATGATGGCGCTGTGGCTGCTGTTTCTGGTGCAGACCCTGGCGGTGGGCGGCTATGTGCTGGCGGTGCGTGGCGTGGCCAGTGTGCGCACGGACCACCTGGGCCTGCACCTCACCCGTGGCAGCTTGTTGATGGGCGTGCAGTTGCTGGCCTTCTACAGCCTGAAATTTTTGCCGGTGGGCGAATACACCGCGCTGGCCATGACCACGCCTTTGCTGGTGACGCTGCTGGCCAGCCGCTTTTTGGGTGAGCATGTCTCGGCCCTGCGTTTGCTGCTGGTGGGTGGCGGCCTGCTGGGCACGCTGGTGATCGTGCGCCCCGGCGGCGCGGGCCTGGGCTGGGCCATGCTCTGGCCGATGGGCCTGGTGCTGGTCAACACCGCCTACCAGTTGCTCACCAGCAAAATGGCCCGCACCGAGGACGCCATCACCACCTTGCTCTACACCTGTTTGACCGCGCTGGCCCTGGCCACGGTGCCCATGCTGTGGGTCTACGTGCCGATTGCCGACAGCGCCCTGTGGTGGAGCCTGTTGCTCATGGGGCTGGCGGCAACCTGCGGCAACCTGCTGTTCATTCTGGCTTTTGAGCGCGCGCCTGCGGCCACGCTGATGCCCTACATGTACCTGCAGATCGGCATGGCCATTCTGGGTGGCTGGCTGGTGTATGACCATGTGCCGGATTTTTGGGCCACGGTGGGCATGGGCCTGGTGGCCTTCTTTGGTGTGGCCGGTGGGCTCTTGACGCTCTATGAGGCGCGGCAGCGGCAAAGCGATAGCCGGCAGGCGCCGAGCTTGGGCGGCGCGGCCTGAGGCTGCCAGGCCTGCAAGCGACGGGCCTGCGGCGCTACAGCCCCAGGGCCAGCCCGTCGCTGCGCGGGTCGTGTGCGCCGCGCATCTGGCCGCTCACCGGGTCGATGGCAATGGCGCCCGGGTGGCCCATCAGCGGGCTGTGCGCTGGCAGCAGGCTGACCCGGTGGCCACGCCTTTGCAGCTCGGCCACCACGGCCTGCGGCACGTCGTCTTCGAGCTTGAGCGAATCGCTGGCATCGGAAAATGTTTTGCCCAGCAGAAAGCGGGGCCGCGCGAGGGCCTGCATCGGCTCCATGCCGTAATCAATCAGGCGCGTCAGCACCGCGGCCAATGTCTGCGGCTGGCCGTCGGCGCCTTGCGTGCCAAACAGCAACTGCACCCGTCCGTCCTTGCGGTACATGCCGGGGTTCAAGGTGTGAAAAGGGCGCTTGCCCGGCGCCAGCGTATTGGGGTGGGCCGGGTCCAGCGAAAACGAGGCGCCGCGGTTGTGCCACAGCAGGCCGGTGTCGCCCACTTGCACGCCGCTGCCCCAGTCAAAGTACACCGTGGCCAGCAGCGACACGGTATTGCCCGCCGCATCGGCCGCGCCCACGTACACCGTGTCGCCGGTTTGAAAAACGTGCGGCCAGGGCAGGGCGTGATCCATCCGGATGGCGCGCGCACCTTGGTCCAAGTGCGCGGCTGAGAGCAGGCGCGCCACCGGCACCTGCGCAAAGTCCGGGTCGGCGACAAAGCGGTTGCGGTCGATAAAGGCCTGCTTGATGGCTTCCACCAGCAGGTGGTAGTAGTCGGCGCTGCCCTCGGTGATGCGCGTCAGGTCGAAGCGCTGCATCAGGCCCATGGTTTGCAGCGTGGTCAACCCTTGGGTGGGCGGCTGGTGCGCCAGCAGTTCGCCACCCCGGTAGGGCATGGACAAGGGGGACTCGATGCGGGCACGCGTGGCGGCCAGGTCGCGCGCGGTCAGTGGCGAGCCCGCATTGCGCAAACCGTGGGCAATTTGCTGGGCCAACCGGCCCTCATAAAAATCACGCGGGCCGCGCTCGGCCAGCGTTTCAAAAGTGCGCGCCAGTGCGGGCTGCTTGCGCACAAAGCCGGCGGGCGGCACCTGTCCCTGGTGCAAATGGTGTGGGTAGATGCCGGGCAGGGTGGCGGCCTCGGGCAGGCGAAAGTTCAGCCAGAAGCGTTCGGAGGCGCTGATCTCAAAACCATGGCGCGCCTGCTCAATCGCCGGGGCCAGCAATGCGCTCCAGCTCTTCTGGCCAGCCCATTGGCTGCGGCTGATTTCCAGGGCCTGTGCCAGTGTGTCCACGGTGGCGGCGCTGGTGAGCATGGAGCGCGCACCACGCACGGGAATTGCGCCATGGTAGCCAGCCACGTCGGCTGCGGCCTGGCCGATGCCGGAAATGGTTTGTACGTTGCCATTCGCATCGCCAACCAGCAAAAAGGCATCGCCACCCAAGCCGCAGAAATGCGGGTAGGTAACGCACAGGCTGGCTACTGTGGCAATGGCCGCTTCAATCGCGTTGCCGCCGCTGCCCAGCACATCCACACCGCATTGCGTGGCCAGCGCATGCGGGCTGGTGACCATGCCCTTGAGGGATTGGGCCGATGCCTTCATGGCGCGCTGGCGCGGGTGCCGGGGCCCGGTGCTGGCGGCAGCCCTTGTAGGTGCGCGCAAATGCGCCCCGGCGTGGTGACCCAAACCGAACCCGCATCCCGTGCCTGTGCAATGTGCTGCAGCGCGCGGCGCAGGTGGCGCAGCCGGTAGGGCTGGCCCACGATGTAGGGGTGCAGCGCAATGCCCATCACCAGACTCTGGCCCTGGCTTTGCAGCAGCATCTCGTCGAAGTTGTCGATGATGAGCTCGGCAAAGGCGCAGGCATCGAGTTGGCGACCCATCACCATGGGGATGTCGTTGAGCTCCTGCGGGTAGGGGATGGACCAGAGCGGCGGGCCGCTGCGCGTTTGCATGCGCATGGGCTGGTCGTCATGGCACCAGTTCAGGGTGTAGGCATAGCCTTCTTCGGCCAGCAGGTCGGGCGTCGTGCGGCTCTCGGAGATCCAGGGAGACAGCCAGCCTGCAGGTGGCTTGCCTTGCAGCTTTTCGATGCGCGCACGGCAACCGGCCAAAAGCACACGTTCGTCCTCTTCGCTGTAATCAGACTGGCGAAACGCATTGCTGTGGCCATGGCCCACCAGCTCGTCGCCCCGGTCCATGACGGCCTGCAGCAGTTCCGGGCAATGGTCGATCAGCGCCGTGTTGATCAGCGCGGCGGTGGGCAGGCAGAGCTGGTCAAACAGTTCCAGGCAGCGCCAGGCGCCCACCCGGTTGCCGTACTCGCGCCAGCTGTAGTTCAGCACGTCGGGCTGCGGCGAGGCCGGGCCTATGCCCGCGCCCAGTCCCTCGCCAAAGGCAAAGTGTTCCAGGTTGAAGCCGATGTAGACGGCCAGACGCTTGCCCTCGGGCCACGAGAAGTCGGGGCGCTGGTGGATGGCGCTGTAGGCAAAGCGGCCGCTACCCGGAATGCTGGGGAAGGTGTCCATGGTCGTCTGCGTCAGAGCGTGGCCAGACCGGCGCGCACCAGCATCCACTCGGCGCTGTCGTTCCACACATCCATCTTGGTGATCTTGCCGTGCTGGACGACATAGCGGTCCACATAGCGGTTGCCCTCAAACGGCGTGCCGTCCAGCCACTCGCCATACAGGGTACCGATGTTGTACACAGTCGCTTCCTCGTCGGTGGCACCGGCCACCAGGTCGGTTTGCTCAAAGCGCTTTTTCACCCAGGCGTAGCGCGCGGCGTTGAAGGCGCTGGTCTCTGAAGGATCGCGCATGGGGCGCCCACCAGTGAAGCGGATGCGCAGCTCGGGCGAGGTGAAGGCGCGCGCGGCCACCGGGTCGGGGATCATGACGATGCGCAGAAATTCTTCCACGATTTCTTTGGGGCCCAGTGGGTGTTCGGTCGTCATAGGTAATTCCTTGTTGAAGTGCACTGCTTCCAAGCAGATTCTGTTCCATGGTGCCCTGCACCGGCGCACCGCCAAGGGTGCACCGCTTTGCAGTCCGCGCACGCCACATGGCGATGCACGTCGCACAAGGGCAGTGCATTTTGCATACAGTCGGGTAGCGGATTGCGTACAAAGCGTTGGCACGGCCTTTGCGTAATGCAAAGGCATATGCATGCAGACGCCCTTACTCCCAGTGCCATCGAAGTGGTCGGTTTGACCAAGCGCTATGGCGCAGGCAAACCGGCCGTGGACAACATCAACCTGCGCATTGCCAGCGGCAGCTACTGCTGTTTGCTGGGGCCTTCGGGCTGCGGCAAGAGCACCACGCTGCGCATGATTGCCGGCCACGAATCGGTGAGCAGTGGTGATGTGCTGCTGGAGAACCGCAACATCACCAACCTGCCCGCCGCCGAGCGCGGCACGGCCATGATGTTCCAGAGTTTTGCCCTGTTTCCCCACCTGAGTGCGCTGGACAACGTGGCCTTCAGTTTGAAGATGAAAGGGGTCTCGAAGCCCGAGCGTTTGGCCAAGGCGCAGGACCTGCTCGAGCGCGTGGCCATGGGCCATTTGGCTGGGCGCAAACCCGGCGAACTCTCCGGCGGCCAGCAGCAGCGCGTGGCCCTGGCGCGTGCCCTCATCACCCAGCCGCGCGCCCTGCTGCTGGACGAGCCGCTCTCCGCACTCGACCCGTTCTTGCGCATCCAGATGCGTGCTGAATTGCGCCGCTGGCAAAAGGAGCTGGGCCTGACCTTCATCCACGTGACCCACTCGCAGGAAGAGGCCATGGCCCTGGCCGACACCATGGTGGTGATGAACCACGGCATCATCGAGCAAAGCGGCTCGCCGCACGCCGTCTACAACCAGCCGCTCAACGAATTCGTGGCGCGCTTCATGGGCGGCCACAACGTGATTGAAACCCCAAGCGGCAAGATCGGTGTGCGCACCGATCAGACCCGCATCGGCAAACCCGATGCGCCAGAGATTACCGGTCTGCCCAGCATCGCGGCCACCGTCACCGACGTGGAATACCAAGGCACCTACGTGCTGCTGGGCCTGCAAAACCCCTCCGCCGCGCGCGCCGTGGTAAGCACCGCCGAGTACTCGGTGATGCTGTCCGAGCAACAGTTTGCCGCCACCCCCTTTGCCGTGGGCGACGCCGTGCACATGGCCTGGAGGCCAGAGTCAGCCCACACCCTGCAACCCTGATTTCCCCAACCTTCGCAAGAAGCCTCACCACCCCCAAAGGAGTTACTCCCATGTCAGACGCAAACAAAGACTCGCCCCTGGACGCGCTCACCCTGCAGCGCCGCTCGGTTCTCAAAGGCACGGCCGGTATCCTGGCCGCGGGCGTGTTCCCGTCCATCCACGCCGCCGAACCCATCGTGCTGCGCTACCTGGGCACGGCCGTGAACCAGGACAAGGCCATTGCGGAAAAATTCAAGGCCGACACCGGCATTGAAATCCAGTACGTGGCCGTCACCACCGACGACGTCACCAAGCGCGCCGTCACCGCGCCCAACAGTTTCGATTTGATCGACTCCGAGTACTTCTCACTCAAGAACATCGTGCCCACCGGCAACTTGAAGGGCATCGACGTCAAGAAGATCAAGAACGCCGACAAGATCACCACGCTGTTCACCACCGGCAAGGTCGCCGGCAAGGCCGTGGGCGACCAGGGCACCGCCCCCAAGAAGGTGATCTACCTCGAAGGCGAGCGCAGCAAGAAGTTCTCGGCCACGCCGACCCAGTTCATGTCGCTCATTCCCACCGTGTACAACGCCGACACGCTGGGCATCCGCCCCGACCTGATCAAGCGCCCCATCTCGTCCTGGGCCGAGTTGCTGAACCCCGAATTCAAGGGCAAGGCCGCGATTTTGAACATCCCCTCCCTTGGCATCATGGACGCCGCCATGGTGGTCGAGGCCATGGGCCTCTACAAGTACCCCGACAAGGGCAACATGACCAAGAAGGAAATTGACCTGACCATCAAGACCCTGATTGAAGCCAAGAAGCAAGGCCAGTTCCGCAGCCTGTGGAAAGACTTCAACGAGTCCGTGAACCTGATGGCGTCTGGCGAAGTGGTGATCCAGTCCATGTGGTCGCCGGCCGTTACAGCCGTGCGCACCAAGGGCATTGCCTGCACCTTCCAGCCCCTGAAGGAAGGCTATCGCGCCTGGGCTTCCGGCTTCGGTCTGCCCGCCACGCTCTCCGGCAAGAAGCTCGATGGTGCCTATGAATTCATCAACTGGTTCCTCGACGGCTGGGCCGGTGCCTACCTGAACCGCCAGGGCTATTACAGCGCTGTGCTCGACACCGCCAAGTCCAAGATGGAAGCCTACGAGTGGGCCTACTGGATGGAAGGCAAGCCCGCCACCCAGGACATCAAGAGCCCCAACGGCGATCTGCTGGCCAAGAAGGGCGAGAGCCGCGACGGCGGCAGCTACGAGCAGCGCATGGGCGGCATCGCCTGCTGGAACGCCGTGATGGATGAGAACGCCTACATGGTCCAGAAATGGAATGAGTTCGTCGCAGCGTAACTGTTGACCAAGACACCGAAGTGATTTGCATATGAGTTCCACCGTTACCAACTCACATCCGGTGTCGACCCGAGCACCAGGCCGCACCCTTGCGGCCTGGTGGCAGGCCTTGCCTTTGACAACTGTTTTTGCCTTGTTCTTTCTGGTGCCACTGGCGCTGGTGTTGATGGTCAGCTTCTGGGACTACAACCAGTACGAAATGCTGCCCGCTTTTACCTTCAAGAATTACGTGGCCGTGTTTGACGGCTGCCTCTCGGGTGACGAACTGTGCGTCACCTTCAAGACCTATTTGTCCACGCTCAAGTTCAGCGTGATGGTCTGGTTGCTCACCCTGCTGGTGGGCTTTGCTGTCTCGTATTTTTTGGCCTTCCATGTGAAGTCCAGTGGCATGCAGGTGGTGCTGTTCGTGCTGTGCACGATTCCGTTCTGGACGTCGAATGTGATCCGCATGATTGCCTGGGTGCCGCTCTTGGGTCGTAACGGCCTGGTCAACGATGTGCTGGTGCGCGTGGGTGCCGTAGACAAGCCAGTGGAGTGGCTGCTTTTTTCCAGCTTCTCGGTGACGCTGGCCTTTGTGCACCTGTTTTCCACCTTCATGATCGTGCCGATCTTCAACTCGATGATGCGCATCGACCGCAGCCTGTTGGAGGCCGCGGCCGACAGTGGCGCCACCGCCTGGCAGACGCTGTGGAATGTGATCGTGCCGCTGTGCCGCACCGGCATCATCATCGGCTCCATCTTTGTCATCACCATTGTCATGGGCGACTTTGTGACCATCGGCGTGATGGGCGGACAGCAGATAGCCTCGGTGGGCAAGATCATCCAGGTGCAGACGTCTTACCTGCAGTTCCCGTTGGCGGCGGCCAATGCCGTGATTCTTCTCTCGATTGTGCTGATGATCATCTGGGCGCTGACCCGCTTGGTCGACATCAGGAAAGAACTCTAGAGATGTGTACCCCCACGCTTTTCACTTCGTGTAATACGCTGCCCCCCAAGGGGGTGCGCAATGCCCTTCGGGCGGCCGGGCGGGCATTGCCATGATCGAAAAACGCGCTGCCGGTTTCTGGCCCCTGGCGATCTTCTTCGCCGCCTATGTGCTCTTCCTCTACGGACCGATGCTGGTCATCGTGGTGCTGAGTTTTCAGGGGCCTGAGGGCGGCCTGACCTTCCCCATGCGCGGCCTGTCCTTGCACTGGTTTTATAAATTGGCCGAAGGACTCGGCGTGGTGGACATCGGCGCGGCCCTGTGGCGCTCGCTGGGTCTGGGCCTGACGGTGATGGCCTTTACCGTGGTGTTCTCGGTGCTGGCCGGTCTGGCCTTTCGCAAGAAACTCAGCGGCGGCAGCATCCTGTTCTTTGTGGTGGTGGCCAGCCTGATCATGCCCTCCATCATCGTCTCGCTGGGCATAGGCTTGGAATTCCGTCTGCTGGATTCGGGCATCAAGAAGGTGCTGGAGATCTTTGGCCTGCAAGACAGCCTGGACAACTACGGCACTGCCTTGGGCATCTACACCTCGGCGCTGGGCGCGCACCTGACCTGGACGCTGCCCTTTGGCTTATTGATCATGTTCGCCATCTTCAACCGCTTCAACCCGGCTTATGAAGAAGCCGCACGCGACCTGGGCGCCACACCCTGGCAGGGTTTCAGATACGTGGTGCTGCCGCTGATCGCGCCCTCGGTGGTGGGCATTGGCATGTTCGGCTTCACGCTGAGCTGGGACGAGATTGCCCGCACCTCGCAAGCCATCGGCGATGTCAACACCTTGCCGCTGGAGTTGCAGGGCCTCACCACCACCGTTACCACGCCCAGCATCTATGCGCTGGGCACGGTCACCATGGTGGTGTCGTTTGTGGTGATGGGCCTGGCTGTGGGCCTGTCGCGTTTGCTGGGTGCCCGGCAGAAGGCCAGGCAGGTCCTATGAGCGCGTGCCATGACTGAGCCACCCGTTCTCACCGAGAACGAAATCTACGAGCGCATGGTGGAGACCATTCTCGACCACCGCCTGCCCCCCGGCACCAAGCTGGTGGAAGACCGGTTAGCCACCGCCTTTGGCGTCTCGCGCACGCGCATACGCCCGGTGCTGGTGCGCCTGGCCAATGAGCAAATCGTCACCCTCACCCTGAACCGGGGTGCCACCGTGGCCCAGCCCACCGCATCGGAAGCGCGCGAGGTGTTCGAGGTGCGCCGCCTGATCGAACCCACGCTGATCGCCTGCTTCATCGCCCGCGCCGGTGCCGCCGACATGGCGGTGCTCTCGCAGTGCATTGCCGAGGAAGAGGAGGCGCGCAAGGCCGGTGACATGCGCCGCGCCATCCGCCTTTCGGGCGATTTCCATTTGCACATTGCCAATGCCGCGCAGCACGAGACCCTGGGCCGCATCCTGCGCAAGCTGGTGTCGCGCACTTCGCTCATCCTCATGACCTACCGCGCCGACGTGCAGCCGCAGTCGGACGCCAGCCGCTGCGGCTGCCAGGAGCACCGCGCCCTGCTCGACGCCATCCGCCTGCGTGACGCCAAGGAAGCCGCACGCCTGATGCAGGAGCACCTGGCCCAGCTGGAGTCGCAACTGCAGTTCACCCAGGCCGGTGAGGCCGTGCCCGATTTGCTCGCGCTGTTTGGCGCCGAGCCCATTGCGCTGGCCTGAGAGATGACGATGCGCCGCCTGCTGCTGATCAACCCCAACACCACCGCGTCCATCACCGCGCTGATGTTGAAACACGCAGAGGCCGCCGCCGGGCCGCAGGTCGCCATCACCACGCTCACCGCGCGCTTTGGCGCCCCCTACATCGCCTGCGAAGCCAGCTACGCCGTCGCCGCACACGCCGCGCTGGACGCCTGGGCCACGGCCATCGCCCCCGGCCAGCCACGCTTTGACACCGTGCTGATCGGCTGCTTTGGTGACCCCGGCCTCTTGGCCCTGCGCCAGGTCAGCCAGTTGCCCGTCACCGGTCTGGCCGAGGCCGCGTTGGTAGCCGCAGCTGCTGCGAGCAAAGCCGGCCGCTTTGCCATCGTCACCGGCGGCGCGCGCTGGAAGCCCATGTTGGAGCGCCTGGCCCACAGCCTGGGGTATGGCGAACAACTCGCTGGTGTGCACACGGTAGACGCCACCGGCGCTGAACTGGCCGCTGACCCGGCGGCTGCGCAGGTGCTGCTGGCGCGCGCCTGCAATGCGGCGGTGCGCAGCTTGGGTGTGGACGCGGTGATTCTGGGCGGCGCGGGCCTGGCGGGCATGGCCGCGCAGATTCAGCCGGTGGTGGCCGTGCCGGTGATCGACAGCGTGCTGGCCGGTGTGGCCCATGCATTGCATGGGGCGCAGCAGGAGACGCTGCAGGCGAAACAGGTGTTTGATTTCGCTTGGGGTGGAGTCTCGGCGGAGTTGGCGGCGACCGGCGCTTAGGGGTGAAGGTGGCGTGCCTGGTCGGCTCAGAGCCTCAAAACCGGCAATGAGGTCGAATAGTCCCTCGTCAATGCGGCCCTGGCGCTGGCGTTCTCGCTGGCCAGGGCCATCATTGTGTCCGTCATCCTGCCGTCATTGGTCAGCATGCTGGTGCCCCGGACCATCGAGGGCAATACCAGTTGCTGCATTGAGACCCCATGGACCAGGGCTGGACAGCCAACGCCGCAACTTCAGGCGGCGTGCCCTGTTTCCAGACCCCGTTTCCTGACCTTCAGGGCCGGCGGCGATTGCTGCGCGCCATCTTCACAGCCGGGGCTTCCAGAACGGTCAGGCGCACATCGTCTGGCTGGGCCAGGCCAGTACGCACCTGCAAGCCCTTGCGCAGGCGCTCCTGCTCGGCTTCACCGAGTAGCTTGGGTAGCTGCAGATGGATCAGCAGGATCGGCCTGCCGGCCAGCGAATGCGGGTCGTCGCCGGCCAGGCCTTGCGTGATGCCCAGGCCGGCCGCCACATCCAGCTGAAGTGCCTGGGGGAACTGGGCACGCAATTCACGGTACACCTGCCGCACAGGCAACTGGGTGCTGACCGCGCGCTGCAATTCCCGCACTTCGTCCTGCAGCGCAACGATGCGTGATTCGCGGGTCTGTACCTCGGTGCGATTGGATTGCAGCAAATCCTGCAGCAAGTCTTTTTTGAGGGCGTTCACGTCCGGCATCTGCTGGCCCGACTGCTGCACCTGCAGGCTCACTCCAGCCAATCCAAAGCCTGGCATTTTCTCTTGCAGGGACTGGATGTCCGCATCGGACAGGGTCTCGCCCACGGTGCTGGCACGAATCTGGCGCAATGGAAAATCCACCGCATGGGCCACCAGCAGCACCCGGGGCTGCGCCCGCAGCACCTCCTGGACAAAGCGGGCTGCATTGCGCTCGAACCATTCCTTTTGCACCAAATTGATGGCCAGGAAAAGGCTGGGCACCAGCGTCAGCAGCACCACCAGCCCGATCAGGGTGCGGCGCTGGACGCGGGACCGCTCCTCCAGGAATTTAACGCTGGGCAGGCGCATCAGCCGCACCATCATCAAAGTGGCAATGGCAATGAACACGCAGTTGATGGAAAAAAGGTAAATCGCGCCCAGAAAAAACGGCAGGTTACCCACCGCCAGACCATAGCCTGCGGTGCAAAGCGGCGGCATCAGGGCCGTGGCGATGGCCACGCCGGGAATCAGATTGGACTTCTCCCGCCGTGTCACGCCGATGGCTCCGGCAAGTCCGCCAAACAGGGCAACAAGCACATCCCAGATGGATGGTGTGGTGCGGGCCAGCAGTTCCGAGTGGGCTTGCGAAAGCGGTGTCAGCAGAAAATACGCGGTAGATGCCAGCAGGCTGATGAAGGCGGCCAGCCCCAGATTGAACAAGGCGGAGCGCATCAGGGCGCTGTCGTTGATGCCCGCGCCATAGCCCAAAGCCATGATGGGACCCATCAAGGGAGAGATCAGCATCGCGCCGATGACCACCGCCGTGGAGTTGACGTTCAGTCCGATCGAGGCAATCACAATGGCAAAAATAAGCACCCACAAGGTGGTGCCGCGGAACTCCACACCGTTGCGAAAGATCTTGTCGATTTCGGAGATGTCGGCCTGGTCACTTCCGAGGTCGAAACGGGCGTGAAAGCGTTGTTTCAGCAACTGCAGATGCATAAGGGGGTCCGTCTGTTCAAGGTAAGCAGCGCAGGAGTGCGGTGGCACGCCGGGGGGGTGGCGCTATTCTGCTTGCTCCTGCTCCAAGGCCATGGCCAGGTGCTTTGCCAGGAAGTCCGAATAGTAGGCCAGAAGCACGTCTGGCGCCGTCCTGTGTGGAACCTGTGCCTGTTTCCAGGCATCGCGCATGGTGTCGGCATCCTGGGTTCGTGAACAGTGGGCATGCAACTCTGCAATGCGTGCCTTGTCCACTGCGGCATGCCTGGACTGCTCCATCGCATCGCAAAGTGTGGCCAACAGTTGTCTGGCAGGCATCCAGGTTTGGCTGATGGGACACAACAAGTTGGCGTCCAACCCATCGCGACAGGCCATGAACCGGCTGACGCGCTCTGCGGTTGCTGATGCCGGTGTGTCCGGCAGGACCAACGCGCCGCTCAACGCCAAGGCCGCACAAGCCCGGGTGAAAGCGGCCAGGGCCACCGCCTTGTGGACGGACAAGGGTGTGTCAAAGACCCGCACTTCAATCGTGCCGAATTCGGGCTTGGGACGCACGTCCCAATAGATATCCTTGAGCGAGCTGGCAAGCCCGGTGGAAAAGATCTCCTCCACCGCTTCTTCAAATTGAGACCATTGGGTCATCCGTGGCATGGAGCCGCCATGCGGGTAGATCAAGGGCTCCAGCGGGCGGGATGCGCAAAAGCCGGTGTCGGTCATTTGCAGAAAGGGCGAGGCGGCCGACATGGCGATGAAAAGAGGCACAAAGGCTTGCAGAAAATTACCCAGCAGCAAAGCCTTGTCCGGGCTGGACGCGCCGATGTGCACATGCATACCGTAGGTTGAAAATCGCTTGGGCAGAAAGCCAAACCGCTTGGTCAACTCCGCGGCGCGTTCGGAGGGGGTGACCATGCGTTCTTCCCAATACTGGGTGAGTTGCGTGCCGCCACCGCGGATGATGAGACCCTTGGGCGTGGCCAATGCGCAGAGCGTGCCGGTCAAGCCAAGCACCTCGCGCAGCATGGCATCTGTGTCGGAGTGCACGGATGAATTGAGCTCGATGGTCGACTGGGTGGCTTCCAGGGAAAAGCGCGCAGCATCGGTGCGTACCTTCAAGTCATCCCACAGTTCCAGGCTGGAGGGCGACAGGCGTCCCGTGCGGCTGCTGACAATCTGGAATTCAAGCTCCAAGCCAAAGCTCAGATCGTCGGATTGCGTGAAATGCATGCGGATTCCCCTGCGTATTGTGTTGAAGCTTGTTGAACCCCATACGGTCCGGATGGTCACCCCGGGCCCCGGATCGTGAGAACCCCGCGCATGGGTCGCCCCATCTTAATACATTGCCACAAATGTTTTTGCCGGTGCCGGTCTTGCCAGGGCGCGATTTCAACTGGCTTCAGCCAACCGGGGCTGGGCCTTTACTGCGCGGCTTCTTGGTCCATTTCAGCAATGACCTGCCGGGTCAGATTGGCCGTCGGCGAGGCATAGACCACGTTCTGGAACCGCGTCTTGATGGTGCCATCCACGTTGCTGGTCATCAGGGCTTCCTCACCTCCGATCAAAGTCGCGTACAGGATCATCTGGCTGTTGGGTGCAAAGCAAGGACTCTCATCGGCCACGGTATCGGTGATCGTGGTGCTGGCTTCACTGGCAAGGTCCATCACCCGGAGCTTGAACTCCCCCTTGATCCTGGATACGTAGGCAATGTGCTTGCCGTCAGGAGACCAGGTGGGCGAAATAAGAGGCGCTGTGCTGCTCAGCGCGGTCTGCCTGCCTGCGCCATCGGCATCAGCGACCTGGATGCTGTAACTGCCGGACGCCTTCGTGACATAGGCGATACGGGTGGAAAAGATGCCGCGCACGCCGGTGAGCGTTGTGTAGACGAAGTCGGCCATGCGGTGCGCCGCCAGGCGGGCGTCGGCTGGATGGACCGTCAGGCTCTGGCCACCCAGGTCTTTGCCACCAAGCGTGTCCCATATGCGCACACCCCATCGAAGCGTGCCATCGGGAAGTCTGGTCACACTGCCACACACCACCGCGTCCCATCCCTGTGTGCGCCATGGGCTTGTGTCGATCCGCACGGTGTCGTCCAGCTCGCCTTCAGCGATTGGCATCCCCTTGAATTGCCCGGTGCGCTCCAGATCCCGCATCGCAACCGCTGTGATGGGGCGTTGGAGCGCCGTCTCACCCTTGAATGCGGCAATAGCGACGGCGATCTTGTTGGCGCCTATCCCGTCCACCTCCACCCGGAACTGCGCCCTGACTATTCCCGGCAGGGCCAGCAGCGAGCCGAGAGCCAGTCGGCGGGCTCTGGATGGAAGGTTGAGCGAGGGTCTGGTAATTGCCATGGATGCTGTGTCGTCAGTCGTGTCGTCTGCGTGCCAGGGCTGCAATGCGTGCCGCTTCCAGCCTCAAGCAGATGTCGGGTCGGAGTTCAGATGCGAAAGCGTCAAGCCGCCTGGCGACCAGCTTGCCTGCACCTGTGCACAGAGGGGACGCATCTACGGTACCGGCTTGCAGTTGCACTTCATGATCCTTGGCACATTTCGTCGTGAAATGGCCTGAGGGGAAACTCTGGGCCCACGTTTGCACGGTCGCACTGCTTCAGCTGGCATGTAGCGCAAGCATGAACCACATTTGTGCAAATGAAAATCAAGTATCATTTGCACAAATACATGTCGTTTCAATTTCCACGAGCTTTGCACTTGAATCCCAAGGATCGGTGCTACCGTAAATGTATTGTAACAAATGTATTTATGATGCGGGGACGCGTCCTGTTTCCCCGCATTTTTCCGTCATTGCAATCGACAGCATTACCATTGGAGACTTTTCGTGAAGCACTTGCGAACCTGGACACTTCTTGCGGGAAGCGTTGTTTTTCTGGCTGCATGCAGCAGCACGCCGCCGGTTGCGCTGGCTCCGGCCACAGCTTCACCGGCGCCAACGCCTGCACCCATGGCACCGGCACCGATGAGCGCCAGTTCAGTTGCCACGCCAAAAGTTGAAGCAATGGCCTTGCCCGCCTATCTGGATCCCAAAAACGCCATCGCGACCCAGCGCAGCGTGTACTTTGATTACGATATCTTTGCCATCAAGCCCGAGTTTGCGAAGATGCTGGAAATGCACGGGAAATTTCTCGCTGGCAATCCCAAGCTGAGCATCCGTGTTCAAGGCAATGCCGATGAACGGGGCAGTGCTGAATACAACCTCGCACTGGGGCAGAAGCGCGCCGATGCTGTGGTGCGCGCATTGAAGGTCTACGGCGTCAAGGACTCCCAAATGGAGTCCATCAGTTTTGGCCGTGAAAAACCCAAGGCCATTGGGCACGACGAGGCGGCTTGGTCCCAAAACCGCCGTGTTGATCTGGAGTATCCCAACAAATAAGCAGAAGCTGTTTCAGTGATGTCAGTGAGTTGACTGTTTGGGGCCCTTCGGGGCTCCTTTTTTTGGCTGCTCGGTTGGTGGCAAACGCAACAGTTGCAAATGGGCCAGACCGGAATACAAAGGCGCGCTGATCAGGCGGGACACCCCGCTGGACACCAAGGCGCAGGTCATCAGACTCAGCACCAGTGCATGGCCATCCACCATCTCCATGACAATGATGAAAGCCGTGAGTGGCGCCTGCGTCACAGCGGCCAGAAATCCGGCCATGCCCAGCGCGATCAGGGTCGGGGCATTCACATAGGACGTCAGTTGGGCGACGTCCCTGCCCAAGGCGCCACCAATGGCCAAAGACGGGGCGAATATCCCTCCGGGCACACCAGACCATGTGGTCAGCCAGGTGGCAATGAATTTGAAGGGCACATAGAGGTAGAAGTCTTCTCCCTGGTTTTCCAGCAGGGCCCGTGTATGGGCATAACCACTGCCGAAGGTTGCACCCGAACTGCTCAAGCCCATCACGACGATCAGCAGTCCGCAGGATGCTGCAAATACAACCGGGGTTCTTGCACGCAATCGGGTGAACCAGTCGTTTGAAGTGCCCGCCAATGAAACCATGAGCAGGCGTGCAAACAGTCCACCCAGGACACCGCTTGCGATGGACACCAGCAGGGCTGGAAGCAGCAGGGCGGCACTCAGGTTCTCAATGCGGATCACCCCAAAGTAGCTCGCATTCCCGTAAATGGAAACGGCCATCAGGCCCGACAGTACGATGGCCGCCAGAACCAGGCCATTGCTTCTTTTTTCCGGGTTCTTCGAGAGTTCTTCAATGGCAAACATGACGCCCCCCAAGGGCGTATTGAAGGCCGCCGCGATACCTGCTGCCCCCCCGGCGATCAACAAACCATGGTCGGAGACCTGGGCCTGACGCGGGATCCAGCGTCGCAGGTTGTGCATGATGCCCGCCGCAATCTGAACCGATGGCCCCTCCCGACCCAGTGACAGACCGGCAAGCAATCCCCACACCGTCAGGGCCATCTTGGCCAACGAAAGCTTGAGTGAAACGAAGAGCGCGCGCACCTCTCCATGGGCCTCGGGTTCAAGCGCTGCCATCACCTGGGGAATCCCGGAGCCCGCCGCTCCCGGTGCATAGCGCCGGGTGATCCACACAATGGCCCCGGTTGACAAAGGGGTCCAGACCAGGGGTGCCCACCAGAAGTTGGTTTGCAACAGGTGAAATGTCTGGAGCGCATGCTCTCCAAGCCAGGTAAAGGCAACGATAGTCAGCCCGGCAATGGCCGCATAGACGAGCACCAGGGTCCGGCCCAGCCACATTCTCCAGTCACCCATTTCCTGTTTGATGGCGGTAAAAATGTGGGGATGTTGGCGCATACGGGGTGAATGGTGGTTTTGGCAATCCGCCACGTGGTCTTCAAGTGAGCCGGATCGCAGAATGAAATTGTGCAAATGTATTGTCCGTCATTTCGGCAGAGCCTGCCTGCCCGCAGCGGGTGCTATGGATTTACACTGTGTCCCATGGGGCCACGTCCGAATTCCTCCGACCACAGACGGACACGATCCCTGCGCTGAACCACAATGGCACTTCTGACCCCACCTTCTTTTGAGACCCTCAATGCGCACCAAATCAGCCACCAAAACCGAGCAAGAGCCTGTGTCACCAGCGCGGGTGTTAAAGCGATTCAGGGTTGTTTTCAATGCGGTACGCAGCCACTTCCGCGACATGGAGAAGCAAGTGGGTTTGGGTGGGGCCCAAGTCTGGGCCTTGGGCATCATCAAGGCCAATCCAGGCATCGGCATGGGCGGCATCGCCAACAACATGGACATCCACCAGTCGACGGCCAGCAATTTGATCAAGGCTTTGCTCAAGCGGGAACTCATCGAAATGAGCAAGTCGCCCGATGACCGCAGAAACGTCTGCCTGAAAATTCGGCCGGCAGGAACCGCATTGCTGAAGAAGGTATCCGGGCCCTTTGAAGGCGTCTTGCCAGCTGCTCTGGGGGAACTGAAGGAGTCCACCCTCAAGCGCCTGGACAAGGATTTGGGGGAACTGATTCTTTTGTTAAGGGCAGATGAGACGGCAGAGGCCATCCCGCTGGCCAGTATTTAGGACGCACCCGAGGGCCCTGTGAACCCGTGCCTGCCGCCCTCCCTGCGCCCGGCCGCCCCGCTTTGGCCTAGCCGGAAGATGCCAAAGCCAGCCCTACCAGGTCGTCCCCATAACCCTTCACCGCTGCAACCGCCCGCGCCCGCTGCGCTAACGTCGGCTGCAACTGCGCCTTGGCTTCGGACCATGCCGAACAGCTTTGCGCCGCAGACAGATCCCGCGTCAGCTGCGGCCGGGTCTTAGCCAAGACTTCCGCGTACACCGGTAGCTGGGTCTTGCGGTGCCAGGCAAGGAATGCTGCCAGGTCGGCCTTGAGCCGCGCCTCCTGCCGGCTGTTCAGATCGAGGTGGTTATCGGCCTGCCACAGCAGCGCGGTAGGCGCTTGCTGGGAGGCAAATTGGACTGCACTGCAGGCCTGCAGCAACAGTGCGCACAGGGCGATGGCGAGCACCCTGCACAGGCGCGGCACGCCGGGTCTGGGCCGCTGCGGTGCCAAAGGGATCGCAAGCACTCAAGCCGCCAATTTGTCCGCCAACCAGTTGCACACTTCGCTGTTGGCGTCCTCCAGTCCGCTGATCACCGTGAAGTGGTTGGCGTCGGGCACCGCGCGCAGCTCCGCCGCATTGCCCGCTGCCAGCCAGGCCTGGTGGTAGAGCGCGGACTGGCGCGCAAACTCACGGGTCTCGGCGCCCCCCCAGGTAATCCACAACGGCGTTTTGCAGGGCCGCACGGAAAAGGCGGGTGAGTTGCGGCGGATGATGCCGTCGTCCAATTGAATGGCGGGTTGCAGATAGCTGTAGCGCAGCGGCTCGATGTCATACAGACCGCTGAAGGGCATTGCGGCTACAAATGGGTCCTGCGGCAGGCCGTAGTCTGCTGCCCATTCGGTTTGCAGGGCCATGGCAGTCAGGTGCCCACCCGCCGAATGGCCGCCAATGGCCACGCGCGCCGGGTCACCGCCATAGGTCTGGATGTTGCGCAAGGTCCAGGCCAGGGCGGCACGGGTCTGGCGCACGATTTCGTCGATGGTCACGCGCGGGCACAGTGCGTAGTTGATCACCACCGTGGTGATGCCGCGCGCCTGCAGACCCAGCGCCACGCCGCTGAAGGTCTTGCTGGAGAGCGCGCGCCAATAGCCGCCGTGGATGAAGACAAACACCGGGGCCTTGGCAAGTGCCGCGGGAAAGATGTCCAGCGTCTCTTCCAGCGTGGGGCCGTAGGGCACGTCCAGCACGCGGGGCAGGGTGGCGCGGGCACGTTCTGCAGTTGCTACAAAATGCCTGCCCGGCGCGTTCGGGTCGGGCAGGGGGATCGACGGGTTGTACTGGGCATCGATCTCGGACTGGGCTGAAAATTCACGGTAAAGAGAGCGCATGCGCCCATCTTATGCCAATGCTTTATGCCAGGCCCTAGTTCAGCAAATAGGCGTTGGCCATGTCCTCGAAGTCTTCTGCGTCGATGGCGGCGTCAAAGGCAGCACGGGCGGCCAGGGCTTCCTTGGTGTAGGGGATCAGCGGCTTGTCCAGCGGGCGCAGCTTGTGGCGGCGCAGGCCGCGCAGCTGCTGTGAGCGCTCCATGGTTTGCAGCACGAGCTCGGGCTCCATCATCAGGCTGAAGGGGTTGAGGTCCAAGGCTAGGTCTTTCATGGGGCTACTCCGGTTGATCAAGCGCCGTCTGTTGACTTTGGCGCGTGAATGAACTGTAGCCATTGCCCCTGGTTTCTGGAGTCGGCAAATGGATGGACCGTGTGTAGGAATAAACCCTACACACCGAACTTACAAAATGCGCGCCCGCACGCTCTTGCCCTTGACCTTGCCCGCATTGAGCTTGGCGCAAGCCGCCTTGGCCAGTTCACGTGAAACTGCCACAAAGGTGCAGAACTCGGTGACCTGGATCTTGCCGATCTGCTCGCGCGTGTAGGCCGGGCCGCCCTCGTCGTTGGTGAGCGCGCCCAGCACGTCGCCGGGGCGAATCTTCTCCTTGCGCCCGCCCAGAATCTGCAGGCAGGCCATGGGCGGCAGCAGCGGCTGATCACTCGCCGCAGTCAATTCCTCCAGCTTGAACCAGACGGAAGGCGTGTTCTGGTACTGCTCGATCTTTCCCACAAAACCCATCTCGTGCATGCTGGCCAGGCTGAGCGCCAGGCCGGACTCGCCGGCGCGCCCGGTGCGGCCCACGCGGTGCACATGCACTTCTGGGTCGGGCGTGATGTCCACGTTGATGACAGCTTCGAGTTCCTTGATGTCCAGCCCGCGCGAGGCCACATCCGTGGCCACCAGCACCGAACAGCTGCGGTTGGCGAACTGGGCCAGCACCTGGTCGCGCTCGCGCTGCTCCAGCTCGCCGTACAGGGCCAATGCCGCGAAGCCCTGTTCCTGCAACAGCGTCACCAGATCCTTGCACTGCTGTTTGGTGTTGCAAAAAGCCAGGGTGCTGACCGGGCGGAAATGGTTGAGCAACATCCCCACGGTCTTCAGGCGCGTCAGACGCTCCACCTGGTAGAAGCGTTGTTCGATTTTGTTGTCGGCCTTGGGTGCCGCCACCGTGATGCGCTGCGGTGCGCGCATGAACTGGTTGGACAGCTTCTCGATGCCCTCAGGATAAGTAGCCGAGAACAGCAGGGTCTGGCGCTCCTTTGGCGCTTGCGCGATGACCTTGGCAATGTCGTCGAAGAAGCCCATGTCCAGCATGCGGTCGGCCTCGTCCAGCACCAGGGTGTTCAGGCCTTCGAGCGTGAGGTAGCCGCGCTCCAGGTGGTCCATGATGCGCCCGGGCGTGCCCACCACAATGTGCGCACCGTGCTCCAGCGAGGCGCGCTGGCCGCGCAGCGCAATGCCGCCGCACAGGGTGACGACCTTGATGTTTTCCTCGGCGCGCGCAATGCGGCGGATCTCGGAGGTCACCTGGTCGGCCAGTTCGCGCGTGGGGCACAGCACCAGGGCTTGCACGGCAAACCAGCGCGGGTTCAGTTTGGAGAGCAGGGGCAGGGCGAAGGCGGCGGTCTTGCCGCTGCCAGTCTGGGCCTGTGCTATCAGGTCGCGTCCCTCCAGGGCCAGGGGCAGGCTGGCAGCCTGGATCGGCGTCATGCTGGCGTAGCCCAGCTGCTGCAGGTTGGCCAGCATGGCGGGGGACAAGGCCAGTTGGGCGAAATCGGGGGCGCCCGCTGGGGTGTTCAGGGGCGCGGTGGGGGTGTTAGCAGTCATGTGGGGATTATCGGCGCCCGGCCTTTGCGGCCCGGGCCACGTCGATTGGACGTGTTCTGCGCAGGTAGACTGCGCCGCATGCCGCCCACGCCTGCCCACCCCCGCCTGCGCTGCGCGGTGTGCGCGCGCCCGGCCCGCATGTGCATCTGCCAGTGGGTCACGCCCACGGACCAGCCTACCGAAGTCCTGATCCTGCAGCACCCGCTGGAGGTGGGGCACGCCAAGAACAGCGCGGGCCTGCTGCACCTGAGCCTGGCCAACAGCCGCATGGTGGTGGGCGAGGGCTTTGACGCACCGGCCCTGCAGGCACTGCTGCAAGAGTCCAGGTACACCGTGTTGCTCTACCCGCCCACCGATTACGCAAGCCACGCCGTGCCAACAGCCTTGGATGCGGCGCAACTCATGGACCCTGCAAAGCTGCGCCTGGTGGTGCTGGACGCCACCTGGCGCAAGAGCCGCAAGATGCTGCACCAAAGCCCCGCCCTGCAAAGCCTGCCGCGCCTGGCGCTGCGGGATGCGCCCGCTTCTGTGTATGCCATTCGCAAGGCGCACCAGCCCGGCCAGCTCTCCACCCTGGAGGCCATATGCGCAGCACTGGCCCAGCTGCAGGGTGACGCAGCCGCCTATTTGCCCCTGCTGCGCGCATTCGCGGGCTTTGTGGCCCAGCAGTCGGCGCGCGGGGCCGTTCCGTAAAATCCTTCACACCGATGTAACTCCCAAAGAGGTTTGTATGCGTTTGACGTTCCTGCCCGCAGCCCTGCTGCTCAGCCTGTTGTGTGCCTGCGGCAGTGCCGTGGTGAACCCGGTGAGCGGCCAGCGCGAGTTCTCCACCATGAGCGAGGCCGACGAGGTGGCCGAGGGCCAAAAGGGCCACCAGCAGGTCCTGAAGGAATACAACGTCTACAACAACCCGGCCGTGCAGGACTATGTAAATTCCCTTGGCCAAAAGCTGGCCGCGCAGTCGCACCGCGCCAACCTGCAATGGCACTTTACCGTGCTCGACAGCCCCGAAATCAACGCCTTTGCCCTGCCCGGCGGCTATGTCTATGTGACACGCGGCATCATGGCCTACATGGAGAGCGAGGCGGACCTGGCCGGCGTCATGGGCCATGAGATTGGCCACGTCACCGCACGCCACGGCGCGCAGCGTGCCACCAGCCAGCAGCACGCGGGCCTGGGCGTGTTCGCAGCCAGCGTTCTGGGCGCGGTACTGGAAAGCCAGGGCATCACGGGTGCCGGGCAGCTGGCAGGCCAGGTGTCGCAAACCGTGGCCGCCGGTTACATCGCCTCTTACGGGCGTGAGCAGGAGCTGCAGGCCGATGGTCTGGGCGCCGAGTACCTGGTGCGCAACCACTACGACCCGCACAACATGGTGGACGTGATCACCGTGCTCAAAAGCCAGGAGCGCTTTGCCGCCGACCAGGCCAAAGCCGAGGGCAAGCCCGCACCCACGGGTGGCGGCTGGCTGGCCTCGCACCCTTCCAACGACCAGCGCCTGCAGCAAATCAAACAAACCGCCGACCAGTACGACGCAAAAACGCAGTACGCGGACGACGGCCGTGCGCGCTATCTCCAGGTGATTGCGGGCCTGTCCTTTGGCGAAAGCGCCGACCAGGGCCTGGTGCGCGGGCGCAATTTCTACCACACGGGTCTGGGCATTGCGCTCACCGCGCCCGAGGGCTGGCGCGTGCAAAACGGCGCCACCCAGTTGGCCTTGCTGAATGCCGCGGGCGATGCGGCCCTGCTGCTCAAACCGGTGCCCCCCGCTGCCGGCAAAACCCACGCCGAGGTGCTGCGCAACGGCTTCAAAGCCACCCAGGGCAAGAGCGAGCCCACCAGCCTCAACGGCCTGCAGGCCACGCGCTTCAGCGGCGCGCGCCAGGACGCGCAGGGCCAGACGCAGGCGCTCGAAGTCACCCTGGTGAGCGGGCCCGACAGCAAAATCTATGTGCTGCAACCCGCTGCCAAAGACGCCGCCACCCTGCAGGCCAATCGCGCCGCCTTGCGTGTGGCCGAGGGCAGCTTTCGCGCCCTGAACGCGCAAGACCGCGCAGCCGCCAAGCCTTGGGCCATCCGGCTGCAGCCCTATCCCAAAGGCGGTTTTGTCGAGCTTGCTAGGCGCTCCATGCTGCCCAACGCCGAACAGCAACTGCGCCTGGTCAACGGCCTGTATGGCGGCGGCGAGCCCAAGCCAGGGCAGCTGGTGAAGGTGGTGGAGGCGCTCTGATACCGGCCTGAAATCTTTGTGGCGGCAGCACCCGTGCGGTGGGTCTGGAGCCGCCGTGGGCTCTTCTTCAAATGTCAGTGTTTGAACATTCAAACGCACCTGGCGGCAGGCCCTGACCTAGCATGGTTTGCATGTCGCGTACCTGCACGCCAGAGCAAAGCGGCACGAGGTCCTTCCAACCAGAACGAGCCCCCACATGGGCCGCATGAGGTGCCACCACCATGGATATCAAACAAGCCTTCACAGAACTCGGATTGACACCACAGTCCAACCAGGCCGAGGCCAAGGCGGCCTACCGCGCGCTGGCCATGCGTTGGCATCCGGATGTCAACGCCGGTGTGCAAACCGACAGCCGTATGAAGCTCATCAACGTGGCCTATGCGCTGGTCTGCCAATACCTAGATACGCTGGCCCACAAGCCTCCATCCAAGTCCGCCAGTGCGCCTGCCGCGCCCTCGGGCTTCCAGGAATTTGACTGGCACACCGGCTTCACTTCCGCCAGCCAGGTGCGCAGCACACCGCAGCAAGACTGCGTGCAGCGCACCGTGCGGGTCAGCCTGTTTGAGGCCGCTTTTGGTTGTGTCAAAGGCATCAACGGCAGCGTGCGGGAAGCCTGCACGCGCTGCACGGGCCGCGGTCTGTTCCAGGCCGCAGCGCCGCAATGCCCCACTTGCAAGGGCACGGGCAAGACCGAGCGCTATGCCTGGATGGTGGAAGTGCCCATCCATGCGGGCACCCTGGACGGCACCGTGGTGCAGGCCGCCGACATCCGCGTGCGTGCCGGTGCCGAGGCGCTACCGCGCAACTTCAGGCTGACGATTCAAATTGAAAAGCACCCGCTCTTTCGCCTCGACCAGAACCGCCTCTCCGTCACCGTGCCCATCAGCGTCTGGCGCTGGGCCATGGGTGGCGAGATCACCGTGCCCACGCTGGAAGGCACTGCCCGCGTGCGCCTGCCCAGCAAACCGGCGGTGCTGCTGGTCAAAAACCAGGGCTGGCCTGAGCCCGGCATGCCGCAGCGGCGCAAGCCCCTGTTTGTCATGCCCAAAATTGTCTACCCCGAGCAGCTGCGCGATGAAGACCGGCGCATGCTGCAAGTGCTGGACGTGCGCAGCCACATGCCCGAGGTGCAGGGCTGGAGCCGCCACGTGCAGGCCTGGATGGAGACCTGACCCGGCAGAGCCAAGGAGTGCAAGGCGCAGGGCGGTCCCTACAATGGCCGCATGACCACCCTGCACATTTCCAGCGCTTTTGATTCCGGCTCCATCGAGGTCATCAGCCTGCAAGACCCGCGCGATATCCAGCTGCATATCCGCCAGGACAACGCCAGCGAATTTGCCCAGTGGTTCCACTTCAGCCTGCAGGGTGCTGCGGGCCAGCCGGTGGTGCTGAAGTTTCTCAATGCCGGGCAGTGCGCCTACCCCAAGGGCTGGCAAGACTACCGCGTGGTGGCCAGCCACGACCGGCAAAACTGGTTCCGCATCGACAGCAGCTTCGATGGCCAGGTGCTCACCGCACGCACCACGCCGCAGACCCAGTGCATCTACTTTGCCTACTTCGAGCCCTACTCGTGGGAGCAGCACCTGGACCTGCTGGCCACGGCCAGTGCCTCGCCCCATGTGGAACAGCAGCACCTGGGCCAGAGCCTGCAAGGCCGTGACATGGCGCTCTTGCGTATCACCGATGCCGACAGCACCACGCCCGTGGCCGAGCGCAAAAAAATCTGGGTGATTGCGCGCCAGCATCCCGGCGAGACCATGGCCGAGTGGTTTGTGCAGGGCCTGCTGGAGCGCCTGCTGGACGGCAGCGACGCGGTCTCGCGCACGCTTCTGCAGCATTGCGTTTTTTACGTGGTGCCCAACATGAACCCGGACGGCGCGGTGCTGGGCAACCTGCGCACCAACGCAGTCGGTGCCAACCTCAACCGCGAGTGGCTGCAGCCCAGCCTGGAGCGCTCGCCCGAGGTGTGGGTGGTGCGCCAGAAGATGCTGGACGCGGGCCTGGACCTGTGCCTGGATGTGCATGGCGACGAAGGTCTGCCCTACAACTTTGTGGTGGGCTCCGAGGGCACACTGGGCTACTCACCGCGTATTGCCGAGCGCGAGGACGCGTTTAAAACCGCCTGGGCCGAGAGCTGCCCGGATTTTCAGGACGCGGTGCACTACGGCCGCTGCGCACCCGGTGCGGCCAACCCCACGCTGGCCACCAACTGGATTGCGCAGCAGTTTGGCTGCCTGGCCTTCACCATCGAGATGCCCTTCAAGGACAACGCCCATTTGCCCGATGCGGCTGTGGGCTGGAGCGGCACGCGCGCCCGCAAGCTCGGCGCCAGCGTGCTGCAGCCCTTGCTGGCTTCGCTCTAAGCGCTCGGATCGCGCCCATCCGTTGCGCACGCCTGTGCGCTTGACTAACTTTTTTTGAAATTCCCATAATGAACACACATTAATACAAAGTTCGAACACGTCCTTCGATACACCCTATGCGCCTGCATGCCCTCCGGTTCCTCTGTTTGCTGGCAGCCCTTGGTATGCAGGCCTCGCCCCAGGCACAAACCCCGACGCAAACCCCAACGCAATCCCCGGCGCAAACTCCAGCGCAAGCACCCCTTCCCACTTCCGCTCCCGCCGCCAACGTCAACACGATCACCCAGACTGCGGTGCAACAAGGCGTACTGAACTGCGCCAGCCGCATCAACCAGCTCACCAACTTTCTCGGTTTCAACGCGCAGGCAGGCGCCTTGCTGATGCTGCCTGCTGGCCAGCCGGACCAGCGCATATTTCCCGTCGCCATGGAGGTGCCCGCCGAGGGTTCGGCGGCCTATGTCACGGCCACCTTTGCACCCAACCAGGCCAATGGCTGCGGCGCTGCCTACGACGCCGTGCTGTATTGGCCGCAGTCCTGTGAGGCCGTGGCGACAAAGCAGTTCACCAGCCTCAAGCGCATCGGGCAGCTCAAAACCAGCATCACCGTGCTGGATGGCGGCGTGTCCATGAAGGTGTTTCTGATGCCAGCGGGCAGCGGCTGCGTATCCATCAAAAAGGAAGTGCTGTTGTAGCAGCGGGTCATGGGTTTTTTGTCACACAAGGGGATTTTCATGAAGACACGTAATTTGAAATTGTCTGCGGTTGCTTGGGGCCTGGCGGCCCTGGGCTGCCATTCGCTGGCGCTGGCGCAAACGGTACCGACCTGGAATGCCTCGCCTTTGGTCAGTGACCCCGGCGGGATAAACCGCCTTGTTGACACAGTAGGCCCAGTGGGCATTTATGCAGACTTCGATAGCAACAATGGAAGCGGTGGCATTACGGAGGGTGTCTTCATCGGTGCCCAAGCTAAGACCAGTATCTTCACCAACAGCACGCAAACGCATATCTAC